>JBGPNZ010000229.1:0-4020 GCA_041487795.1 Nitrospiraceae bacterium
CATGGATCTCCTGTACGCGCCGGCCGCCTCTCCGACTGCTCCCCGCCGGTAAATTTCATGCGCGCGCGCGGCATCCTGGCCATCGCAGTCTGTTGCGGGCTTGGGGTAGCGTGGCTTGCTGCGCCCGTCTCCGCCGTTCCCTCCCACGCATCCCTCCAAGACGACGCGCTGAAAGCCTTCCAGCAAGGCCGCTTCGATGAAGTTGTCCGCCTGCTGGAAGGAACATCCGCAGAACAGCGCCTCTCGCCGGAAGTCCTGCGCGCCGGCGTCCGGAGCGCTTTGCGCGTCGGCCGGACCGACGCGGCGCTCACCTTCTATACGCGCCTCGTGCCGCCGGGAAAGCCGGACGATATCGGCCTGCTCAGGAATCTGGCGCTCGCCGTCATCACCCGCCACGTGCGCGACCCTCAGGAGCACCTCCGCATTGCCGCCTATCTGGCGCTGACCGATGTCGCGCCGCGCGACGCGGTGCCGCTCTTCGAAGACGGTCTGCTCGACTCGTCGGTCATGGTCCGTGCCCGGGCCGCCGAGGGACTGGCGCGAGCCCGGTCCTCCACCACGACGCCGGCGCTTGTGCGCGCGCTGGACGATCCAGCGCCCTCCGTCCGCATCGCCGCATTGAATGTGCTGGGAGCCAAGACCGATCCCGGACTTCGCTCCGCGATCGTCCGCTTATCGAAATCCGAAGAAGGTGTCCTCCATATCTTTGCGCTGGCCGCGCTGGCCCGCATGGGACAGTCGGACGCCGTGGACGAAATCGCCGGCGAAGCCACCCTGCCGGATGCGGAGCTCCGCATGGCAGCCGTGGGCGCGCTGGGACAGTTGAAGCGACCCTCCAGCTTGCCGATCCTGAGCCAATCCGTGTACGATCCCGACCCATCCGTGCGCGCATTTGCAGCCGGTGCCTTGGGCGACCTCGGCAACCCGAAGGGGGAACCGGCGCTGCTCCACGCGCTGGAAGACGACGACCCCCGCGTCCGCAGCGTCGCGGCCGCCAGCCTCGGGCGGCTGAAGCTGGCCCAGAGCCGGCCGGTGCTCCGGCAAGCAGCCCGCGATCCGGTGGAGTTGGTTCGCGTGGGCGCAGTCGAAGCGCTCCTGCGGCTGGGCGATCCCGAAGCGGTGCTGCTCGCAGCCGACCTGGCGAAGCATCCCGACCCCTCGGTCCGCGGCGCCACGGCACAGGCGGTGGCGTTGTCGGGAAACCGCAAGGCCTTTCTGGTCGTCGAGTCGCTACTCAAAGATCAGCAGCCGCAACCCCGCCTGATGGCGGCACGGGCCATCGGCAAACTCGGCGGGCGCGAGGGGGTGACGTTGCTGAAACAGGCGTTGAACGATTCCGATCCGGCGATCCGGATCGCCGCAGCCGGCGGCTTGATCAAGCTGGTGGCCGCCAAGTGAGGGCTCGCTACGGCACACGCTGAAAAGAAAGGGACACCCATGTTGAAAATACTCGGCATCACGGTGCTGCTGGGCGGAGTGTTCTTGCTGGGCTACTACACCGGACAGCGTCCGGCGGAAGTCAGGAAAGCCGTCAAGGAACTCTCCTCCGAAGTCGTGGACACGACCAAAGATCTCTCGCGCAATGTCATCGACTCCACGCAAGGGTTCGAACGCACATTGCGCTATCGGCAGGGTGTGGTGGACGCGAAGGAACGGCTGCTCGAAGCGCGATCCGATCTCAACGAAAAAAACTTCGGCGACGCCGCCAAGGAACTGGCCGAGGCCGTCACGCACCTGGAACAGGCCGGCTTGACCGGAGAAGAAGGCGGCAAGGCCACCAAAGCCAAGGCGCTCGCCGCGAAGATCAAAGCCGTCGAAGGGGACCTGTCAAAGGGAAAGACGGTGAGCCGGGAAAAAATGAGCGAGATTCAGAAGGAGCTGGATTCGCTGTTGCAGAAGTGACCAGAAGACTAGGCGTTCGCCGTTGCTTTGTTCTTGTTCCACGCCGCCAGAATTCGCTCGACCCGCATCCGCACGACCATATCCGGATCTTTCATCAAGGGCTTGATCGCCTGGCGGCCACGCTCGTCGCCGAGCTTCTCCAACGCGGCGGCGGCAGTCAGCCGGGAGAACCAATCCGAATCTTTCAGCATCTCGATCAACGGATCGATGGCAGCGGCATCCTTGATGCGCCCCAGCGCAATGATCGCCTGTTGGCGAACGCCTTCGTCCTTATGCTTGAGTGCCCCCACCAGCCGCTCCACCGCCGGCGTCCCCAGCTCGATCAGGGCCTCGGTCGCATCGTGCTTAAATTCATCGTTGTGCAATAGCTGCATCAAGGGATCGAGTACCCGCTCGTCCTTGATCTTGCCAAGGGCGCGGATCACGCTCTTGCGGAGATCCCAATCCCTCAGCACCTTGATGAGACGCTCGACCGCGGGAGAGCCGACCTGACCCAGGGCCTCGATGACCGCCTCGCGGACCTGCCAATCGCCGTCACGCAGCGCAGTCACGAGCGGCTCCACGCATCGCTCGTCGCCCATCTCGCCGAGCGTCACCACCGCTTCGCGGCGGGCGGTCCAATCCGGATCCTTCAGAAGATCGATCTGAATATCGATCTCGTCCTTGACCTTTTCTTCTTCGAGAGCTGTTTCGGCGGCAGGCGCATCACCGGGCGACGGCTCGGCTGACTTCGTCAGCGCGTCCGACATCCGGTCGGCCAGGGCATCGGTCGCCTCCGGCGCATCGGACATGAAGAAATCGTCTGGCTGATCGGGCTTCTCAGTCATGGATCACAACCTCTGTCGGGCGGTGCAGGCTAGGCGGCTGGAGCGGCAGGCTTCGCAGCGGCGTCGGCCTTTTTCTTTCCCATTGCGTGCTGCTTCCGGATAGACAGTCGGCGCCGCAGGCGCTGGATGCGCTTCAACCGCTTGTGCAATTTCCTGAACGGCGCATCGCCTTCCGGGTTCTCCAGCTTGCCACGCTTTTCCGTCACCTTCTTTTCCAGCCTCGTTTCCTCATCGGTCAGCGAGGTTTTCTTCTTCTTGGCCATTGCCGCACACTCCTCACGTTAGGACTGAAAACACATCGGCCCGCGCGAACGCATTGTTCGCACGAGCGTCCGCAGTGTAGTCGAGACTCCTCCGGCCTGTCAATTGGAGGATTGATCGTCTAGGGAATCTGGAGGGAGGCGACTGAATAGGCTCGCCGTTCCGCGGCTTGGAAATCAGCCGCGCGGCGGACACGCCGTTGGCGCCAGAGATCATTGGGCAGCGTCCGAACGGCGCGCACGTGCCGCGGCTGCGTCAGAACCAAGATACTGTCTACGGCATCCGCCGTCATGGCAGCCGATGGGATCGGCAAGAGGTCGGTGGCCGAGACAAGACCTGCGCTCTGATCCCCCACGACTTCGATTTGAACGGCGGCGACGCCGCTGTCCACCATGTCCAATGCTCTGGCGCCCGCGAGGGATAGGTCCAGCACGCGGCCATAGAGATAGGGACCACGGTCATTGATCCGGACGCGCACCTGCTTTCCATTTTCGACGTTGGTCACAAGAATCGCCGTCCCAAGCGGCAAGGTCCGGTGGGCGGCGGTGAGCGCTTCCATATCGTAAATTTCGCCGTTGGCGGTCATCCACCCGTGAAAATCCTCGCCATACCACGAGGCGATGCCCCGCTCCTTCATGCTGACGTCCAAATCAGCCTGGCCCTTGGGCAGAACCGTACAGGCACTGACGGCAAAGCCGCATGCGAGCAGGAGCATCCACGTTTGACTGACTCCTCGTCGTCCGATCACCATCGCCCTCCGTCTGTATATATGTAAACCGCCACCCTCCCCTGTACCTGATATACCCCTACACCTAGGCCTGCACCGCGGTCTCAACCCTAGGTATTGTGTGTTGTTGATTAATCGAACCGCAAGCTGAAGATGTATGAAGTGGCCCCACTATACCCAGCGCGGTGGGAGGAAGTCAAGGGCCCTGTTCTGATGGTGGACGGGCCAGTTCAGCTTGGCTTGAGAAACACCACCGCGAGCGGCGGCAAAGTCAGGCACACCGAGTAGGAATATCCGTGCCAG
>JBGPNZ010000230.1:0-3962 GCA_041487795.1 Nitrospiraceae bacterium
ATCTCGCCGGCACCACGCCCAATCCCTGCGTACGCTGCAACGAGCGCGTGAAGCTGCAGTCACTGATCGCCCTTGCCGAAGAGCGTGGCGCGGATTTTGTCGCCACCGGCCACTACGCGCGGATCGAACGTGATGGCCGCCAATGCAGCCTGCAGCGCGCGGAGGATAACCGCAAGGACCAGAGTTACTTCCTGTATCGGCTGAAGCCGGCCTGGCTTCAGCGCCTGCTGTTTCCGGTCGGCGGCATGCAGAAGCCCGAGGTCTGGGCCAGGGCGGAAGCCCTCGATCTGCCGCCGGATGAGGTGAAGGAAAGTCAGGAGATTTGTTTCGTCACGCAGGGTGACTATCGGACGTTTATCGAGACCGAAGCACCGGACGCGAAGCGGCCCGGCCGGTTCGTGGATGTGGACGGTCGCGAGCTGGGCCGGCACGACGGGATCGCCTTCTACACGCCCGGGCAGCGCCGCGGGCTCGGCGTCGCAGCCGGGCAACGGCTGTATGTGCAGCGTGTTGAACCGGCAACGAACACGGTCGTGCTCGGCACCGATGAGAGTCTGTTGCAATCGGAGTGCACGATCGCCGATCTGAACCTGTTCGACGAGTCACTGCGGACAGGACCGCGCGTGGCCGACGTCAAGGTGCGCTATGCCACGCCGGCATCGCCCGCCACCCTCACACCCGCTTCCAACGGCACCATCGCAGTCCGTTTCCAGACTCCGCAGCGGGCCCTCAGCCCAGGCCAGTCCGCCGTGTTCTACAACGGCGACCGCGTCCTCGGCGGCGGCATTATCCAGTCGTAACAGTCCAAAAGTCGCAAAGTCCGAAAGTCATCAAGTCATTAAATCTCTCTGGGACTTTATGACTTTTAGACTTTCAAGACTTTCGGACTTCCCGCCTTGACACATACCTTTTCTGGATGCTACTGTGGCGCGTTTTTCGTGCCCCCCCGCACGAATTTTTTCCTTGTTCATCGCGGAGTTTCGCATGATTCGGCAGGCTACCCGTGATTAAATCCTCCGTTGCACGCCGGTATGCGAAGGCCCTCTTCGAACTCTTGGATGCCAAGAGCATCGAGTCGGCGCGAACCGGCCTTACCGGGCTGGGACAAGCCTTCTCGCAATCGCCATCCCTCAAGCACGTTTTGGCCTCGCCGGCCTTTGGGGCCGAAGAGAAACTGGCCGTTCTCACGGCCCTCGTGGACAAGCTGCACGGTCCGCCGGTCATGAAAAACTTTCTCGCGCAGCTCGTGCACAAGAACCGCGTCGGTTTTCTCCCGGAGATTGCCGATGCCTTTGCCGTGTTGGCCGATCAATCCAAGGGGACCAAGCAGGCGCTCGTCACCTCAGCCGCCGCGTTGAATGCCGCCGAGCAGGAGCGGGTGCGGGGCCGGCTTCGTGACTTGCTGAAGCGCGACGTGGATGTCTCCTTTCACACCGAGCCCAAGCTGCTCGGAGGACTTCAAATTCGAATCGGCAGCACGCTCTACGACAGCAGCGTGCGCAGCCGGCTCAACACCATGCAGACGATTTTGACCAAGGAGTAGCCGATGCAGATCAAAGCGGATGAAATCAGCTCGATCATCAAAGAAAAGATCAAAGGCTTCGACAAGCGCGTCGACGTCAGCGAGACGGGTTCCATTATTCAGGTCGGCGACGGCATTGCCAAGGTCTACGGGCTGGACGGCGCCATGTCCGGCGAGATGCTGGAGTTTCCCGGCAATCTGTTCGGGATCGCGCTGAATCTTGAGGAGGACAACGTCGGCGTCGTGTTGATGGGCGACGACACCGGCATCAAGGAAGGCGATCCCGTCAAGCGCACGGGCCGCATCGCGGAAATCCCCGTGGGCGAAGCCCTGATCGGCCGCGTGGTCAATGCCATCGGCCAGCCGATCGATGGGAAGGGACCGATCAAGTCCACGCACACGTCGCGTATCGAAGTGGTCGCGCCGGGCGTGGTCACGCGGCAATCCGTCCGCGAACCGCTCCAAACCGGCATCAAGGCCATCGACGCGATGATTCCCATCGGCCGCGGTCAGCGCGAGTTGATCATCGGCGACCGCCAGACCGGCAAAACCGCCATCGCCGTGGATACGATCATCAACCAGAAGGGCCTCAACGTCTTCTGCATCTACGTCGCGGTCGGCCAGAAGCGCTCCACCGTCGCGCGCGTCGTCAAGACGCTCGAGGAAAACCATGCCATGGAGTACAGCATAGTCGTGTCGGCCACGGCGAGCGATGCTGCGCCGATGCAGTTCCTGGCCCCCTTCGCCGGCGCCGCCATCGGCGAATACTTCCGGGACAACGGGAAACATGCGCTCATCGTCTACGACGACTTGTCCAAGCACGCGGTGGCCTATCGGCAGCTCTCACTCCTGCTGCGCCGGCCGCCGGGCCGCGAGGCCTACCCGGGCGACGTGTTCTATCTGCACTCCCGGCTCCTGGAGCGCGCGGCCAAGCTCAACGACAAGCTGGGCGGGGGCAGCCTGACGGCGCTTCCGATCATCGAGACGCAGGCGGGTGACGTGTCGGCCTACATTCCGACCAATGTCATTTCAATCACCGACGGGCAGATTTATCTCGGCAGCGACCTGTTTTATTCGGGCATCCGGCCGGCCATCAACGTCGGCCTCTCCGTCTCCCGCGTCGGCGGTTCAGCGCAAATTAAAACCATGAAGCAAGTCGCCGGCACGTTGCGGCTCGACCTGGCGCAATACCGCGAGATGGCCGCCTTCTCCCAGTTCGGCAGCGAACTGGATAAGGCCACACAAGCCCAGTTGGCGCGGGGCGTCCGCATGGTGGAACTGCTCAAGCAGGGACAATACAAGCCCATGCCGGTAGCCGATCAGGTCATCTCGATTTATTCCGGCACCCAGGGATTCCTGGACGATGTGCCGGTGGATAAAGTCAGGCAGTTCGAAGAAGACCTACTGCATTACGTCACGCAACATCATCCGGAGCTGCGCAAGGAAATCACCAGCATCAGCAAGATCGACGATGCCGTCGGGTCGAAGCTGAAGCAGATGCTCGCGACGTTCAAGCAGAAAATGGGGTACGGCGCGAAGTAAACAGCACATAGCTGATAGCAAATAGCGAATAGCCGGAACAAGGACCGGGCTATTAGCTACCAGCTACTCGCTGCTCGCTAGAGAAATAGACAATGCCAAGTTTGCAATCGCTCCGTCGCAAGATTGCGGCGGTTAAAAATACACAGAAAATCACCAAAGCCATGAAAATGGTGGCTGCCGCGAAACTCAAACGCGCGCAGGACCGGATTCTGTCGTCGAGGCCCTACGCGCATAAGATGCGCGAGGTCCTCGCCAATTTGAGCCGCCGCGTGAACCGCTCGGCGCACCCGCTGCTGCAAAAGCGGACCGGCAACAAGATCGAGATCCTGGTCGTGACGAGCGATCGCGGCCTCTGCGGTGCGTTCAACACGAACATCGTTCGAAAATCTGTCGAAACCCTGCGGGAGCACGAGGGCCGCGGCCATAAAGTGACCGTCAGCCTCGTCGGCCGCAAGAGCCGGGACTTTTTTCGGCGTCGCAACTGGGCCCTCCGTCAGCAATGGACGGAGGTCTTCGACAAGCTCAGTTTCGAGCATGCGCTGGATATCGGCCAGGACCTGACCGACCACTTCGTCAAAGGCACGTTCGACGAGCTGTATGTGATCTACAACGAATTCAAGTCGGCGATTCAGCAGCGAGTCATCGTCGAACGACTGTTCCCCATTGAAGCTCTGGAGACTGACGGAACGGCGTCGGCCACGCTGGGCGGCAGTTATGAATACGAGCCGGACGAGGAGGAACTGCTGGAAGCGTTGCTCCCGAAACATTTCCAGATTCAGGCCTATCGCATTCTGCTGGAATCATCGGCGGCGGAGCAGGGCGCGCGGATGGCCGCGATGGACGGCGCCACGCGCAACGCCGGCGAACTGATCAAGAAAGTCACCCTCTATTACAACAA
>JBGPNZ010000231.1:0-3952 GCA_041487795.1 Nitrospiraceae bacterium
TCGTGTTAGGGGTTCTCGTTTTTTGTGGCTCGCTCTCTCCTCACGGGCGACTCTTCTGGTACGGCTCGCTCCCCACTTACGGATGACTCACTATCGACGGCTCGCTCTGTCATTACGGGAATCTCGGCTGCCACGGCTCGCTCCCTCTCTGGCGGAAGACTCATGTGCTGCGGCTCGCTCCCCACTTACGGATGACTCACCAATTCTGGCTCGCTTGACGTGTGCGGGTGACTTGTGATCCGCGACTCGCTTCTCTGGAACGGAGGACTGCTCTGGCACGGCTCGCTTGTTGGCCGAGGATGACTCTCTTCCAATGACTCGCTCCAAGCCCACGGGTGTCTCTATCGACACGGCTCGCTCTCTCTGCTTGGATGACTCTGTCAAGACGGCTCACGCGATCTCTTTCAGCACAGCACGGAGCGCTCGCACGCGCTCACGGGTGAACGGCAGTGACCAGTGATTCTTCTTCGCGACGGCCTTGACGCAGCCGTTGGTTTCAAGCAGATGCAGCGCGAGCGCTTGATCTTCTCTCGACATCATTTCAAGTTTCGCGACGATGAGCCGGGCGCGCAGCGCGTTGGTCGGGTTCACGTCGTATCGACTGACACGGAGCCAATTGTCCACACTCTGCTCTTGCTGCTCGTTGTAGAACAGCGTGCGCATGAGGACGCGCTTGACAAGCCGGGCGAAGTGGCGGCGGAGGCTCAGCGTCAAGTACGTCTCTATTTTTGCGCCACGGCTCGGGTCATAGTTGCGCAGGACTTTATGGGCGATGAGCCAGCCCTCCTGCATCAAATCGTCGACAGAGAGTTGGCGCTGGAAGCGGGGTCGCCAGTACCTTGCCTCACGGCGAATTGTGTACTCGCACTGCGACCACTGAGGTACTGGCGTCCGTTTCATGGCTAGAGCCGCGCCACCAAGTAGGCGACTTCAGCGGCGAGCGCGTCTTCCCTCCGCTCGAAGCGACAGGTGACGCCGACCTCGTACTCGCCAGCCCACTTCTTGATGCCGAGGTCGTCCTCGCAGAGATACGTGCCGTCGATAAACTGCACCGTCCAGCCGCCATACCTCTCGTCCCACTCGACGTTGCTCGCGCGCTCGACGTGAAGCGTGCCGATCTCGCGCAGGTCTATAAGATCGGTGTAAAGCGTCCTCACGTCACCGTTCGGGTAAATCACCAGCGTGTGCTCCTTCATGACTTCTCCTTTCGATTGAGAATTGAAGTTGCAGGGCCGGGATTCGAACCCGGATTTCCTATTGGCTGGGAGTGCTGTCGTCCAGCGTTCGGCGTCCTGCCTGTTAGACGACCCTGCGTTTTCACTTCTACGAAAATCCTACCGGCGAATCTGCTGCTTCGCGCCGGTCTTGTCGACGATGCTGTACGCGGGCGTCTTCTCTCGCTTCGTCACCTTGCCGAGCGCCTCTTCGATCTCTTTCGTCGCTTGCTCGCACGCCGGGCCGGTGTAGCCGGTCGGCGTGACGGTGACGCTGCCATCAGGGTGACACACGATCTCGACCGAACCCTTCTGTGCCATGTTCTCTCCTTTACTTGATGCGGGTGAGGAGCCCGATCTCCGCGTTCTCCGCGATCTGATCGGACGTGAGTTTGAGTTTGTGAGCCGCCGACACGCTCATCTTGAGCCTGGACTCGAGCGCTTCGTCTCCGCGCGGTAGATGCGCGACGCGGCGCACGACAACAGGCCGAACGCCGAGCAATTTCTCCATCGCGTCGGCGGTCTCGTCGTAGCGTAGCGACGACTGGTACGGCCCGTTCTTGAGCCAGTCTTGTGCCTCTTCAACCGAGAGGTAGCGGTACTCGTACACCCCCGGCTGTGGAATCACTGCTGAGTTGAGGATCAATCGGGCCATAGGTCATCCTTTCTCATCCCCTGAGCGTGACGACGACCGCGCCGTCCGCGCGAACCTTCCTGAACGTCGCGACGTTCTTCTTCGCGCCGAGACGCATCGCGACAGCGGCGGCGTACTCCTGCTTGAACCGAGCGGCGTTGTCGCCGAGCAGTTGACGGCTCTTGTCGCTCCGTCCGAACGAGCCAGCCAGCAACTCGTTGTCGCAGACGAAGTCGTAGGCGCCAGCCGCGTTCTTCTTGAGGCCGAGATCGTACTTCCCCGGCATCTTGATCACGAGGTCGCACGACTTCGACTCGCTGCCGCCGTACGCGCTGCCGTAGTACCGGGGCTTCGTGTCGTGCTCGACCGAGCAGCCGAGCGCCTTCGCAGCGTCCTCAGCCGCCTTGATGTCCTTTATTTCCGTAGCCACTTGCGTTATGTGAGACAAGGTTGTGTCCCCCTAGACAACGTGGTTGAGCCGCGCGTATTTGCCGAAGTAGCGCTTGGCTAAATCGTTGTACGCGAGGGCAGCCTCACGCTCTGTCTTACGAGAGCGTCCTATGTGCCGCCCATTTACTGTGATGAAAGCCATCCAATATGGGTATCTTCTTTTGCTGGTCCAACGGGTCACACCTTTGAAGCGAGAATGTTTCCCGTCCTTGCGCTTGCGCGCATTCATGTTCTGCTGAGAGCGCGTGGCATGTCGAAGATTCCTGCGTCTATTATCAAGTCCGTTGCCGTTCGCATGGTCAATCATCACGTCTTTAGGTGCACGTGCGATCAATCTGTGCATTGAACGCTCCCCGTGACTTGACTTCCGTGTCGCATACCACGTGTAGCGCCCCTTAGTCGCTTGCCACTTACACCCACCTACCCGTGGAAAATCTGCATCATCTACTAGAGCAAACTTCCCGCGAGTAAGGCGGACGCGTTTCATGTTAGTCGACGACGACTCGGCGGCGGTAGCCGCCCGTGATGCGCGACAGATCACTCACGTCTCCGGCAGCCTTAATGACATCGTTGCACGCCTCGGCGAGCGTGTCTCGCATGCGGTCGACTTCAGCGAAGTCCTCGGCGGTGTGCCCATCGAGAACCTCTTTCTTCAGCCTGTCCAGCCGACTCTCGACTTCAACATCGCCGATGAAGTTGAGCGATTTGAACCGCTCGATGAACCCCATCAGCATCGTGATTGACTTGTTCGTGACCGACTTGCCGCTCTTGATGCTCTCGATGACCGTCGCGCAGATATTCACGGTCTTTGCTCGGAGCGTCTTCACGCTCTCGTTCAAAAATTCGTTGACCCTGCGGTCCAACTCACGCTGATACTTCGCGATGGCTTCCTGCTCGGCGCGCAGCCTGTCCTCTGCCGAGCCCTTCGTGGTGGTCGACATCGCCAGTTTCTTCGGCAGCGACACAGTGAACGCCGCCACTTCGAAGTAGAACCGGCTCTCGACTTCAGAGCGCGAGGGGAAGACCTGCTCCAACTTGCGACGATGCTCGGGAAATTCCTTGAGGAAGTCCTCGCGCACCTTGTCGAAGTTGTTGATCAGCCCCTTGCGCCACGCCTTTTCGAATTCCTCCTTGGTCTTCTCCAACTCGTCGAGCACCATCGGCAGCGCCTTGAGCGGGACGAAGTTGGTCTCGCTGATCGGGAACATGAAACTGTACTTGCGCAGAATGTACCGCGCATGGGACGCAAGGTTCGTCCACGAGTGCGCGAGCGCATGCGGGATGAGCCGCTTCGTGCCGAGCCCGACAACGTACTTCGGCACGTCAGACATATCGACGCCGATGTCCTCGGCGGTGTTGCGCTGAAGCCCCGTGTACATGCCGATCTTCAAGTCAACCAGCACGCCGTCATTGAAGAGACGGCTGACATCAGCGCTCAGGTCGCCCTTCGCCTTCGCGACAGCCGCTTCTACGCGGACTTTTTGCTCCTTCTTCGTCATGTCATTCTCCTTGATTGAGTGGAACTCTGTTTGCAGTCCTCGCACGGCTCTTCGCCTGTCGGCAACGGCTTCAGGCTGAACATGTACGCGACTGCGTCACGAGGCACGCCTAGCCGTTGTCCTTGCGCTAGACGTGCCTCTTTATGCACGTCACA
>JBGPNZ010000232.1:0-3944 GCA_041487795.1 Nitrospiraceae bacterium
GCAACCGATGGACCGCTCATCGCCTCCCGCCCGACATAGTCCAGCAACCGGTTCGGAGGCACGGCTGATGCACAGGCTGATACAGCCCCAACCACCAACGCGAGACAGGCAATGCTGTTGAAGAGGCGCATGGTTTCCCTCCCAACCAGTGGCGTTTCCTTTGCTTACTTATACGTTCGCCCGGCCAAGCCGGATTGTCAAGTCCTTGCAATCCCCTCCTTGCTCGGCTAGGCTGCCCACAATCTGCGGAGCCGGCGTGACCTCTAGCGACCCCATCACACACCTACATCTCTCCGTCATCATCCCGGCCTTTAACGAGGCCCGCCGCATTCTTCCCTACCTTCAGGCCATCACCGCCTATCTGGACCGACGGGGCTTCTCCTACGAAATCCTCGTGGTGGACGATGGGAGCCAGGACGACACCGCCATACTGGTTGAACGGGCCGGCACACAGTATTCGCATGTTCGGCTGATCCGGTTCCCCCGCAACAGCGGCAAGGGTGCCGCCGTGCGCGCCGGCATGCAGGCCGCACAGGGGGAATTCCAACTTTTCACGGACGCGGACGGCGCCACGCCGATCCAGGAACTGGAGCGGCTGGAAGCCGCCATGAACAATGGAGCCGATCTTGCGATCGGTTCCCGCACACTGGCGTCGCGCGACAGCCGCTACCGGGTGCAGGCCCGCCTCCACCGGACACTGCTGGGCAATCTGTTTAATCGGATCGTGCAGCGCTTGGGCATCCCCGGCATCAAGGACACGCAGTGCGGATTCAAGCTCTTTCGAAAATCCGTGGCGCAGGACCTGTTTTCCATCGCCCGCATTGACGGCTACGGCTTCGATCTGGAATTACTCTACATCGCCCAACGGCGTGGCTATCGCATCGCCGAAGTGCCCATCAACTGGACCGATCAACCGGGTTCGAAGGTGCGCGTGCTGCGCGATGGATTCCGCATGCTGGGCGAGATGCTGGCCGTTCGACGAAACAACGCCGCTGGGTTCTATGCTGCCCAGCGGGCTAGTCCGGCCGTCGCACGTAGATCATGACCTTGGCGTCCGCATAGACCGTTCGCCAACCGTGTTCACCGCCAAGCGCCCGCTCCAGCGGGCCGTCTCGCTTCACCAGCGCCCAATCCACGAGGTATTTGTCGAGCACGCCGAGCGCAGGAGGATCCCAATTGGTCAGCGCCAGATAGTCCTCGAAGATTCGCCGGTCATCGATCCGCCAGGCCGGCATCCGGCCGTCGATGAAGATCCGCTCCCCCGGCAGCCACCAGAGCAGAAACCCGCCGTGACCGTACTCATTGAACATGCGCGCGCCGACCTGGTCCCGATTGGCCTTGATCCATTGCACGGCTTCGATCGGATAGCTCGTGTCGCGGAAAAATTCCTCCGCGGCCAGGCCCGACCGAACGACACGGGTCAGATGCTCCGGGCCGAGGGCGCTCAGGACGATCGCCACAACGAGTGCCGCCGCTAGACCCCATTTTTCGGGATGCCGTGCCGCAGCCGGCATCCACGCCATGGCGCGCGTAGCGATCATCGCCAGCATCTCCGCCACGAGCGGGAGGCTCACGATGAGAAAGAAGGGAACGTTGCGCCAGTGCCGAAGCGACAAGCCGAGAAACACCGCCAGCACGACCCAGCGGATCGGCTCGATGCGACGATAGCCCAGGCCCATGGCCGCTCCCAGGCCGACGAGATATCCGGCGTAGAGTTTTCCGGCATAGGTCTGGAGAGACAGCGGCTGCCATTCATGGAGCGTCTCGAGCATGAACCGGTCGGAGAGCGACTGAAGAATCTCCTGATACAGGCGCCAGCCGTAGGGATTGACGAACGTCAGCGCAGCCGCCGCGCCAATCGCCAGCGCGAGGCAGCCGATCTGCGGCCAGGCCGGCACCGGTTCCTCCAACTGCTGCGCCACCTCAGGCCATCGGACGACCACGACACGCGCCACAGCTGATACAACCAGAGTCAACGCCAGTGCGAACAGGCCGGCCGTAAAGCCTCCGTGAAGATTTCCCCAGAGCAAGAACAACGGCGGCACTGCCCACAGCCACACCGATCGTCCCTCCCGGCTTCGGTGCCACATCCATAACACCAGCGCGAACCCCAGCAGCGTGACCAACTGCGGTCGCGCGCCCAGGAACGGCCGCGCGACCCACAGGGCTGCCGCAACCGCAATCAGTTTGGATGTCCGATTCGCGCGGGCCGGCCCGGCTGCCGCTGCAAACGCTCCGACCGTCACGGCGGCAAAGAACACGATCGCGCCCAGAAGCCCGGCCTCTCCTAATCCGCGATGGATCAGCGCGATCACGCCATCCGTCAGCCACGCATGTTCGACCCACGGCCAATCCGGCATGGTGTGCGAATAGGGATCGGTCATCGGCATTTGCCAGCCGTGCTGCAGCAGATCCAGCCCGGTCCGCAGATGCCAGCCGAAGTCCGGCTCGGTCGGTGTCTGGAGCGCGAGACTTAGGACGAAAAGCAGGAGGAGGGCATCAAGAGCGGGATAGGAAGCGGGGAGAAGTGACGAGTGACGAGTGACGAGTGGAGACTGGTTTTCGCTTCCCCCATTACTCATTACTCATCACTCATCACTGATCACGGTTGAGCCGGCCTAGCCACCAGCAGATTACCCAACACCAGCCAATCGACCTGCGTTCGGAGAAAACACTGGATGGCTTCGTCCGGCGTGCACACAATCGGCTCCTGCACATTAAACGAGGTGTTCAAGAGAACCGGCACGGCAGTTTTCCGCCCGAACGCCTCCAGCAACATTCGGAATTTCCGGTTCGATTGCCGATCCACTGTCTGGATACGCGCGGTGCCGTCCACGTGGGTCACGGCCGGCAGCACGCCTTTGGCCGACGGCAAAACCTTGCACGTGAACTGCATGAACGGCGAGGGACCCGACACCTCAAAGTAGTCGGCGGCCCGCTCTTCGAGCACGGCGGGCGCGAAGGGTCTGAACGGTTCTCGAAATTTCACTTTCGCATTGATCAGCTCGCGCATGTCCTCCCGGCGCGGATCGGCCAGCAGGCTCCGATTGCCCAACGCCCTCGGCCCCCACTCCATGCGACCCTGGAACCACAATACCAGGCGGCCGTTGGCCAATTCATCCGCCGCCCGCTCGCAGAGCGTTTCATCGGGAAGACGCTGCCATGAGAGTCCTGCGCTCTCCAGCGCGCGCCGGTATTGATCTTCGGAAAACTCAGGCCCCAGATAGGCGTGCGTCATGGGCTCGCGCGGCGCGAGTCCTCCGCGCCGGCTGTCCAGCCACAGGGCCGCGCCAAGCGCGGCGCCCGAATCGCCGGCCGCCGGCTGCACAAACACCTGCTTGAATCCCAGTTCCTCCTTCAGCCGGCTGTTGGCGACACAGTTGTACGCGACTCCGCCGGCGAGGCACAGATTGTCCGCGCCGGTGAGCTGTCTCAAGTGTCGCCCCAGATGCAGCAACGTCTCCTCCAGCACAAGCTGCGCGCTGGCCGCCACATCGCGATGCCGTTGCTGGATGTCGTCGCCCGGCTGCCGATGAACACCCAACAGCCGTTCTAATTCGGGCACAAAGATGCCAGCCCTGGCCAGATGAAAGTCCAGTAATTTTGTATTCAAAGAAAACTGGCCGTCCGGCCGCAGGCCGAGCACCTGCTGGCGAAGCATCCCGGCAAACCTCGGTTCTCCGTAGGCGGCCAGCCCCATCACGATGTATTCGTCCTGATCCGGCGTGAACCCGAGATAAGCCGTCATCGCGGCGTAGAACTGGCCGAGCGAATGCGGCAGCGGGGTGCGCTGCAGCACGCGAATCTGCCGGCCCTCCCCGACCGCCAGCATGGTCGTATGCGCCTCGGATGCGCCGTCCACGATGAGAATCGCCGCGCGCTCGAACGGCGAGACGAGAAAGGTGCTCGCGGCATGGCAGAGATGATGATCGAGAAACACCGGC
>JBGPNZ010000233.1:0-3939 GCA_041487795.1 Nitrospiraceae bacterium
CAGGGGTCGTCCGTGACATCAGCCTGTCGGATGTCTATGTGGTCGTTGAAGGAACTCCTGCTGTCACACGAGAGCATCCGGTCCGGCTCGACTTCTTCCTGGAAGGTGCCATCCTGCAAATCCATGGAAAGATTGTCGAGGTCCGGCAATCTCTCCCACCATCACACGCATCCCCCGGACCGTCAGGGCTCGGCCTTATCATTCTGTACGCAGAGATTGGGACAATCGAAGGACCGATTCTCTCCTCATTGCTTCAGGAACTCCGTGTCCGCCCCGGTTGCGCGAGACTGACGATATTCCCCTCCCTATTCCCGTAACGTCGAATCGCACTGACCAGTCGAACATCAACAATATTCCACGACCCGCCAGGCTGTACAAAATTGGCCGGCGCATCTCTTTCGCTAGGTGAAAGCCACAGGTTGTTGAAAAAACGAATTAATTTTGCCAAACCGGACACGGCTTGCTATAGTCGTCCAGCTTAACTCTTTGTATTGCAAGGAGGATTTGATGCGGCATAGCGCCGACACCGTCTCACACGCTCTTCCTGCAGATCTCAAGAACATTGCAGCGGCCTCGCCGACACCGACTCAGCCCCGTACGATTCAACCACGTCGCTATCAACGCGGAGCTTTTTCTGTCCCCGTCTGCATTCAACAAGGCGCGCATCAGATACACGGCGAAACCGTGGATTTCACGCCGGGCGGATTGCGCCTGCTCTGCCGGAACGCTCCGACTCTCGTGCCCGGCTTCGCGCTGAACCTGACCTTCCAATTCGGCCAGACCTGCAACCTCAACGCCGTGGCGCAGGTCGCCTATTGCCTCGAATCGTCTCAGGACAAGATGCATACCATGGGCATCCGGTTTGCGGGCATGCGGGATTGGGAGCAAACCATCGTCCTCTCGGCGCTCAAAGAACTCTCAGAATCCGATCAATCCAGACAAGCCTCGCTCATCACCATTCACATCAGCGAAAGCGCCCTCGCGCATGAAGCCATCTCGCTCGCGACCGAAACGCTCCCTCCCGCAATCGAGCTTCGCCGATGCCAGCGCGCGCTTGTCCGGATACCGGTCACGCTGACCGTGGATGGGCACGTGTACGACTTCCATGCCCGCGATATCGGTGCCGGCGGAATGCAGTTGACGGCCGACATCGAACTGGCAGTCAAAACGCCTTTGGTCGTCCAGTGGCGCTTCAACGGAAACGTTCACCACGATATCGCCGGGCAGGTCGTCTACAGCAGGAAGATCGACGGCGCTGCCAATGATCAGTATGGAATCGGCATCACGTTTTTGGGCCGACGGGAGTGGGAAGCAAAAACATTGGCCGCGGCGGCAGAACGACTCCTCACGCACACGGAGGACCAGGCGGGCAGCACGCTGGCCATTTCCGTCGCCGGCAATGCTCTTTCGCTGGGGCAGAAGAAGTTTTATTGCCGAAGCCGGCAGCCCTTGGCCGGCGAACTCGGCATGCTTCGAACGGCCACGTCGCATGTGGCAAAGATTGTCGGATGGGGAGCCTATGTGCCCCCGAACGAGTTGAAAAACGATGACATCAACGCCATTCTGAAGGTCAAAGGGGATACGACCAGTTTTGCGGACATCGTCGGCCGCCTCACCGGAATCAAAACCAGGCGCTATGCCGGCTCCGCCATGTTTCCGTCGGATTTGGCGGTCGAAGCCAGCCGGCAGGCTCTGAACCGGGCGGGCATCGACCCCAAAGACGTGGATGTCATCATCTCCTGCGGAGTGGCACGCGACGTGGAAGAACCGGCGACGGCCTACATCATTCAGGAAAAACTTGGCGCCGACCGCGCCTACTGCTTCGACCTCGTCAATGCATGCAACGGTTTTATCTCCGCCTTGGACGTGCTGGATGCCTTCATCGCGTCGGGGCGCTGCAAAACAGGCCTCGTGGCTGTCGGCGATATTCTGTCTCAATACGCCACGTGGGACACCAAATCTCCCAACGATCTTCACATGAGCTCGATGAGTTATACATTCGGCGACGCTGGCGGCGCGGCTGTCCTGACGCGCCGAAACGCAACGGAGACGCAAGGACTCCATGGCAGTTGGTTTTTATCCGATGGCTCGTATTGGAAAGTCGCAGTCATCCCGCTCATTGATCAGCAGGCGCGCTACTTCAAGAGCAACGCCTTGAACATTGAGCGCGCCGCCCTCGAACATGTCCCCGGCGGGGTCGAAAAAGTCATGAAGTTTCTCGGCTGGACCGTCGAGGACATCAAGCTGGTCATCCCTCATCAGGTCTCCTCCCAAATCATTGAAGACTTATTCTACAAGCGCCTGCGCATGCCGTCCGAGAAAGTCTTCTGGAGCTTCCCCTATCACGGCAATGTCGGCGCGGCCAGCATGCCGGTGGCCTTGTGCAACGCCATGGATGCCGGATTGGCGACAACCGGCGACAAGATCCTGCTCGTCGGGGGATCAGGAGGGTTCGGGGCCGGCGTCTTGGGTCTCACGCTATAACGAACCGAATCCTCTTGCCATGAACAGGAGCGACGTCGAAGAACGCATCAGGAAGATCGCCGCAAAAATCTTCGACGTGAAGCCGGACGACGTTCGACTCGAGACCACGTTTGCAGAGCTGGGCGCGGACTCTCTCCACCAAGTGGAGCTGGCGATGGCCGTCGAGGAATCTTTCGGTCTTGAAATTTCTGAGTCCGTCGTGCGGCAATTCGTGTCCGTGCAAACTGTCATCGACTACGTGCATCAACATGCCGATCTGAAATGAACGGGGCACTCCTC
The DNA here is from genome assembly GCA_041487795.1 of Nitrospiraceae bacterium. GTDB lineage: Bacteria > Nitrospirota > Nitrospiria > Nitrospirales > Nitrospiraceae > 2-02-FULL-62-14. The sequence continues at coordinate 2,764 of JBGPNZ010000233.1, forward strand.
CAGCACACATTCGCGCTGACGCTCACCTCGCTCGCCGTCTTGTTGCTCGGCCTGCTCGTCTTCTACGCGAAAAAAGAGACGCCGCTCGGAAAAATATTCTTCATCTACTGCGCGAGCATTTCCTGGTGGAGTTTCTTCCAGGCCCTTCACCAATCGCTCCTCGAACCGCAGGCGTCCCTGCTGGCCGCCCAGCTCATGACCGCCGGCGGCTCATTTCTGATCCCAAGTTTATTCCTGCATTTTGTCGTCATACTCCTGAACGTTCCACGGCCGGCCTGGCTGCTCCGCAGCATGTATTCCGTCAGCGCTCTGCTGGCCGTTCTGTCGTTCACCCCTCTTATGGTGCAGTCCCCTGCGCCGAAATTTTATCTGCATAACTTTTTCAGCCCCGGTCCCATCTATCCGATCGGCGTGGCATTCTTCATCGGCATGATTACGATCGGGCATTACTGGCTCTACCGGCAATTCGCCTCTTCTTCCGGACAAACAAAAAATCAGTTCGCGTACCTCTTCTTCAGTTCCGCCATCGGCTATCTAGGCGGCTCGGCGAATTTCCTGCTGGTCTTCGACATCGACATCCCGCTCTTGAATCCCTGGGGAACCTATGCCGTGCTCCTCTACGTGGCCGCCACCAGCTATGCCATCGCGCGCTACCGCTTGATGGACATTACCGTTGTCATTCACAAAGGCGTCGCGTACGGATTCCTGCTCGCCGCCATTTTCATCCCGACCTATCTGGCCGTGGCTGCCAGCGAGCGCGCGACACTGTACTCCGTGCCGCCCCTGCTGGCCGGCACCGTCATCATTGCATGCGGCCTCTGGGTGTTGATGAAACAGCCCCAGGCCCTCGTCAACATCACGTTCAGCCTGGTCTGCGGCGCGGTCAGCATCTGGCTCTTCAGCTTCTTCATGGTCTATTCATCAGCCGATGAAGCGGAAGCAAGTTTTTGGGGCCGGTGCGTCTACGTGGGGGTCGTGTTCATTCCGGCTATCTTCTACCACTTTTCCAGCAGCGTCCTGCAGCGCCGGATGCCTAACAAGCTTATCGTCATCAACTATTTCATCAGCACGGCGTTTCTCCTGCTCATCCCGACTCCCTATCTATTGAACGGCGACTACACGTACTTCTGGGGACACTATCCGAAGGCCGGCCTCCTGCACCCGCTTTTTCTGATG
>JBGPNZ010000234.1:0-3935 GCA_041487795.1 Nitrospiraceae bacterium
CCCTGTGGGAGACTCCCATGACCCAAGCACGATCGAGGTCTTCTCCTCTTCCAGCGGACGCCTTGCGTTACCTCGTTCTTCTGGTTGTGATGTCGTTCCTTGCGTGGCAGACGATTGGATGTTCCCACCAAACCCCGCAACGCAAAGCTCCGACTCCGTCGGCACCAACTGCAGAAAAAAAGTCACACAAGAAACCGCAAGCGTCAGCGGATTCGTCGAGTGAGACACCCCAGATTCCTCCATCACCTGAACGCCCGCCAACGTTCGGTGGGACTGGCGGGTAAGCACTGCCAGGGTAACGACTCGCTAAGAGAAGAGAGAAACGGTGTGTAGAACGTCCGGATCCTTCGTCCGCGCGTCGGTTCACCGCGCTGGGACGACCTGCCCGGCCCAGCCGGATTGAGACGCGAATCCCTTCCCGTAACGATCGTATAACTCAAAAAACTGGTAGGCCTTACAATCCGTCACGACTTCCCGGATTTCCGTCAAGTAGCGATCAAAGGTGTATTGGAATGCCACGCCTTGCCCTCCGAACAACGTGACGATCCGCCTCTCGGGATCAATCGTACTCTCCTGGTGAAAGACGTACCGGTAGTAGGGACTTTCGGCTCCCCCAATGTGCTGGAGAAACTGCGCCCACGTTGGTAACTTCTCGAAGGAGAGCCGCTCCTTAATATTCACGCCTTTGACGGGACCGAATTTCTCAAAGAACTCCTTGAACATGGTGTCCCGCCAGTTGTGCTCGTCGGCGATATGATGAATCGCGTGGTCGAAGGGAACGACCGTGTGGGTTTCCCATCGAGACCCAGGGGCCCAATGAAAGATCACGCCGTTCTTCGGGCCATTCCATTCGGTGCCGCCGACCTGCTCCACCTGATGCTCGATGATCTTGTTCGCCCAGACCCAGTAGAGAAAATCGACAAACCGCGGGTCATCCGGTTTCAAGGTCAAGATTTTGGCGTTGAGAGGCGCGGTGGGGTTGTAGCTGGTTCTGACATCTTTGCAGTGCTGCTCCCATTGTGTGTCAGACCACGCCGCCTTGCTCACCGGAAAGGCGTCGGTTGGGGTACTCCACGCGCACACCCCGGCGATCAGTACAGCTGCCAGCAATCGGGAATTTTTCACAACAGGCCGGCCTCCCTGTCAACAAATACCCTTGAATAGCGGTTCAATCGTTCCTGTATTGTACCCTACCGTGACTCGCGCCAGAGCATGACGGCCAGCCCACCGGCAATAACCACACCGAGATAACTCACCCACATCGGGATCGAAGTGCCGCCGACGGCCACCACCGATTCTCCGATGATGACCTTCCATCCCATCGCAACGCGCGCCAGATGCAAGCCCGCGACGAGTGTGAAAACAATGACCGCAACGGTGGTGAATGGTTTCATGGTGATGTCCTTTCGCTATCCAGAAATGATTATGTTTGCCCAACGTTGGCTTTGAGCCGTGCCTCAGTGAGAACTTCCTGTGGGATCATCTTGACCGCGACAAAGACGAGAGCGGGCACGATAACCGCGTCGTCAAGATGTCCGAAGATAGGGATAAAATCGGGAATGAGGTCAAACGGCAGGAGCAGGTAGCCTACAGCCAGCGCGAACATGATTTTGGCCAATATCGGAGTCCTGCGATCTTCAAGCACAAGCCGATACACCTTGAGCTCGGACGTGAGCGTTTTTCCTACGGATCGTAACCGCTCAAACATTTCTTTTCGTTCCCCCCTAGGACTACGCCGAACCATTGGAAAAATCAATCTGCACACAGCCATGTTTCTGCTATCATTGTGCCCATGAAACGATTCACGAGACCAACCCTGTGCCTACTGATTGCTCTTACCCTTTCCGGGTGTATCGCCTGGGGGCATGGGATCACGCCGGTGGATCCCGTGGGCCGAAAAATGTTCCCCTCCCCGACCATCGAGTCGCTCCAGCCGACATTGACGTGGGAAGCGGCCGATCCCGAGGAGATGCCGGACCCGCGCTACCATCTCGTGGTGTATCGGCTGGAGGGGTTTCCCGCCCATGAGGTGATCGTGTATGCCAAACGGGACCTCACGGCCACTTCGCACCAGCTGGACACACCGCTCCTGCCGGACACGCGCTACCACTGGCGCGTCGGCGTTACCTATTCCAACGGGAAGGAAACGCGCACGGAATGGAACGGCTATCGTTCCTTCCACTTCATTCCCCTTCCATTCATCTGGTTCATCGGGTTCACCTCCGGGACCTATTCGTTCGACACCCCGGCCTGAACGATGACCCGGCGCCAGATATGGCTGAACCTCGGTGGATTGATCGCGCTGATCGGCCTGCTCGGTCTGTTTTATTGGACATCCACCGGCGCACGGGCGGTCCCTGCCCTGATCGAGTCGCTGAAGGACAAGGACGCAAAGGTCCGGATCGCCGCCGCGCTGGCGCTGGCGGAGATCGGCCCTGCAGCCAACGCCGCCGTGCCTGCTCTCCTCGACCAGGCACTCCACGACCCGGTCTTCTATGCCGGCACGACCGCCGCCGGTGCGCTACGAACGATTGACCTGGTCGCCGCCCGGCAGGTGATGACAGCGTATCTGCCGGCATTACAGTCCGACGACGTGCAGACACGCCGGACAGCCTGTGCGATGCTGGAAAGCCTCGGCCCCGCAGCCAAACCAGCGGTGCCCACCCTCGGCAACATGCTGAACGACACGGATGAGAGGGTCCGGATGCACGCAGTGGGCGCCCTGGGAGAGATCGGCATTCCGGCCACGCTGGTCATTCCCGCGCTGGCGAAGGCACTGCACGACCCGGCGCACGCCGTCCGCCACCGGGCGCTCTCGCAGTTCGCCTTTTCGATTCCGTCGACCGAGGCCGTGATCCCGCACCTGAAACAGTTGCTTGAGGACAAGGACCGTGGAATTGCGACGCTGGCTCAATCCGCGCTGAACAGCCCGCACCGCCAGGCGAAAGACAGGGCCTCCGTCTACGTCACGATGCTGCAGATGAGCCGCGGCGCCAACGATTACGCACTCCATAAGTTGGCGCAGCTCGGCCCCGAGGCAGCCGGCGCGGTGTCGGCGGTGATTCCCGTTCTGAAAGACGAGCGTCCCTTGCACCGGTATCTGGCCGCCGAGGCGCTGGGCGCGATCGGTCCCGGCGCCAAAGACGCTGTGCCCGCGCTGATCGCCGCACTCCACGACATCGACCCCGTCGTGCAAGGCAGCGCGGCGGAGGCGCTGGAAGCCATCGGTACACCGGAAGCACGCGGCGCGGCCGACGCCTATCGGAAAACTTCCGCACAGAAATGACGAAGTGAGCAACGGAAAAAAACTGACCTGGTTCACCGTGACGCTCTTTTGGGGCTGCGTCGTCTTCGGTCTGACCCTGCACGGGGTCGTCATGATCGCGCACGACGCTTTCCAACGCCACGGCGCCTGGGCTGAGGCCTTTCAGGAGTTCCGCCTGCATCTCTTCGCACCGGGGTACAACTTTTTCCTGATCGGCATCCTCAACGCTCTTCCCTTCGTCCTGCTGGCAATCTTCATCCTCTTTCACCTCGGCACCGCCGCACAGCAGGCGCCGGTGATCGTCTCGCGCCGCCTGTCCGGCGTCGCCGGCGCGGTGGCCGTTGCAATAGGTCTGAGCACCTGGGCCCATCTCGCCACGACTCTCCACCCCGACGCCCAGGGGGCGCTGGTCTATTTCTTTCTCCCGATCTATTTGATGGGACTCATCCCGCTAGGCTATGCTGTTGGCAGATTGGCGGGCATGCTGCTGTTCAAAAAACCTGCTCCGCCGGCCTGATATCATATGGCTCAGATTAAACAGGTTCTCACCATCGCCGGATCGGATTCCGGCGGCGGCGCCGGCATCCAGGCGGACATCAAGGCGATGTCGGCCAACGGTGTCTTCGCCATGTCCGCCATCACGGTCATCACGGCGCAGAACACCGAAGAG
>JBGPNZ010000235.1:0-3931 GCA_041487795.1 Nitrospiraceae bacterium
CCGATATATTGCTCGAGCATCCGCAGCACGGAGGCGCCCTTTTCATAGGTGAGCACGTCGAACATCGCATCGGCTTCTTTCGGCGCGCGGACGGGATATTCGATGGGCCGCGAGCTGTGGAGACCGTCCACCATCATGGCCACCGCGCGCGAGACGCCGAAGGTCTCCCACCGTTTCCATTCGGGCTTCCAGGCATCCACCGCCCGCATCTCCGCGAAGGTCGCGAAAGCTTCGTTCAGCCACAGACCGTTCCACCAGGACATGGTGACGAGATCGCCGAACCACATGTGCGCGTTTTCGTGCGCGACGACATCGGCGATCCGTTCCAATTCGGCGTGGGTCGCGGCGTTTTGATCCACCAACAGCGCCGTTTCCCGGAAGGTGATCGCGCCGAGATTTTCCATCGCGCCGGAGGCAAAATCCGGAATGGCCAGTAGGTCGAGCTTGTCGCCTGGATAGGGGAGGCCGTAGTACTTTTCGAAAAACTTCAGCGAGAAAGACGCAATCTCCTGCCCGAACTTCGCGAGATGTTTCTTGCCCGGCACGCACCAGAGTCGCAGCGGCGCCTTGCCGACCATCGTCGGGGCCGTCGCGTCAAGCTCGCCGACAATGAATGCCACCAGATAGGTGGACATCGTCATCGTGTCGGCAAATTGCAGGACTTTTTTGCCGGCTTCCATCCTCTCAGAAACAATCCTCGTGTTGGACACGGCCGTCAATTTTGGATCGATGACAAGCGTCGTCGCAAAGACGGCTTTGCAATCTGGCTCATCCCAGCAGGGGAAGGCGCGCCGCGCATCGGTGGCTTCGAACTGCGTCGCCGCCATGACGCGGGTGGCGCCGGATGCATTTTTATAGGTGCTGCGGTAGAAACCACGGAGCTTGTCGTTCAGCTTGCCGTGAAAGGACAGGGACAGCTTCCAGATTCCGGTTGGAATGGCAGAGGGGAAGGTCAGACGGCACCGTTCGGCCGGTTCGTCGAGCACGATGGCGGCATGATGCGACAGGCCCTGGCCGTTTTCGATGGTCGCAGACGTGATGTTCAATTCGACCGCATTGAGGATGATCTGCTTCGTGGGCCGTCGGACGGTAATCGTGATCGTTTCGTCGCCGGTGAAGGCCGCGGCTGTCAGGTCTGGTTTGAGACGAAGGTCGTATCGTGAAGGAAGGATATGCCGAGGCAGCCGGAAAGGATCTGCCTCAGTGCCCCGCATGCTGCTCCTCGACACCGGTCGGCGTGCCGACGATCACCACTGAGGCCCGGGAGACAAACAGCCCGTTTTCGACCACACCGGGCAGGGCATTCAGTTGCAGCTCCAGTTCGGCCGGCTTGTCGATTCGCGCAACCTGTACGTCGAGAATATAGTGTCCGGCTTCGGTCTTGAAAATCTTCCCTCCCCGCTTGCGCAGCACCACTGTGCCGCCGAGCGCCTCGATTTTCTTCGCCGTATTCGCCCAACCGAACGGAATGATTTCAACGGGGAGGGGGAACGAACCGCCGAGCACCGGTACACGTTTGGTGTGATCGACGACCACGATGAACCGCTTCGCCGAGGCGGTGACGATTTTTTCCTTGAGCAAGGCCCCGCCGCCGCCTTTGATGAGATTCAACTGGCGATCGACTTGATCCGCCCCGTCGATCGCCACGTCGATCGGCCAGACTGCGTCGTCCGGCAGGAGCGGAATCTTCGCTTTCCTGGCCAGCTTGGCCGTTTCCTGCGACGTCGGCACACCTTTGATCTTGAGCCCCTGCTTGATCCGCTCGCCGAGTGCGAGGATCACGTGCTTCACCGTCGAGCCGGTTCCCAACCCGACCACCATCCCGTCGCGGACATAGTCCACGGCCTTGAGCGCCGCCTGCCGCTTGAGGTCGTCGAGCTTCGAGACGCTCATGCAGATCCCTTGCACAATTGCACGGCGACAGAGGCCGCGCCCAACAGCGCGGCTTTCGGATTCGTGATCACGCGCACGGGAATGCCGGCCAGCAGTTTCTTATACCGGCCCTTGTCCACAAACGCCTTCATGAACAGCCCGTCTTTGAGTTTGGCCAGCAGCTTGGGCGCAATGCCGCCGCCGACATAGACCGCATCCAGCGCCATCGCCTTGAGCGCCAGGTTGCCGGCTTCGGCTCCGTAGATGGTCGCGAACAGATCCAATGCCTGGATCGCAATCTCGGCCTGCTTTTTCAGGCCGGCTTCGGCAATGATCGCGGCCGGATCGCCGACCTTGATCTTTTCCGCCAGCCAGGTCGGCTCGTTCTTCTTCGTATCCCGCAAGAATTCATAGATGGCGTGCAGGCCCATGCCGGAGAGCACGCGCTCATAACTGACATGCGTGTATTGCGTGCGCAAATAACGGAGCAATTCGATCTCCAGATCGCTGGTGGGCGCGAAGCTACTGTGCCCGCCTTCCGACGGCATCGGCTTATACGTCGTCCCGTCCCAAAAGAGAATCGCTTCGCCCAGGCCGGTGCCGGCGGCGATCAGCGCCATCGCGCCTTTGGTCTTGGGCGGCGTGCCGGCGTTCAAGACGTCCGCTTCGTCCGGCTTCAGCACCAGCATCCCGTAGGCCGTCGCCTCCAGGTCGTTCAAGAGGCGGACATGGGGAATCTTGAACCGCTTCGACAGGGCCGCTCCATCCACCACCCAAGGCAGGTTCGTGGTCTTGGATGTGTTTTCGATGACCGGCCCGGCGATACCGAAACAAGCGGCATCAAGAGTGCGCGGGGCTTCTTCGACTGGAGCCTCCCTCGATTCATCATCCTTCTCGGCCGAAGGTTCCGGCGGTGGATTCAGAAACTCTTCAAGAATGTCTTCCGGCGATTTGTAGTCGGCGCTGGCAAAAGTCGCCTCGCGGGTCGGCTCGACCCGTTCGGTCTTCCAGTCATAGAGCGCCAGATTCGTCTTAGTGCCGCCAATGTCGCCGGCTAAAATCATCTTATTCCTCGTGGGACACAACCCGCTGCTTTTCAATCATCAGTTCGGCTGCGGCCGCGTGATCCAAAAACCAGATCAATCGCCCCTTCTCCGGTTGGATCAGCTTCGCAGGAAACTTCTTGTTGTCCGCCGTGCGATCCTCCAGCACGGCTTTGAGCGCCGGCGCCTTGCTCTTGCCGCTGACCAGAAACACCACCGTCTGGGCCTGATTGATCAAGGGGGCGGTGAATGTGAGTCGTTGCTTGGTGCCCTGCGGCGCTTGATTCTGCACGACAAGCCGCTTCTGCTCGCTCAAAGCCGGTGTGCCTGGAAATAATGACGCCGTATGGCCATCATCGCCCAGCCCGAGCAGGATGAGATCGAAACGGGGCCACGCCGGCGCCGGCGTGCCGAATTCTTTCCGGAGGCTTTCTTCGTATCGGCGCGCAGCCTGATCCGGCTCGTCTTCACCGTGCATGCGGAAGATGCGGTCCTGGGGGATGTTCAGCGGCTTGATCAGAGTCTCATTCGCCATGCGAAAATTGCTGTCGGCATGTTCGGGCGGCACACACCGCTCGTCGCCGAAGAAGACCGCCACGCGCCGCCAATCCAACCGTTTGACAAGCCCGGTTCCGGCCAGTAATGCGTAGAGAGCCTTCGGTGTCGAGCCGCCGGAGAGCGCCAGCCGGAACGTGCCGGCGCTCGTGATGGCCTGCTCGCCCGCCCACACGACGAAATCCGCCGCTTCACGTACTAGCTCTTCGCCGTTTTCCAGAATGCGGAGTTCTGCTGCGCCCATCTAGCGTCGTCGCTTGGCCCGTTTGCTCACGCGTTTTTTGCTCGCGTGCGCTCCCGCCGAGGCACGTTTGCGGGACGGCTTCAGCACCTTCTTGATGGATTGCTCGGCCCGGCTGCCCAGGCGCACACGGACCACCGTTCGATGGCGGGCTTGCAGCGACTGAAAATCGCCTACGGCCTGCGCCTGCGCCAGCGTCCCGAACGTATAGGGCTGGCCC
>JBGPNZ010000236.1:0-3877 GCA_041487795.1 Nitrospiraceae bacterium
AAAATCGTAATCATGATGAGGATCAAAGCGGCCTGCGCCAGGAGCATGATCGCTTCGGCTGTCCCCGCTTTGCGCAGCACGATCGCCGCCAACCCCAGGCAGATGGTCAGCACCCAGATCATCGCCACGCTGGCCTGCCGGTTTCCCAGCACACGCTCCAGCCGGTGATGCAAATGGTCCGTGCCGACATAATCAATCCACTGCTTGACCGTCTTGACCTTCCCCGTCGCCATCCGCTCGACCGTGATGTGGATCATGTCGTAAATCAGCACGCCGAAAATCAGGAGCGGGTTGCTGAAGGACACGATGGGGTTATTGTCCGCCCAATTCCCCTTGACCGCCAAACAGGCCAGCGTAAATCCGAGAAACGTCGACCCCCCATCACCTAGAAATACAAGCGCTTGCTTCTTAAATCTAAAGTTATACGGGAGGAATCCAATTCCAGCTCCGATGATGGCCACGGCCAGCCAGGCCAGCCCCGGCTGGCTGGTGTCGAGCGCGACTGCACCCATGAATAAGGCAATGAGCACCGCCAGCCCGGAGGCCAACCCGTCCATCCCATCGAGGAAATTGAACGCATTCGTGATGCCGACGATCCAGATGAACGTCAGCAGGATATTGACGGCATCGCCCCAGGGACCGTCCGGGAACAACGACAGCACCTTGCCGAAGTAAATGACCAGTCCGGCTGCCCCGAGTTGGGCGATCAGCTTGCTCCATGCCGGCAACTCCCAGGCGTCATCGGCAATTCCGACCAGCAGGAGCAGCGAGCCCGCCACCAGAATCGCCGCCATCCAATCCTCCAGGATGGAGTTGACCAGGATGGAGCCGACAAATCCCAGGTAGACGGCCAGACCACCGATCCGCGGAGTGGGCACCCCGTGGATTTTCCGCTCGCTCGGCTGGTCCACAAAACCCCATCGCGTGCCGAGGACGATGCTCGCCGGCGTCAGCGCGAACGTCGCCGCAAACGAGAACAGGAGGATATACAGCCACCGGACTCCCTCTGCGATGAATTGCTCGCGCACGGACGGGATCAGCAAGGCGACGACACCGACAAACCCGAGGCCGGCTGCCAGCGGAAGCCACAGGGCGGTGCGTGTCGGCTGCGACGATTGAGACGTCTGGGCGGTCATGCCAGCTCCTCGCGCAGCACCGTGACGACGCGCCTGACCATCCGGTCGGTCATGGACGGATAGATCGGCAGAGACAAGGCGGTGCGATGGGCTTCTTCGCTTTCCGGAAAGCCCTTGAGATTCAGATACCGATGGAGCGGCCTGAACACGGGCCGCCGGCATTGCACGCCGCGCCGCTCCAGGCGCGCCATGACCTTCTCCAGCGCACTATGCCGGCCGTCCTGCAGCCGGATCACATAGCGGTAAAAGCAATGCGTCCGGCCCTTCGGAACCACGGGCAATACCACGTCGGTGCGCGCGAGCGCCTTGCGATAGACCGCGGCAATAGCCCTGCGCCGTTGAAGGAACAGCCGCAGCCGGCGTAATTGACTGAGCCCCAGCGCCGCCTGCAGGTCCGTCATCTTCCGGTTGAAAGCGCCCGGCACCAGCAGCGGCTCCTCGTCATACTCCCGCAGCACCCGCCCGCTCTCGAGGATGACCGCCTTGCGGGACAGCAGCATGCCGCCTTCTCCCGTGCAGAGCAGCTTGGTCGCATAGAAGGAACAGACCGCCGCCACGCCGACGCTCCCGACCAGACGTCCCCGCTCCGTCGCCCCGAGCGTCTGTGCACAGTCCTCGATGAGCGGCACATACAAGGCCTGCAGCCGGGTCAGGTCGGCCGGCAATCCGAAGAGATGCGGCACGATGATGGCGCGCGTTCGTCTCGACAGCGCCTTCTTCGCATGGACGGGATCAATCGTGTAGCTGTCGGGCTCGATGTCCACGAGCTTCGGCGTGGCGCCGATTCGGCGCACCGCCAGCCACGGCGCGGCGCAGACGTAGCTCGGCAGGATGACTTCATCCCCGCTCTTCACGCCGAGAGCCAGCAGGGCCAATTCCAGCGCCGCCGTCCCGGAGTTGACGGCCACCCCGCCCCGTACGCCCACGAACGCCGCCATGCGGCGTTCAAATTCTTCGACACGCGCACCCTGGGCCAGCCAGCCGGAACGGACGGTCTGCGCGACTGCCCGCGCGTCGTGATTATCGAGCGTCGGCCTGGAATGGGCGATGAGCGGGGCTGTCGTCATCCGTGCTTGATATTAATGAAGAGGCGCAGCGGGACAAATGCTTCCGCGTTCTTGACCCGTCCCTGGATGCCGCGGAAGTGGGCGGAGGAACGGATGATATCAATGATCGTGAGGCCCTCGATATTCGTCTTCATCACTTGCGATTGGTGGGCTTTCAGTGCATCGATCTTTTCCTGCAAGACGGGATCAATATCCACGAACACCGTCGGAGAAAAATTCTGAGAGGTCGGCCCCTCGTAGAACAGCACGTTTCTCGTGTAGCGGGTCGCCGTTACCGTGCTGATGGCCAGATGGCGATGATCCTGATGGGTGTCGTCATGATAATGCACGAAAATAAAATGCGGGTCCACCTCGCGCACAACCCGCTCGATCTTGCCGATCAACCCCTGCCCTGCCGGGACTTTCGTGTCGGGATAGCCACCCCAGAAAATTTTCTCCGCGCGCAGGTGCCGCGAGGCGCGCTGCTGCTCCCGCTTGCGCGCCGTTCCCTTCCCGCCCCGTTCGCCCGCTGTCATGACCATCAGAAACACCCGATGGCCGTTGAGCGCATACTTGGTGAGCGTGCCGCCGCACCCGGCTTCGATGTCGTCCGGATGCGCCCCCAGTGCCAGCACTCGGATTTGATTGTCCTGTTTTGTCGGCATGGCCCCTCGCCCGCTTGTCACGATCTTGTACTGCGGAGACTGTGAAGCGACTGCCCCCCGCAGGTCAAGAGTAAATCGATTGCAGCCATGCCGGGCAGGAACGGCTCGTAGCACTGCCGGTAGGCGGGGTGCCGGAAGTCCTGCATCTCCACGGGAATGCCCGCCGCCTCAAATTTCTTGAAATCCATGTAACCCCGGGCGCCGGCGCCGGCCAGATAGGATGTGGCGCCGACGGTCCGGCAAATCTCGATCAGGCGTTCCGTGGGCTCCTCCGGAAGCTGCATGTCCGACGAGAGGCGCAGCGGGGTCTTGATCCCGAACTCGCCGAGCAGCCACCGGAGCACGGCCACATTGAGATCCGCCAGGCGATCCCATGATTGCTGATAGAGCGCGCGCAGTCCGGCGAGCACCGGCTCGCGATGGGCCGCCTGGGCATAATGCATTTCCACAGCCCGCAGGTGCTTCGCCCGCCAGTCTGTCGTCTGATTGATACGCACGTCTTTGATGGGCTGTCCGAAGTTGTGCAGCACGGGAACCGTCACCCATTGCGATCCCTGGGCGGTGCGGATGCGATTACGGTTCTGCCATTCGTTCTTTTTGAACTGGACGGAATCGAGCAGGACAAACAGGTCGGCCCGGTCGATTTTATCCAGGTACCCGAGCCAGGGCAGAAACTGCGGCTGATGGATGGCGATCCTCATCTATGCAGAAGGTCCCGGCATGACAAAAATCGGGTTGCTGAGAATCTCCCCTTCCCCATGCACCTCCACCCGATAGAACGCCTGTTCACCGGCCGGCAGCGTGCGATCCACGAATCGTTGCTCCAGCGGTGTGTTCCCCGTCATGCGAGCAATGACCTGTCCCGACCGGATGAGCGAGAGTGTGACGGCATGCGGCTTGGCATCCGCCGTCGAAACGGCCGCCCGGATCACCACCTCCTCGGACCCTCTTCGCGCGAAGATTTCGCCCGACCTCGCCGCCCGCTCGCCGCCGTCGGTCCCGACGTCGAATCGCTGCAGGCGCAATCCCA
>JBGPNZ010000237.1:0-3876 GCA_041487795.1 Nitrospiraceae bacterium
GACGGTGGACCTCCAGTGGAAGAAAGAGGCCGCGCTCGACAAGCTGGGCCTGACGGTGACGCTGACCGATTTCGTGGCGGACTTCGGGTTCAACTCGTCGGAGAAGAAAGTCTATTCCAAGTCGGTCGAGCACGAGAATCCAGCGATCAAGCTGGTGATGGCCGAGCGGACGAAGAAGAGCGCGCTGGAAGCCACGCCCTGGATTTTTTATCATTATCCCGATCTGTTCGACATTCCGGGGTCGAAGTACCGGTTTGAATTGGTGGGCTACCAGCCGCGGAAGTTCACGGGGCTGCAGATTACCAGAGATCCGGGCGTGACCATCGTCTGGATCGGCTCGACGATGATCGTGGTGGGCATCTCGCTCTCGTCCTTTATCTATCACCGGCGGCTGTGGTTCAAGGTGATTCCGGACAAGTCTGCCAAATCTGCCAAATCTGATGGGCAGAGCGTGACCGTGCATTTCGGGGGCTCGACGCACAAAAATCAAATCGATTTCAATAAGGAGTTCCGCAAGCTGACGGAACGGATTAAAACGATAAGCACATGAACGGGAACGAGGTGCGAGGTTCGAGGTACGGGGTATAGAAATGGATGCGAGGTCGCGAGGTACGAGGTGCGTGGCAACTAAACCTCGAAACCTCGAACCCCGAACCCAGCAACCCGCCCTTCGGGCAAACCCCGAACCTCGTACCCCGAACCCCGAACTCACAACGGAGGCACCATGTTACGTTCTTTGTTCCTATTCGATATGACCTTCTGGCTCTATCTGGCGGCTTTCACGCTCTACATCGCCTATGTATTCGCGCGGAAGCCGGCGATGCAGATGGCGGTGGCCGGGCATCCCGGTGGATCCAGCGCGTTCACGACGGAGGGCGACAGCGGCTGGGCCGTCCAGATCGGGCAGGTGGCGACGATCATCACGGTGTTCGGCTGGATGATGAACACGGCCGCGCTGTTCACGCGGGCAATGGAGCGAATGCAGCATTCCGGCACCTTCGCGCCCTGGTCCAATCAATTCGAGGCCATGTCCTATGTCTCCTGGGCGATCATCCTGGGCTACGTGCTGCTGGAGTTCCGGTACCGCATCAAGACGATCGGCGCCTTCGTGGTGGGGATCGGGTTCATCGCGATGGGCGCGGCGTCGCTGCTGCCGTACCGCTATCAGACGGCGGAGCCGCTGGTGCCGGCGCTGAACAGCTACTGGATCTACATCCACGTGTCGGTCACGCTGACCAGCTACGCGGCCTTCGCGATGGCCGGCGGCCTGGGCCTGATGTACCTGGTCCGGGAGCGGGCGGAGCGCAAGGGACAGAGCTCGCAGTTGCTGGCGGTGCTGCCCGATCTGGAAACGATCGACGAGCTGGGCTACAAGGCGATCATGGTCGGCTTCCCCATGCTGGCGTTCGGCATCATCCTCGGCGCCATGTGGGCCAACTATGCCTGGGGCGGATACTGGAGCTGGGACCCGAAAGAGACCTGGTCGCTGATCGTGTGGCTGATCTACGGCGCCTACATCCACGCGCGGATGACACGCGGGTGGGGAGGGCATCGGGCGGCGATCTATGCGGTGTTCGGATTTCTGATGGTGATTTTCTGTTTCTGGGGAGTGAATTTCCTCCTGTCGGGGTTGCACGCGTATGCGTAAACAGGAAGCTGACAAGTTACAAGTGAGCAAGCTGCAGGGAAAGCTTGTCAGCCTGTCAGCTTTGATGCTTGTCAGCTATTGCAATGACTGAACAATCGGCAACAGAGAATCAGGCGCCAAAAGGCTCGAAGCCATTTGTGGCTATCGTGGCCATCGCTGTGCTGGCGCTGGTGTTCGGCATCGTCTGGCTCCAGAGCTCCAAATATGAGCCGCCCAAAGTCGGCAAGGTGGCGCCGGACTTCGCGCTGGTCGATCTGAACGACAAAGAAGTCCGTCTCTCGAATCTCCGCGGCAAGGTGGTCTTTCTAAATTTCTGGGCGACCTGGTGCAAGCCCTGCAAGGAAGAGATGCCCTCGATGGAAGTACTATATCGGAATTTCGAGAAGGATGGGCTGGTGGTGCTGGCGGTGAGCATCGATCGCGTGACGACGACCAAGGATATTCCGCCGTTTATCAAGAGCATGAACCTGTCGTTTCCGGTCCTGATCGATTCCTGGGGCAAGACCGACATGCCCTACAAACGCTTGGGCGTGCCCGAGACCTTCATCATCGATCAGGAGGGCGTGATTCGCGAGATTGTCATCGGCCCGCGCGATTGGACGAGGCTGGATAGTCTGAACGTGCTCACGGGCCTGCTCAAGGTTACCCCCAAGACTGTCAAAGTCGTTCCTTCCACGTAAGTACTGTCGAACCATGTGGACTCCATTGTTGCGCGCAACGCTGCTGATGCTCCTGGTGGCGGGCGGAGGGTGCGACACCAAGCCGTCGGACGTGGCAGCCGACGATCCACCTGCCCCGGAGCCGGCGCAAACGCCACCCCTGCGACGCGGCGTGCTGAAAGTCGGCGATCAGGCTCCGAACTTTCAGTTGTATGACCTCAGCGGCAACGCCGTGACCCTCTCCGAGTATCGCGGCTCCGTGGTCTTCATCAATTTCTGGGCGACCTGGTGCGGGCCCTGCCGGGTGGAGATGCCGGCGATGGAAGCGCTGTATAAGGCATTCGAACGGAAGGATTTTGAAATTCTGGCTGTGTCCACCGATCAGCAGGGCGTTGCCGTCACGCGGCCGTTCCGGAACCAGATGGGGCTGACCTTCCCGATCCTGCACGATTCGGATTACCGGGTGGGGCTGGCCTACGGCGCGCGCACGCTGCCGATGACGTTCCTGGTGGACCGGCGGGGCGTGGTCATCCATCGTATCTTCGGGGCACGGGACTGGGAAAGTCCTGAGGCGAAAGAAATAATCAGAATGGCGTTGAACGCGCGGTGACAGGATAGGGATGGCGGCAAGGTCATCCCCTGCGCTCGCGCAATATCCTCGATAAGACGAGCGTGGTGACCCAGTCTCCCTTCCTTGCTCGCAGAGGGCGCAGAGTGAAGAGGCGAGTTGGCGGTTTGGTCTCCTCCTTGCTCGCAGAACGCGCACGCGCAGACGGTGCTCGTTCGATGCGCGCAGTTGGACGAGACCAAACCGCACTCGCAAAGATAAGTGGGTGTAGGGGGCGCGCAGTCGAAGGGAGACCGGGCCACCGCTCAATGAGGAGGAGTACGGTCAGAGAAACCAGTCGCTTTCCTCAAAGAAAAAAAGAAAAGCGCTTCGCTCACCCGTCACGTTCTTCCCAGTACCATACGCACATGAGTTCGGCTATCCGGATGGCCTGAGGATCCTGTGCTCGCCGAACGCGCACGATAAACCGGTGCTCGCCACGGGTAAAGGGCGCGTCTTGGCGCGCCTGGGGTGGGCGGGTGAGATAGAGCGCGCACTACGGATCACTCAGCCATCCTTACGATAAACCGTGATCACACTTTGAGCACGTACACGCATAGGCTGCTCAAAAGCGCGCCAGGCATACTTAAGAGTGGCAATATGAATGTGGTGCGGAGCAAGGAAGAACGTGACGGGTGAGCGAAGCGCTCTCTCTTCTCTTCGGGGGAGCGGCGGGGCTATCTCCCGAACTGCGCGTGTTCAACGAGCACCTTCTTAGTGTGCGCGTTGCACGAGCACGGGGAGATAGCCTCGCCGCTCCCCCTCCCCTCTACTGCCCCAGGTACCAACCTATTCCATGCTGTTCGAGGAAACTTGTAATAATGGTAAGCGAATTGGCGTAGATCAACACGCCGACCGTGATCAGGAACACCCCGCACACCGCTGACACGCCCCACAGGTAAACCCGCATCTGCTTGAAGTAGGCCAGGAACCGGTCCACGCCCAGCGCCGTCAGGAACAGA
>JBGPNZ010000238.1:0-3865 GCA_041487795.1 Nitrospiraceae bacterium
ATCAGAGGACGCAAGTCGAATCCGAAGAGTTGTCCGCTCGCGTGTTACCTTAACCGGCTATTCGGCAACGGATGGACGGTCTATGAAGACCATATCGAGCGCAACGGGCATGGTCGTATCCGTCTGCCCAATGAATTCGCCTCGTTCATCCGCAACTTCGACAACGGCAATTACTCGCTCTTGGAAAGAAAACACTAGCATGAAAAATCTCTCCCCGATGGACATCGTCCTCATCACTGGCGGCACCGGCTCGCTCGGTCAAGCGCTCATCCCGCGTCTGCTCAAACGGAACGTCTACGATGTCCGCGTGCTCTCGCGGGATGAAAAGAAACAGGCTGATCTACGCGCAAAGTGGCCGACAGTGAAATTTATTTTGGGTGACGTGCGCGACTTGAGGGCGTGTCAAGAAGCCGTGCGGGGCGTCACTGTCGTCATTCACGGCGCGTCGCTCAAGTACGTGGACATCTCAGAACGTCAGCCGACAGAGTACGTGCTCACGAACGTTATGGGCACGATCAACATCATCAACGCCGCGCTCCAAGAGGGCACGGTCGAGACGATGATCGGCATCTCTAGCGACAAAGCGTGCGCGCCACTCAACACGTATGGCCTGACGAAAGGGCTCCTCGAAAAACTCTTTATCGAGACACATCAGTCACGGTCGAAGGTTCTCCGCACGCCCCCGCGCTTCATTGTGTGCCGCTACGGGAATGTGTTTGCGTCTCGTGGCTCTGTTGTCCTCAAGTGGTCTGAGCAGATCAAGAGAGGCGAGAAAATTAGAGTGACAGACCCAGATATGACGCGCTTCTTCTTCAGCCTTGACGATGCGGTTGATCTCATCGACTACGCGCTCAGCATGGATTCTGGCACGATTGTCGCGAAGGCGATGCCATCGGCTCGACTTGGAGATTTGGCCGATGTGATGGCTGGCCCTGTTGGCTTCGAGGTTGTTGGTCAACGACCGGGCGAAAAGACCCACGAAGACCTATTGTCGGCGTTCGAAATGCCCCGTGTCGTGCGGCGGGAGGACTACTTTCTCTACCGTCCGCTCAATGATCCGAACAAGCGGCACGGCCCCCCGTATACCTCCAACACTGCCCGCCGTCTCACGCGACAAGAACTGCTTGACTGGATTGAGCCGTGGCGCTAACACTTGGCATCTCCCTCGTCAGCATGAACCGTCCTCGCACGTTGAAGATGACCCTCGAACGCTTGGACTTACTTGGCGCGGTTGACGTGCCGCCAGTGATCGTTGACAACGGCTCGACGGATGAAGGGACGCTCGCTCTGCTTGACCTTCGCGAGCGTGCGGGGTGGGACATTCATCGACTCGGAACGAACATGGGCCTTTCTCGCGCCGTCAATACCGGCTTGCGCTCTCTGAATGCGCGTCTGCCTGACCTGCTTGTGCACATGGACGATGACGCGCTCATTCAAGGCCCTAATCCTTGGCCTGAGCGCGTGAAAAGGGTCTTCGAGTGCTCTCCTGAGTTGGGGCTGCTCGTTCCTAATCACGGCAGCGAATTCATTCCGAATCCCAACTACGACGAAATTCGTTGGGGGTTGGGCTTCTGCTGGGCGATGCGCAAGGAAGTTTACAGTCTGATTGGCGGCTATGACCCCCAACTGCTGCATCAGCAGGAGTGTGATTTTGCTGTGCGCGTTCGCATGGCTGGATATACGGTCGGCGCGCTCGCAGACTGGCATGTTGTTCACAACGACCCCGGTGAGCCCCGCTCTGACCTCTCACTCGCACGCGAGCATCTTGGTTGCGTGCAGTTTCGCGACAAGTGGTGTTCCTACTTCCGTGGCCTGACTTGGAACTACGGAACGATGCCGCTCTATCTGATGCAGCACTGGCCCCCCGACGAAGAGTGGTATCGCCGGTACTCTCTTGCACACGGCATCGACCTGAACCCGCCACCCAAAGGATTCGAGCACGAGCCCGGACTTACTGCTCATGAATGGTACGAGAAGGCCAATGCGGCTCCGAGGATCGAGCGACGCCTGAAGATTCAGGGGGGCGATTACGTTGCGCTCTTCAGTCTTCGTCCCGACTTCATGTACTGGGCCGCATTGAACGAGGAGTACAAGAACGACCGCACGAGGGCAATCGACAGATGGTTTGAACTCACAGGCGAACGCTATGGCGGCTACGTCTGGCCGACGAACCTGCTGAAGCCTCTGGACGGCTGATCGTGCATATCGTGTGGAGCGGCTGCATTTGGGGTGGCGTGCAGACTGTCGCGGGGGAAGACAGTTTCTCCATCGTGAACCGAAATATCGTCCGTGCGCTGCACCGCATTGGCGCTGACGTGCGGCTAGACGCTTGGGAAGTCTGGGAGTGGAACCCGTCGTACAGAGAAAAATTTCTGGGTTTCGACCTCCTTCTCGCCCTATCTCAGAGAGAGAAGGATTTTTCTGACGCGGTCACGATTCGGCACAGTTGGCCGGTGTGCAATCCATACTACGACGCCCGGCTTAGTTGGAACACGATCAAGGGCCGCGTGCGCATCGGCTTCTTCATTTGGGAAAGTGAGCACATGCCGCGCCCGTGGGTGGATGCGGCAGCGGACGTGGACATGATCATCGCCATCTCCCCTTTCTCTGCTTCACGGATAGAGCAGGAACTTCGCTCCTATGGGGTGCCGACCCCTGTGCAGGCAATTCCGCTCGGAGTGGATCGCAGACTGTTTCACCCGGCGTTTCCACCCAGAATTCTTGACGTCACGCGCTCGTTTAGATTCCTCTACGTCGGGGGGTGGCAGATCAGGAAGGGAACCGACATTCTTCTCGAAGCCTACTTGGGGGAATTCTCTGACGCCGACGACGTGACTCTCGTTGTCCAAAGTAGGGGGGAAGAAAATCCAGTGTGGACCGCTGCGCTCCCGCCCCATGCCCCCCATATCTTGATCGTGCGAGACAGCATCCCTGAGATGGAGATGGGCGGAGTCTACACTGCTTGTCATTGTCTCGTGCACCCGACTCGGCTTGAAGGATTCGGGATGACGATGTTGGAGGCGATGGCTTGTGGCGTGCCTGTGCTGTGCTCAGACGTGGGCGGACAGCGCGTGTTCGCGGACGAAAGAAATGCGATTCTCCTTCCTACTTACGAAGAGCAATATCAGTTTCCGTTCGATTTGAGGGGAACGGCCTATCATGTTGAAGTCGCGGTGCTTCGTCAGGCTATGAGAGAGGTCTTTCAGGGGCGCTATGGGAGTAAGCGTATAGAAGAAGGGCTGCGGACAGCGGAAGCGTTCTCGTGGGAGCGATGCGCTAAACAAATTGTTGAATGTGTCGAGAGTCTTTGAGGGGGAGAGTGCATGAACGATTCCGAGGTCATTCAGAGGTTTCGTGGCCTTTACTCTGGGAGCCTGACGCAGAAGCGCCGGGATGCGGGAGACGTAAACTCTCAGGTTCCGTGGCAGGAGGTAAGTTGGCTAGGTAAATTTGTCTCGAAGTGCCCGATGGATTTGTGGGTGTACCAAGAACTTCTCTACGAAACCCGGCCGGACGTGTTGCTTGAGACTGGGACAAGCGGCGCGGGCTCGGCATTTTTCTTTGCGTCGATCTTTGATCTGATTGGCAACGGACACGTGGTCACGGTCGACGTGGACGTGTACCCTCATCTTCGCCGTGAGCATCCACGGATTACCTACCTCGTGGGAGATTGTGTGGGCGATGAGATCATCGGCATCATGGGGGAACACGCCCGTGGAAAGAGCACGATGGTCTCGTTGGACTCGACGCACACGTACGAGCACGTCAAGAAAGAAGTAGCCGCCTACTCGCAGTTGGTGACTCAGGGGCAGTACCTCGTCGTTGAGGACGTGGGCGTCTACGATACATCCTCCGCTGAGCAGCC
>JBGPNZ010000239.1:0-3848 GCA_041487795.1 Nitrospiraceae bacterium
AGAGGCGCGCCACGAGCCGCGTCAGCGCCATCTCGTGCAGCGCCGCTTCCACGGTTCCGTGCAGTGCCCCCAGATTCACGTACATCCTCGCCATCGGCTCTTTCGGCATCGCTGGTCTCCGCTTCCACGCTAAATTCTGTGCGCTGGGGGCCGTATCTTAGGCTGGCATCGGCGAAAACGCAAACGGGCTGCAGAGAGGGGAAAACCGAGGGTTTGCCCTTAACCCTCATGAATAATGCGGGCTAGGGGATGGTCGCGCGCCCGATCAGGCAAGGCATCCCCTCGGTCACCGACCAAGCCAGCGAGCGGGCGCTCTCCGGCGAGAGCGTCAGGCGTAGCCATGGGCTCGAACCGTTGGAAACGGCCCGGCTCCACCATTCACGCATACGGCCCCTGATCCAGAGCCAGGGGCGATCCTGAGCCGGCGGAACAATAGCCACGAGCAACAGCGGCTCCAGCGCCAAGTGATATTCCGCGGGCATATCGGACACGTCGATGGGGTGTTCGGTCGCATCCTCGCCCGGCTTGGCCTTGGGACGATCCACCGGCGGCCTGGCCGTCAGCCGAAAGAGGCCCCCCGGCGGCCGATCCTCTCGGGCACGCCAGGAGAGAAGAGGCAGCCGATGGATTTCGATGCCGCGAGCCTTCACCAGGACGACACCCTGATGCACATCGATAAGCAGGTACGTCTGCGCCCGCGCGGCCAGTTTGATTTCTTCCTGGAGAACAGTATTCGCTTCCTGGGCGGCTTGCCGCTCGCCGGTCGCCTGAAGACTTTGCGCGGACGTTCCAGCCACGAGGCAGGTCCCGCAAAACGCGGCTGCGAGCCCGAGCGCGATGAAATACTTTCGGTGACGCAAGTCAGAAAATGATGAGGGGTGTTCCGATGTCGGCGAGCCGGTTTACCGTGCGCAGGTCATCGTCGTTCAGCCGGATGCAGCCATGCGTCACGTTCTTGCCCAGCATCCTGGTATAGAGGGTGCCGTGGATGAAATACCCGTTGCCGAATCCGAATGCGTATTCGCCGAGGATGCCGGTCTCCACGCGCTCCGCGGCATTCGCGGGAATGGTCCGGCCTTCTTCGAGAAACGCCCAGTCCGGCTTCACCCAGGCCGGATTGACGAGCTTCGACTGAACGGCAAAGGCGCCGCGCGGCGTGTCGAAGACCCACCGGCGCTCCGGCTGGTCGGGATGATCCAGAATAGTCCCGCTTCCCGTGGACACGACCGCATCCAGCAGGACCGCTTCACGGCGCTTGACGTAGAGCCGGTTGCGCGCCGTATCCACGACAATGTAGGCGCCGGTCGGAGCATAGGAAGCCAGTTGCCGCTTCAGCGCTGCATGCTGGGCGCGCAGGCGCGCAAGGCTCGACGCATTCCGTGACTCAGCGGTGAGGATACGGCTCTCGACCTCGCGCGAACCGTCAAATTGATAGGCAAACAATCCTGCGGCAAGGGCAGTTACGACCAGCACCACCCCGCTGGATACGCTCTGCCTTGATCGTTCGATAAGTTGTGTCATCGCCGCTCAACTCTGCTCGACGTCCGTCTCATCCACCGAAGTCTGCGTGTCGTCAAGATCGGCACCGTCCGCATCGGCATCGTCGTCGCTCTGATCCAACTGCGCCAATACTACCGCCACCGTATTGTCCACGTCTACGGCGCCGACGATCGTGACGGGTGTGCCAACTTCGACCTCTCTGAACAAGGCGTCCATCTGGCGGTTGCCGAGCATCACGCAACCGAGCGTCTGGCTGAGCTGCCGATTCGCCTCGCCATGAATCTCGATATTGCCGCCGATGCGGGCCTGGGCAGAAATCATGCCGGTCTTCCGCGCCGACTGGAACCGCCGCTGATCGTCGGCATTCGGATAATCGAGCAGGAACGCCCTGTAGAACTCCGTTTGCCCGCGGTCCCGCATCCTGACCACCCGATAGGTGCCCTCCGGCGTCGCGCCGTCGTCTTCGTAACGCTTCTCCTGGACACCGTTAAAACCGAGATGTACGGGATAGGACGCCACAGCCCGACCATTCCGGTACAGCGTCAACCGCTTCTTGGCTTTGACGACCACCAGCGCCGCCGCATGATGCTGCTTGGACCAGTCCACCGCGCGACGGACCATGGCGCGCCAGTGATCCACCTGCGCCTTATCCGCATAGCGGCCCAATTCGGAGTTCAACTGCGCCGCCTGGCTGGTCATCCGTTCGTCCGCTTGCCGCGCGGCCAGCTTCGAATGGACAAACCGTCCCTGTTCCATGAACGACCGGGCCTGTTTCACCAGCAACTCGGTCTCCACCCGCTTCTCACCCAGCGCCACGCGGCTGTCGATTTGATCCACGCGGCTGGTAAAATGTCGCAGCCGGCGTTCCAGACGCGCGATATGCGCCGCGGCGCCCCGCCGCTCGGCATTCTGCTTGTCGCTCGCCAGTGCCAGCACGCGCGAACCTTCGTCGTGAAGTGCCTGCAGGTCGGTTTCGAACGGATTATCTTCCCAGGGCCATCCGACGACGTCGTCGTCCGACCGGAGCCGCTCCCTCAACGCCACCCAGTGCTGGACAAACCGGCGATAGTCCTCCGGCGCGAACTCGGCGCTATGGGCTGCCACAAGCTGACGGTCCAGGGCTTCCACCGACTGAACAAGATCCGGCGGAGCCTGCTGGACGCAGGCCGAGAGCAACGGCATGCTCAACGCCACGATGACCGTGCCCGTACGCAGCATATTCAAAGAGAATCGATCCATCGGTGTCCGTGTCGCTATTTCTTTTTCTTGGTGCTTTTCGTGCTCTTTACCGCCGTCGGCTTCGCTTGCGGCGCCTTGGTTCCGCTCACTTTCGCCAGCGCGCCTCTCACTTCCGACGAGAGCGCCAGGCTCTTATCCTGTACCGCTTTGGCCTTGGCTTGCGCAGTCAGATAATCTTCCGCGTCCATCGCCATCTGCACATCGTTCAACGACGCGGTCAACGCCCTGGCGTCATTCTTGATCGCCTCCACGGCAGCCCGGTCCTTGCCCACCGGCGCCTTTGAAACCAGTGCCTGGGCTTTCTTGACGGCTTGCTTGGCGGCTTCGTGCGCTTTGAGCGCCGCATCCTTGGCTTCTTCCTTTTTCTTCGCCGTCTCCTCGATCAGTTTGGGCGTCTCGGCCTTCACCGAAGCCAGCAATTGCTCTGTCTTGCCGTAATCGCGGAAGAGAACGAACTTGGCGTTCTGATCATCCATTTCCTTCTTGGCGTTATTCAGCATGCCCTCGAGCTTGGCAAAGTCCTCGGCGACGTAGGCCTGCGCCCCGGCAAGCTTGGCGTCCATCACAGCCTTTTCCGCCTCGCCCAGCTTGTCGGCCGGCGCCTGGCCGCAGCCGATCGCCAGCAGGAGCGCCGGCGCCAACAGTATCGTCATGATCCGTTTCATGGTCCAATCTCCTTCTTGTTGACTCACCATTTCACAATCCCGTTCGTGTTGCACTCAGCGTGATGAATAACTCGTCCGCATGTGTATGATGGCCATATAAAAAATGGAAACGCCGGCGCCCCTTCAAGGCATGGATAGCCCTCGAAGGGGGCCGGTCATTCCGGAAAAGTCGAGCTTACTTCTTCTCGGCCTTCTTCTCTTCCTTCTTCTCCTTCTTCTCCGCCTTCTTTTCAGCAGCCGGAGCTTCCTTCTTCATCTCGTCGGCCTGCACGAAGGTCGTAGCGCCAAAGGTCAAACCGAGGACCAGCGCCAGCATTGCAAACATTGCCTTCATCATATTGAGTCACCCCCCTTCATTGAAATCGGAAATCGTACGTGTCTTGTCACTTCGGAAACGGTCCCTAGAGTGAGCAAGGGCGATGCCACCTCTTCGAAGCGGAGACG
>JBGPNZ010000240.1:0-3837 GCA_041487795.1 Nitrospiraceae bacterium
CACCTCCCGTTTGAGAGTGGGGATGATGCGGTCGATCCGGTAATAGAGATCGGTGGAGTCCTCGGTCGGGCCCGAAATGATGAGGGGTGTGCGGGCCTCGTCGATGAGGATGCTGTCCACCTCGTCCACGATGGCGAAGTTCAATTCGCGCTGGACGCACTGGTCCATGTTGTGGACGATCAGGTTATCCCGCAGGTAATCGAAGCCGAACTCGTTGTTCGTTCCGTAGGTGATATCCGCATGGTAGGCCTCCTGCCGCGTACAGGGTCTGAGATGTTGGAGGCGCTTGTCCGGCGCGTCGTAGGCCGGATCGACGAGGAACGACGCGTCGTGCTGAATCACGCCGACCGAGAGGCCTAGGCTGTGGTAGAGCTGCCCCATCCACTGCGCGTCGCGTTTGGCCAGGTAGTCGTTGACGGTGATCAGGTGCGCGCCCTTGCCTTCGAGAGCGTTCAGATAAATCGGCAGGGTGGCGACAAGCGTCTTGCCTTCGCCGGTTTTCATTTCCGCGATGCGGCCCCTGTGCAGAATCATGCCGCCGATGAGCTGGACGTCGAAGTGCCGCATGTTCAGGCGGCGCATGCCTGCTTCCCGGCAGACCGCAAAGGCTTCCGGCAGGACGGTGTCGAGCGCCTCTCCGCCGGCGAGCCGCTTTTTAAAGACCTGCGTCTTGTCGGCGAGGGCCTGGTCGGAGAGGGGTTTCAGGGCCGGTTCGAGCGAGTTGATGTGCTCGACGATCGGACGGAGCGCCTTGATTTCCCGGTCGTTTTTGCTGCCGAAGACGATATTGAGCAGTCGTGTGAGCATTAGAAATTCCTGGATTTCGTGGCAGTATACCCGATTTAAAGTGCCAAATCCCACCACGAGGAGATTACTTGACAGGGAGAGCACCGATCTTTAGTATCCCCTTCGATGTTCTCTCGACGCACCCTCAGACCCGTCGCCGTCGGCGTGGCCGTCTGTCTCCTGCTCTTGAGCGGGCTGGCCTATCCGCAGACGGTCGCACATGCCGGGCATCATGCCCAGCACCAGGCCGCGACCCACGCTACTGCGCTCTGTTCGTGGATGTGCGCGGCCGGGCAGGTCTTTGAAGGGACCACGGTCGTCCTTCAATCGGATCGCAGCCCGGTCGGCCTCGCCAGCCTGATCACCGTTTCAGAACCCACGAGTGTTACTCACTTAACGACTCCGTCCCGCGGTCCTCCGTCTCTCTCCGTCTAACTCACACAACAGCTCGCAGCATTCGGGTGAGCGTCCGCGCACGTGACGTGCGGACCTGAGCGGTTCACCTGGCGCTGTGGGGAGGAATGTATGAACCGATATTCTTCATGGAGACGGAGAAGATATGGACAACAGGACTGTCATGTGCGCACTCGTTGCGCGGATTTTTATAGGATTGGCATTGATCGGGCTTCTTGCCGCAGCGTCCGCGCAGGCGTCCTGCGGCGCGGTCAGTTGCTTTGTGGTGATCGGGTCGCAACAACAGGTACCGCAGAAAGGCCTGCTGACGGTCAACGGCATTTACAACTACACGCCGATGCGAACGTTGGATGGCACCTCCGGCATCATTTCCGCCGTCGACCAGTCGGGGCGGCGGCTGATCCTGGACCATCACCAGGAAACGCGTACCATCACGCAAACCTATACGTTGAATCTGAACTATGGCGTCACGGATCGGTTCGGGCTGGAAGTGAACGTTCCATACCTGAAGCGGAAGCATCGGCACATTGACGGGCTCGGCGAAGACGGTGTGAACGGCGAGGGGGAGCCGACGACCTTCTTCGACAACGGCATCGGTGACATCCGGGTCACGGCCAAATACAACGTGCTGCCGACGCTGCGGAGCATGGTGGTCATGGGATTTGGCGTGGACATTCCGACCGGCGATACCAGCGCGCGGGAGAGCACGGGCGGCGTCATGGAAGCTCCCACGCAGCTGGGCCGTGGCAACGCCGGCTTGATCGGCTCGGCCTATCAGACCTATGAGCTGATTCCGCATCGCTTGAACCAGTTTGCCTATGCCAGCTACCGCCATACCTTTCGGAACAACGACGGGTATCAGTTCGGCGATGAATATCTGCTGAACGTCGGGCTCAACTACGTCGCGCAGCCGTGGTTGACGCTGATGGGGCAGTTCAATTACCGGTATCTGGTGCGCGACAACATGAGCGCGTCGCTGGAGCGGTCGCAGACGCCGGTGGACCCGACGTTCCCGAACGATCCGATTGTCCTGGATCCGACCATCACGAACCGTGGGGTGCCGAATACCGGCTCGACATACTTTGCGTTCACGCCGGGGTTTCAAGTCAGCCTTGGCGAACTCGTGAATTCTCCATGGACCAAGATGACGTCGTTCTACTTCTACTCGCAGATTCCGGTGGCGCGTGATTCCAACAACAATCTGGCCCAAGGGACAAGTTTTGTATTTGGGGTGACAAGGTCGTTTCAGTTGACGCAGTAGCGTAATGAGCCGGGGCGGCGGTTTTCTAAACCGCCGCCCCGGAAATTCGAAGAGCGAGAGGAAAAACATGAATGGAAAGATGATGGCAGTGATGGCTCTGGCCGGAGGGATGATTCTCCTTGGCTTGACGGATCGGATGGCGTGGAGCATGGGCGAGCGGGTGCCGGCGGCGGGCATGCCCGCCGCGGATTTCACGCTGACCGATTTGGAGGGCCGCCAGCAGCGCCTGAGCCAGTATCGCGGCAAGGTCGTGCTACTGAATTTCTGGGCGACCTGGTGCAAGCCTTGCACGACCGAGATGCCGGCGATGCAGACGACCTTTGACAAGCTACGCGGCAAAGGCTTTGTCGTGCTGGCGGTGAACGAGCTCGAAGACGATGAGAAGGTCCGCGCACACATCCGCGAGTATAAGCACACGTTTCCGGTCTTGATGGACCGCGAGAACCGCGTGGCCAACCTCTACGGCGTGTACGGCCTGCCGGTGAGCGTATTCATCGACGAAGCCGGTGTGGTGCAGGCCTATATCAAAGGCGGCTTGCTCACCGAGCAGAAGATCGAAGACGAAATCGCTCGGATTCGCTCGGCCAAGCCGATCCAAGCCGCAGCACGTTGATTTCGCGCTTCCTCCCGCGTATAGTCCGCACACATTTTTGTGGAGGGCGACGCATGACACGACGCAGTCTTACACGATTCCTGCCACTCGGCCTTGTGCTCGCGCTCTGCCTGCCAGGCCCCGTTTCGGCCACCGATAGCAAGGCACATGACCAGTACCTCCAGGCCGCCAAGCTGTATGAGCAGGACAGGGACGACGAAGCGATCGCCGCGCTGAAAAAGGCCATTCAACTTCAGCCCAAGTTTCCCGAGGCCTATCTGTTGTTGGGGAAGGTGCATTTCGACGGCAAGCGGCGGGCGTTCGACGCGATCACAGCGATCAAGCAGGCCATCCAGCAGAAGCCCAACTTCCCTGAGGCCTATTACGAACTCGGTGCGGTCTATCAGGCGCAGGGTAAGTTTGTGGATGCCGAACAGGTGTTGCGGCAGGCCATCAAGCTGAATCCCAAGTACGAGGAAGCCCACTGGATTCTCGCGCGGCAGTTCCAGCGCAACCGGCTCAACGACAAGGCCATTCAGGTTTACAGCGACCTGTTGGCCATCAACCCAAATCACACCGGGGCCTTGTACAGCATGGCCATGGTGTATGACGGACAGGGCGACGGCAAGAAGGCGCGCGAATCGTTGGAGCAATTGACCAAGGTGGACCCGACTCATCCGGATGGCTGGTATCTGCTCGGGCGGATCGAAGAAAAAGAAAGCCACGTGCCGCAGGCGATTGAAGCTTACCGGATGGCCGTGTCGGCCAAGCCGGACCTTGTGGA
>JBGPNZ010000241.1:0-3735 GCA_041487795.1 Nitrospiraceae bacterium
ACCGACGACAGGAGATAGACGAGTAGGAAGATGAAGGCAAGCATGAGTGCATGGAATTATAGAGGGAGGGTCTACGGCCTGGCAATCAGGGGAGGTAAATATGGCCTTACGGCAAGGATAGGTTGAGCGAAGCGAGAAAGGGGACAGGTCCATCAGCGGCCTGTCCCCTTTCCAGTTTTTTATTTTGGACCGGCTGTCGGGCGGTCTGGTTAATCCCTAACTGCGCGCATCGAACGAGCACATTCTGATCGTGCGCGTTCTGCGAGCACAAGGGATTAACCAGACCGCTCTCTTAGTTGGAAGAAAGGGACAGGCACCAGCCTTCGCTAGGCTACGGCCGGAGCCAGTCCCCTAGGATTGATAGCTCTCTATCGGTAGGCAGGTGCAGACGAGGTGGCGGTCTCCGTACGCGTTATCAATCCGTGCAACAGAGGGCCAGAATTTGTGGTCTCGTACCCAGGAGGCCGGGAACGCCGCCTGCTCTCGCGTGTACGCATGCTTCCAGTCCGTGGCCGTCACCATTTCGGCCGTGTGCGGAGAATTTTTTAAGAGGTTGTCGTCTTTCGGCTGGCGGCCCTCGACGATGTCCTGAATCTCCGCGCGGATCTTGATCATCGCCTCACAGAAGCGATCCAGTTCGGCCTTCGATTCGCTCTCAGTCGGCTCGATCATGAGCGTGCCCGGCACAGGGAACGACACCGTCGGTGCATGGAAGCCATAGTCCATCAGTCGCTTCGCCACGTCCATCGCCTCCACGCCAGTGCTCTCCTTGAACGGGCGCACGTCCGCGATGAACTCGTGCGCCACGAAGCCTTTCTTGCCCGTATAGAGCACCGGATAGTGCTTCTCCAACCGCTTCGCCATGTAGTTGGCGTTGAGGATCGCCACCTTCGTGGCCTTCGTGAGCCCGTCCGCCGCCATCAAGGCGATATAGACCCAGGGAATGGCGAGAATGCTGGCGCTGCCATAGGGCGCGGATGAAACCGGTCCAATAGCATCGGCCCCGCCTATCTTTACGATCGGATGGCTCGGCAGATAGGGAGCGAGATGCGCGGCCACGCAGATTGGACCCATGCCGGGACCGCCGCCGCCGTGCGGAATGCAGAAGGTCTTGTGCAGGTTCAAGTGACACACGTCCGCGCCGAAATCGCCGGGGCGGCAGAGCCCGACCTGCGCGTTCATGTTGGCGCCATCCATATAGACCTGCCCGCCGTGCACGTGCACGATCTGGCAAATTTTCCTGATGCCTTCCTCGAAGACACCGTGCGTCGAGGGATAGGTCACCATCAAGGCCGAAAGATTCTTGTGATGTTCCTTGGCCTTGGCTTCAAGGTCGGTCAGGTCCACGTTCCCCTTGTCGTCGCAGGCCACCGGCACGACGGTCATGCCGGCGATCACCGCGCTGGCTGGATTCGTCCCATGAGCTGACGCGGGGATCAAGCAGACGTTGCGATGGCCCTCCTTACGATGCCGGTGATAAGCCCGGATGACCATCAGCCCCGCATACTCGCCCTGTGAGCCGGCGTTCGGTTGCAGCGACACGGCCGCGAAGCCCGTGATCTCCGCCAGCCAGTCTTCCAACTGCCGGACAAGATCATGGTAGCCGAGCGTCTGCTCACCCGGGGCGAACGGATGCATGCGGCCGAATCCTTTCCACGTGACCGGGATCATTTCCACCGAGCCGTTCAGTTTCATCGTGCAGGAGCCGAGCGGAATCATCGAGTGGACCATGGAAAGGTCCTTGTCTTGCAGTCGCTGGATGTACCGCAGCATCTCGTGTTCGGAGTGGTAGCGGTTGAACACCTCGTGGGTCAGGTACTTGCTCGTCCGCGCAAAGTTTTTGGCATAGCCGAGCGTGACTTTCTCAGCCAGCTCTTTCACGGTAAACGACACCGCCTTGCTGCCGGCGAAGACTTCAAAGATGGTTTGGACCTCCGCAGCCGTCGTCATTTCGTCGAGGGCCACGCCGATCGAATTGTCGTCGAACCGGCGGAAGTTCAGGCGCCGCTCGTTCGCGCGGGCGAAGATCCGGTCCACAGCCTGATGGGACGCGCGGCCCATCGGTTTGATCCGCAGCGTATCGAAGCTCGGCACCGGCCCGACTTCATAGCCCAGTTTCCGCAATCCTTCGGCCAGCACGACGGTCAAGCCGTGCAGGCGCTCGGCAATGCGCTTCAACCCATCCGGCCCGTGATAGATGGCATAGAGGCTGGCCATGACGGCCAGCAGCACCTGCGCGGTGCAAATGTTGCTCGTGGCCTTGTCGCGACGGATGTGCTGCTCGCGCGTCTGGAGCGCGAGCCGGTAGGCCGGCTTGCCCTGCGCGTCTTTCGAGACGCCGACGATGCGGCCCGGCATCTGGCGGGCATAGTCCTGCTTGGCGGAGAGAAACGCCGCGTGCGGCCCGCCGAAGCCCATGGGAATGCCGAACCGTTGCGTGGAGCCGACGGCGATGTCCGCGCCTGATTCGCCGGGCGGCTTGATCAGGGTCAGCGCGAGCAGATCCGTTGCTACGACAACCAGCGCGCCGGCTTCGTGGGCCTGCTTGATCAGCGCCTCGTAATCCCGAATCGTGCCGTCCGTCGCCGGATATTGCAGCAGGAGTCCGAAGGGGCGCTTCTTGAAGTCCACGGCGTCATGGCGATCCACGTGCAAACGGATGCCGAGCGGTTCCGCGCGCGTTTGGAGCACTGCGATGGTTTGCGGGTGGCAATCGGCGGCCACGAAAAAGTCGTGTTTCTCATGACCCTCCGCAGTATCGCGTCTGGAAATGTTCAAACACATGGCCATGGCTTCCGCGGCGGCGGTGGCTTCATCCAACAGAGACGCGTTCGACAGGGGCAGGCCGGTCAGGTCCGCCACCATAGTCTGGAAATTCAGCAGCGCTTCGAGCCGGCCCTGGGAAATTTCAGCCTGGTAGGGCGTGTACTGCGTGTACCAGCCGGGATTTTCCAGGACGTTGCGCTGGATGACCGCCGGCGTGATGCAATCGTGATAGCCCATGCCGAGGAACGAGCGGAACACCTGGTTCCGGTCGTGCATGGCCCGCAGCTCGGCCAGGACATCATGCTCGCCGCGGAGGGTGCCGAACGTGAGCGGCTGGCGCATGCGGATGTCGTCTGGCACGGTCGCATCGATCAAGGCATCGAGCGACTTGAGCCCCAGCGTCGCCAGCATCTCCTGGATGTCGGCGTCGGTTGGGCCCAGATGGCGATGTAAAAATGTGTCCGGTGGATCTAGAAAGGACTGTGAGCTCATTCAGACTCCCTAACAGGATGTTGAAAAAGGCCGCCAGCGTCGTTCTCGCATCGCTCTCAGGCTCAACGTACCGAAAAATGTACACCTCGCCTGCTCACTCACTGCGGCCTTGCCGGACGGCCTTTTTGAATATCCTTAAGACTTTACCAAATCGGCTACCCCAATTTTGCATAGAGAACGTGATCGAAGCAAGTGCTCTCTCGGCCCTTGCCTCGCTCGCCCCGCATACGCCATGATGAAGGAAGCATGATACGCACTCCCTTCTCTGTGGCATGAAAATCCACGATCTGCTCATCGTCGGCGCCGGGCTGGCCGGCATGCGGGCGGCGCTGGCGGCGCCCGCGCAGCTTGATGTTGCGCTCATTTCCAAAGTCCATCCGGTCCGCAGCCACTCGGTGGCCGCGCAGGGCGGCATCAACGCCGCGCTCGGCGAGGACGATTCCTGGGAAGCCCATGCCTTCGACACGACGAAAGGCG
>JBGPNZ010000242.1:0-3734 GCA_041487795.1 Nitrospiraceae bacterium
CAACCAGGTTTTGGCCGGATGAGAAGACAAAGGAGGGCGTGATGAACCAGGAACAATTCGGACAGTTTTGGAGCCAGCTGGAAGTACCTCTCAAGAATCAGTGGGGAAAATTTACGGATGATGATCTCCAGAAGATCGAGGGCAATCTGGACACATTCAACCGCACAATTGAAACACGTTACGGCGAGAAGAAGAACGAGGTCAGCGCATGGGCGAATCGACGCTATGCCCATTGGACCGGCTTGTATCAGGGGTACGACGATCCAAAGCCGAGGGCCTAACTTTTTAGGCTCATGCGTGATTGCGCAGGGCCTCACGGTCACACGTATCCTCCGGACTCACACAATAAGGAGATGTCGAAGTTCTCCAATCCGTCAGCGGAGACCGCCTCCTCTCGCTGCGCGGGGTCCGCGATCCAGGAGTGATTAAAACTCGCATCGAAGCTTTCCGGCTGAAATGAAAGCTTGACGTCAGGGGTTTCATGCTGTACTGTGTGCTCACGTCATCAGCGTATTAGTCCGGCGGTGATGATGCTCAACCATAACGGACTTCGCGATCGCATCGCGATTAGGTCCAGGCTAGAGCGGATTCCTTCCTGATTCTGTCTCCCCTCGGTTCTCTGATCCCGTTTAATGCGATCAAACTGAAAGGATAGTATTGTGCAGACGACTGCTTCGTCTACGTTTAACACCCTTGGTGTGTCTGAATCCCTCTTGCGGGACCTGACCAAGGCAGGCTTTATCAACCCCACGTCCATCCAGGAGCAGGCCATTCCGCATGCGCTCCAGGGACGTGACGTTCTGGGATGCGCGCAAACCGGCACCGGCAAGACCGCCGCGTTTGTCATTCCGATCATCGAGCGGCTGGCGACCATGCCGAAAGGCCAGCCACACGCGCTCATTCTGGTGCCGACTCGTGAACTGGCCATCCAGGTTCAGGGCGTCATCGATCAGCTCGGCCGCAGCATGCGTATTTTTGCCACGACAATTGTCGGGGGTGCCGATATGCAGGCGCAAGTGCGAGGCCTTCGTCAGCGCCCGGATGTTCTCGTCGCCACGCCGGGACGGCTGCTGGACCACATGTGGAACGGCACGGTCAACCTGGCGCCGATGAAGATTCTGGTGCTGGATGAGGCCGACCGCATGCTCGACATGGGGTTCGCGCCACAGATCAATCAAATTCTGGAAGCCATGCCGGAGGAGCGGCAAACGCTGCTTTTCTCGGCCACGATGCCGGCCGATTTGAATCAACTGGCTCGTGCCAACGTGAAGAATCCCGTATCCGTGATGGTATCCCGGCCGGCCACGCCGGTCACCGGCGTCACGCAGGCGGTGCACCACACCACCCATGACAGCAAGGCCAATCTCCTGGTGTCGCTGTTAGGGGAGAACAAGGACTCTGTGCTTGTCTTTACCCGGACGAAGCATCGGGCCGACAAGCTGGGGCGTCTATTGGGCAGCGCCGGGCACAAGGTGGCCGTGATTCACGGGAACCGAAGCCTCTCGCAACGGCGAGCGGCGCTGGAAGGGTTCAGGCGCGGCACGTTCCGCGTGCTGGTGGCGACGGATATTGCCGCCCGTGGCATCGACGTCGCGAACATTGGCCATGTCGTCAACTTCGATCTGCCGAATTGCCCGGAGGACTATGTCCATCGGATCGGGCGCACGGCGCGCATGCACGCGACAGGGAAGGCGACCAGTTTCGTCACCGCCGAAGATCACGACCAATTGCGCGCGATCGAAAAGCTGCTTGGGAAGTCCATGCCGCTTGCGGCAGGGAGCCCTGCTCCTGCGGCGTCCCAGAGAGCGTACCAACCGGTGCACCACCGGTCTGCTCACGGGCGTCCGGGTGGCCGGCATCAATCGGAGCGAGGGGCCTGGCGGGGGGCCTCGCCGCGATAAACTGCGGCTGCGACGCTGAAAGGCGTTGCGAGTCTGAACGCCTGCCGGCAAAAAGCCGGCAGGCGTTTTTTATTGTGCGCTGACGAACTGCTTGCGGAACGAGGTGACTTTCACCAGGTAGTCGCGTGTTTCCTGGTAGGGCAGGTTCTGGCGCAGTGCGTCGTAGACCGCCGGGGGCTCGAGGCTGTTGATCTGGTTGACGGCGGCGACCATGTCTTTGGAGAAGGTGCGGAGAACGTTGCGCAGGCCGGTGTTGTACGCGGAGATGACGCAATACTCGCGCGAGACGGTGTTGTCCACGTCTTCCAGTTGTTTGTAGAGCAGGACATTCAGCAGGGCGGTTCCCAACTCGATGTTGTTGTCCGCGTTGAACAGGTAGTCCCGTGAAGGCGTGGTATCCGATCCCTTGGCCCGCCGGTAGGCTTCGCGGCCGCCGCTCGTAGGCACGAGCTGCATCAGGCCGTAAGCCGGGGCGCCGCTTACGGCAAAGGGGTTGAAGTTGCTCTCCGTTCGCATGATGGCAAAGACTAAATTGGGGCTGACCTTGTACTGTTCTGCGAACCGGCTCACCTGGGGGCGGTATTTTTCCGCCTGCTTATTGGAGAAGTTGGGAACCATGTCCATCGTGACGGCGTGCGCTGTTTTAGATCCGCCATCCTGTTTGATCGTGCGCTGGTTCGATTTCTTTTCCAGGAGATAGGTTGCAAAGGTGTCCGCGTCGGCGGGCGTGCGGATGGACTTGCCGCTCTGATCTTGAACCAGTCCCAGGAGATACGGGTCTTTCTCACTCGTCAGTGTCACCCCTTTATCGGAGAAGAGATCCACCGCGCGGGGATCGTCTGGCGTCAGAAGAGTGGTCACGATCGCATTTTTCAGGCTCCCTTGCGGATCCTCGGCGTCCATGGTCTCCACGAGGATCTCGCCCTTGTCGAAGTCCACGATCGCACGGCTTTTGTAGTTCTGGGTGTATTTGACATAGTGGGTGCGGTCGGGGAGTCGCACTTCTTTCTTGCCCCAGGTTTTGCTCACCTTGCCGGTCAGGGCCGATTTGAGCGCTTCGTAATCCCGTTGAGCCGCGCGGATGTCCCTGATCAGTCGAGCGGGATTGTGCGCGTAGCTTTCCAGGCGCTTCCTGATCACGGCCTCGGGGGATTTGCTTTTGGCGATGCCGACGACGGTTCTGACTGTTGGGCTGGTAACGGCTTTTTCCGCTGTGTTGAGAGCCCGGTCGGTCGTCTGGCAGCCGGAGGAGATGGAAAGGGTCACAGCAGCCAGGGTTGCGAGGGTGCGTGTCCGGTGCATGCTCACAGTGTATCAAACTTGCGGGATTGAGAGGGGCAACGGGGGCCGTGCCCGCGAAAAGGGCACGTGAGCCGAAAGCGGTTACTCGTCTTTAACGGAGTACAGCAGTGTCACGCCTGCGACCTCGATCAGGTCTCCCTCTTTGAGGGCCATGGAGCCCTGGATAGGTGTGCCGTTGACAAGCACTTTCTTGCCTTCCTCGGACATGGTGACCGCGTACCCGCCGCCCTGGCGGTTGAGGAGCGCCGCCCGTTTTGGGGCGAACCATCCCGAGAGTTTCACGGTAGCGTTGTCGTGCGAGCCGATGATGCACACCGGGCTGGTGAGCTTGTATTCCTTCTGGTCTGTCGTTCCGGACATCGTCTGAAGAACGACGACCTTTTTGGGTTGCGCCGCCGCTTTGCCGCCCTGCGCCTTCAGTAATTCGCGCTGGAGTTCCGGGGTCATCACCACGGTTTTGTCGGAGTCGAACGACGGCTTCGGAGGCGCAGCGATGGATGCCTTGTTGTCCTCTTGGTAGAGCAGCGAGTG
>JBGPNZ010000243.1:0-3711 GCA_041487795.1 Nitrospiraceae bacterium
GCCCCTGTGCATCCACACCGGCCGGCGACATCATGAAGGCAATCCAGCTGTTCGCCAGAAGCAACAGCATCGCGCCGAAAACGTTGGAGAGGATGCCGATCGCTGCATGGCACCATTTCAGCGCCGGCGCCGCCATACGGTCCCAGGTGTAGTAGTAGGCGATCAGGCACAGGGCTTCCGCGTTGAAGATGAAGGCATAGACGGGCATCATCGACTTGAATGTCCCGCCCATGTACTGCATGAAGCTCGGATAGAACCAGATGAACAGCCCCAGCATCAGGCTCCCCACCACGGCCGTCAGGGACATGGCCAGCAACGCGACGCGGAGAAAATCACGGGCCGTCTGGTCGTACCGCAACGCCGCCGCCCGGTTACGCGTGACGAGACCGGTAAATTCCAGGATCACACAGAAAATGGGAAGCGCGAGCACGAAGCCGCCGAAATAGGTGTGCTGTTGGGTGACAAACCAGACGAACGTGCGGTTATCCAGCGAGCCATACCGGGGGTAGGTCGCCACATCGCCTGCCGGCGCCGGCGGGCCGCTTGGCACCCCCGGCGTCTTGTAATAGACATCCGTGGCCGTCTCGGTTGAAGGCCCCGCACGGTTCTCTGACACGGTTGCGGCACCGAGCGGCATCACAAGCAGCGCAAGCACGAACGCAACCATCGCCCACGCAACTGACTTTGACCGAAGATAATTGATCATGCTTCGCTCAACTGTGTTTTCCTGCAATGACCGTCGGAGACGGCATCGTGGCCATCGCCTCAGGCGGCGGTCCCCCCTGTCCAATGGTCGGTTGTTTCGACAGAATACCCATCACAAACGGGCAGCGCAACAGGGAAGGCGGGACAATCACGCGGAGCTGATTTTCCACATGCCGGCGATATCCCAAATAATAACAATACGCCGCCATCATACCGGCCACGGCACCGGCAATCGCTCCCCGCGTCAGGCTGCCACTCACATCAGCTTGCACCACGAAGAATATCAGCCCGGCCCACGAGAGATAATAGGTCGCAGCAAAGGCGAGACCGGGCCACCACCAATATCGAAACAGTTCCATCCATCCGGCCGCGCTCATCATGACGCTCCACCCGCCGGGACGTTGTTCGCCCGCCAAATAAGCCCACACGGACAGGCTCCCGGCGCACAGCGTAACCAGGATCAACTGGGCCAATCCTGTTGCCGCCAGATCATGCACCGTGCCCAGAGCAACCGCCATCACCGCACACCCAAACGCCGGAAACAACGTCCACCGGACGACCTGTCCGGTTCGAGCACCTACTGCGTCCCTGAAGCTTGCACCGTCAGGAAATGTCACAATCGGTTCGCCCTGCCGCTGGAGGAGGCGGACATGACCGATCTCGAACGCATCGCGCGCCACCGAGGTGCAGGCAATAATAATGGCCATCATCGCCGGCCCATCCGGATGCTGGAGAAAATCGTAATTGGCCAGAATCTTCAGCAAGGCCAGAACCATCAACGACAATTGCACGCCGTAGACGAACCCGACCCATCCGATCAGCCAGGCCAGCCGGCGCATGCCGTCTTCGCGCCACACTTGAGCAAGAGACACCTGGCATCCCATCCGATAGGACCAGGCCGCCGTCGCCGCTGACACCACACCGCTCACTGCCAGCAATGTGACGGCATCCGAAAGCGGTACGATCTGTTTCGTCAGGCGATAGATAACAAAAGCCACGAGGCCGGGGGCAAGCATCACCAGC
This sequence comes from Nitrospiraceae bacterium, assembly GCA_041487795.1. Taxonomy (GTDB): domain Bacteria; phylum Nitrospirota; class Nitrospiria; order Nitrospirales; family Nitrospiraceae; genus 2-02-FULL-62-14. Next base: position 1,729 of record JBGPNZ010000243.1, read on the forward strand.
CGCTTGCGCTTGCGCACGGGCTCCGCCGTCACTGCCAGCGTCAGGGAAGGGAGCACCCGTAAGGCCATCCGATGCAGCATCGCTAACCTTTTGCCGCCATCCCGAAATACTTGGCTTTGACTTCTTCCATCAGCGCGACGGTCACCGTTGCCTGCCCTCGCTCCAGCGCCGTCCGCTCCAATTCTACTTTCGCCATGGCACGGACCGGCCCCGGCACATTATCCAACCGCCGTTCGGCTTCAAGATCCCACGCAACCGTCCCGCCGTTTTGCGCCTGAGCCAGCAAGGTAAAAGAGATGATCCGTTGTCCTTTCGAACGCGCATAGTCCTCGGCCTCTTGGCGGACAAGCGGCGCGACGTACGGCGGCATGCGGTCCAGCACATGCCGGGCTTCGTCGGTCCACATGAGCCGGTCCACCAATGAGGCCGCCTCAGCCACCGGCGCTTCCGTTCCGACTTTCCAGTGGCACCCGCCACATGCGAACCGTACGAACCAGGTCGGCGCGCGGCCGTCCGTCCGCTCTTCGATTCCTTCCGTATGCATCCAGCGCCCGCAGCCGCAGGTCAACATGGCCACACCCTGTGACGAGTGATGAGTGACGAGTAATCAGTTTTGAGATTTTGTTTCATCCGACTCATCACGCATTACTCATCACTGCTCAATTATCCAATTTTCCCCGGATACAGAATGTAGAGCATCGTATAGGTCAGGCTGCCCGTTACAAACAACACGCAGTACACGATCATCGTAAACAAACCCAGCGCCCGGTGCCGCCGTTCGCCGTTCGGCCAGATCCGCTGAATGGCCATTTCCACGGCAGAGACGACCCCGATCAGGATCACGAACCCGAGATAGACTTCCAGCTTGCGCACCGAGAATCCCGCTGTTGCCACCCGCCAGAGAAACAGCCCGACGAGGATTGCCGCGATGCCACCGAAAATTTTTCCGACTTTCCCCCAGGAGGTCTGCAGCAGGGCATCACGGAGCACGCGCTTTCCTTCGACGATGGCCTGCGCGCGGAACCCCAGCACGATCATGTAGATCGCCATGACGATCCCGATCACCACCAGCATGATGTGGAAGGTCAGCAGAGGGATGAACACATTGTGATAGAGCGCCTCCGATCCTCCGAAGCCTTCCTTCCCTTCAAACGCCAGCACGCCCAGCGACCGGAAGAGGTAATAGCTGGTGAAAAACGCCAGCATCGCAATCATCCCGCTGAACATCAACCAGTGATGCGCATGCCCCTGACGCCGGCGCGCTTGGAACCAGCCAATGACGAACAGCACCGTGAACAGCGTCGCCATGAGCTGGCTCAGGTCCGCGCCCATCGTCGCGTGGGTGCCAAAAAACCCCGACTGTTTGAGAAATTCCGTCATGTCGTCTTCGACTCCAGTTATGAGTTATCAGTTCTCAGTTTTCTGGAAACTCAACACTCACAACTCTCAACTTATAACTTCGTGCCTTGCACGACAGCCGTTCGTTCGAGCTCGACTACGCTACTGAAGCCCGCGTCTGTCATCCACCGCATCGCATCGGCGGTCCGATAGCACCGGCCCTTTTCCGTGTTCACAAGAATGTGCACCGCGAAGGCCGTGGTCCAGGCCGGGCCGGTTCCCGCGTCGTCCAGAAACCGGTCTTTGATCACCAGCCGGCCGCCAGGATTCACATGAGCGTGCACGTTCTTCACCACCGCGGCATTCATCCGATCATCCTGATAGTGCAGAATGTCCGACATCAGCACGATGTCATACGACGCGCCGAGAGAATCCTTGTGGAAATTTCCGGGCTTGAGGGTGATGCGATCCTCGAGTCCGGCCTGTTTCACCGTTCGCTCCGTCACCCGCAACGTTTGCGGAAGATCAAACACTGTTGCGTTCAAATCCGGATACACGGTGCAAAATGCGATGGCATTGGTGCCGGCGCCGCCGCCCAAATCGAGCATCGTCCTGGCCTCACCCAGCGCCAGCCGCTTGGCCAGC
>JBGPNZ010000244.1:0-3702 GCA_041487795.1 Nitrospiraceae bacterium
GGGAGCTTCGCCGCCTATCTCGCCTACAAATTTGCCCACCGCCAGTGGCTGCTGCGTGAGCTGCGGATGGCCCGCATCTCTCCGGATGAGCTGAAACGACTCATGGATGATGGCCATGATGTGATGGTGGTGGATCTGCGTGGAGCGATGGACCATGAGGCCGATCCCCATACAATTCCAGGCGCGCTGCGCATGACGGCGGAGGAACTGGAACATCGTCATCATGAAATTCCAAGAGATCAGGACGTGATTCTCTTCTGCGCCTGCCCGAACGAAGTCACGGCTGCCCGCATGGCCATGATGCTGCGGAAGCGGGGGATCATCAAGGTTCGGCCGCTCGCCGGCGGAATTGCCGAGTGGCGCGCGCGGGAATTCCCGCTGGAGGCTCACCCACCGGTGGGAAACCCGGCCGGCGTCACGACCGCGGCGAAATAGCTGCCCCCGACACTTCTGGTTGCGTCCTCCCCAGGCGAGCAGCTTCCCATCCCAATAACGCTTTTTTTCTGGCCGACCCCCACCGATACTCGCCGAGCACGCCGGTGCCGCGAATGACCCGATGGCAGGGAATCAGATAGGCCACGGGGTTTTGTCCCACGGCGCTGCCGACCGCGCGCGCGGCTGTCGCGCGACCAACGTGTCGGGCAAGGTCCCGGTAAGAAACTACACGCCCTGCGGGAATTCGAAGGAGAGCTTCCCATACCTTGATCTGAAACGGCGTGCCTCGGACCAAAAGCGCAAGGCCTTTTTCGGAGGCATGCCGTCGGCCCACGTTGCCAAATATCCGCCCCACCAATTCAGCCATGCCGGCCTGGTCTTTGGAGAGCTTCACGCCGGGCCAGGCATTCCTTAGATCGTCGAGGTGCTGCCCGATCGTCTCCGGTTTAGTGAAACGGAGCGCACAGATGCCACGCGGCGTGGTCGCGATGAAGCACCGGCCGAACGGGGTCGGGTGCACGCCGTACCGGAGGGTGAGCGCCGATCCTTTGGCCTTGATCTCCCCGGGTGTCATGCCGTAGAGCTTGACGGTGAGGTCGTGCAGGCGCGCGCCGCCCGAGAGGCCGACGTCATAAGCCACGTCCAGCACGCTGCGGGATTCTTGCAGGAGGTTTCTGGCATAAGCCGCCGTCAGAAACTGGAGAAATTTTTTCGGGCTGACCCCCGCCCATCGGGAGAAGACGCGCTGAAAGTGAAATTCACTCATGCCGACGTGGCGAGCCATGTCCGCGAGGCGGGGTTGGCGCTGGACGTTGTCCTCGATGAAGCGAATGGCCTGCTCAATTCTACGGTAGTCGTGGTCCCGCGTGTTCATGAGACCGTTATACAACCGCCCGAACCCGCGCTGCCACCCGATTCTTGCTATGTGTACAACCCTGGCAAACCTGCCGAGCCTGCGGTATCATGAGCATCTAGAACAAAGGGGGCGACCGGTTTCGACGGGGATCAAGAGGTCACCAGTGCATGCCGAGCTCTCGGGGACTCGTTAAACCTCCGGGAAAACGCAACTGCCAATCAAGAACTGGCACTCGCGGCTTAAGCCGTGACGTCTCTCCACCTGAGGCCCGCGGGGGTGGAAGGGGCGCGATGCAGCGGGCTGGTCCAAGGCTGGTGCTCAGCGGCTGAGGACGAGAACTTTCTGGGCTAGCGGCTGTTCTAAGCCTGCCGATGGGCGTGGGCGGTTGCGAAACACAAACAATCGGCTAAGCATGTAGGTCTGGTGCGCTGAAGGTCTTCGGACGGGGGTTCAACTCCCCCCGCCTCCACCATGCCAACCTTAACGGTTGAACCGGCGGCTAACTATCGCGTTATCGTGATAGACGCCGCCGGCTAAGCATCTCAAGAGTTTTTGCAGTTTCCTCTGTGGGCGGATAGTTTTTTTTGCCACAAGCAGGCTTAGATTCTTCGCTCCGGCTGGCGAGCCATAATCGACGCCAGCGGTAGTATATCCTCTCGCTTCCCTGTCTCACTGCATTATCGTATGCTCTCTCTCCTCGGATCAGACAGGAGGAAGCACCCATGAAACAGTATCGCATCAAGCCGGACAGCACGTTTCGGCTCAAGGACTTCGACCCCGACGACACGGGCGATTACCGGAAGAACGACCAGGATAAAGCCAGGGCCAGGGCCGCGACGGAAAAACTGACGGCCAAACTCGGCGAGCTGCAGGAACACCTGTATGCGAATGGCGGCAAGTCACTGCTGATCGTGCTGCAAGGCATGGATACGAGCGGCAAGGATGGGACGATCAAGAGCGTCATGTCGGGTGTCAACCCGCAGGGCTGCAAAGTCGTCTCGTTCAAAACCCCGTCTTCGCAGGACCTTGCCCATGACTTTCTGTGGCGCGTCCATCGCGAAGTGCCTCCCAAAGGCCACATCGGCATCTTCAACCGGTCGCACTATGAAGACGTGCTGATTACGCGCGTGCACGGCTGGGTCTCGGGCAAGATCGTCAAGCAGCGGTTCAATCAGATCAGGGAATTCGAGGAGATGCTGTACGAGAGCGGGACGGCCATCCTCAAGTTCTTTCTGCACATCTCGAAGGACGAGCAAAAGAAGCGGCTGGAGGAACGGATTCGCGATCCGGAAAAGCGATGGAAATTCAACGACGGAGATCTGGAGGAACGCAAGCTATGGGATGACTACGAAGAGGCGTTCGAGGACGTCATTTCCGCCACCAGCCTGGACCATGCGCCGTGGTATATCGTGCCGGCCAATCGCAAGTGGTACCGCAACCTTGTCGTCGCGGACTGCGTGATAGAGACGCTCCAGGACATGAAACTCAAGCGCCCGCCGGCCCCGGAAGGAATCGACTGGGATCGGTTGAAGATTACGTGAGGACGACCGCTTAGTTCCCGCCTGCGGCCGCTTTCATCGCCGGTACGCTGTCGATGGTCGAAACCTCCCCATCAGTCTCGGTCACTTCTAGGCTCCCCTTGAAGCGCACGCCCTCTTCCATGGACAGCAGCGGCGCCTTCACGGAACCCTTGAGGCAGGCCGGCGCAAGCAGCGTGATTTTTTCCGTCGCGATCACGTCGCCGGCTATCCTGCCGCAACTCACGATCGAGCGGGCTCTGATCGTGGCTGTAATGACAGCGTCCTTGCCGATCAGCAGCACACCGTCGGTATGAATTTCGCCCTCGACCTTGCCGTCGATGCGTATGGTGCCGTTGTAGTGGAGGATGCCTTCGAATTCCGTGTTGGCGCCGACGATCGCAGTCATGTCCTGCGCTGCCGATTCGCCCAACAGAGACGCGACCTCTTGCGACATGCGGTCCAGCAAGGCGGCGCCGGTTCCCTGCCCGTTCCCCTGTTCCTGGTCGCCAGTCCGTTCAAACATAGTTGGTCTCCTTGGGCGAGAGTTCGCCGTATGCTCCGGCAGGAGTGTTAGGCAAACCCTGCCACGGTGATATGAGCAGAGAACATGCCAGTACACACATTGGGAGGCAGGCCCATCGTTCGATTAGAGAAAATCCTGAAGAGACGAGCAGTTAGCGAGGGGTGTGCATATAAGGCGACAGAGTAAAGGCTTGTCCAGACCGTCGGCCAGACTGTTGGTTTGAGCCTACAAACTGAAGGTATTTGCCTATACCTGAGGGGACTTTATTTTTTCACCCACTCCCACTACGATGCACGACATGCCTACGGCTCTCCGCTGGGTTCTCCAGATTTTTATCGGCGTGGTGATCTTTGGATCGGCGCTCGGCA
>JBGPNZ010000245.1:0-3698 GCA_041487795.1 Nitrospiraceae bacterium
GTCGCCATCGGCGGGCCGTCAGGATTCGGCGGAAGCGCAGGGTATACCCTTTTCTTTTCTCTCACCGAAAGCTATGCTTCGGAAGCCCCGGCGCTACTGAATCATGCAAAGCCTCCATCAGATCGAGATCATCATCCTGCTGCTTGCTGTTGTGTTGCTGCTCACGACGGTCGCACAGCGGCTCTTGATTCCCTATCCCATCCTCCTCGTAATCGGCGGATTGGGGCTGGCCCTCGTGCCCGGCCTGCCGATCATCCGGCTTGATCCGGATCTCGTCTTCCTCGTGTTTCTGCCGCCGATCCTCTGGGCGGCAGCCTATTTTACCTCGCTCCGCGAGTTCCGCCAGAATATCCGGCCGATCTCGTTACTGGCGGTCGGGTTGGTTCTGGCCACCACTGCGGCTGTCGCGGTGGTGGCGCGCATGGCGTTCCCAGGCATGGGGTGGGCTGAGGCCGTCGCCCTCGGCGCCATCGTGTCCCCGCCGGATGCCATTGCCACGACCGCCATCGCGCGGCGGCTGCGCATCCCTCGCCGCGGCGTGACGATTCTTGAGGGCGAGAGTCTCGTCAATGATGCCACGGCGCTGATCGTGTACCGCGCGGCGATTGCCGCCGTGGTGAGCGGAACCTTCGTGCTCGGAGAAGCCCTGGTGCACTTCGTCGTCGCGGCGGCGGGCGGCGTCCTCATCGGACTGGCGGTGGGGATGTTGTCCCGATGGGTGCTGACCCGGATGGCCGATACCTTCGCCGAAATCGCCCTCACGCTGCTGGCGCCGTATGTGGCATGGGTTCTTGCCGAGAATGTACATGCGTCGGCTGTTCTGGCTTGCGTGGCCGGAGGACTGTACGTGCGACAGCATTTCAGCGCGATCGTCAGACCCACGACGCGGCTCCAGGCGCGGGCGGTGTGGGATGTTCTCGTGTTCGTCCTGAATGGCACGATTTTCATCCTCCTCGGTCTTCAACTCGGCGCGCTTCGTCAAGCGGTGCCTCCGGGACAGTTCGAACGTCTGCTTATCGTCGGGGCAGTGGTCAGCGCCCTCGCGATCGTGGTCCGGCTGATCTGGGTGCCGGTCGCGGCCTGGATCCCGCGGGCGATGAGCCGCGCCTTGCGTGCGCGCGACCCGATGCCGCCGTGGTCCCATCTGTTTATCATCGGCTGGGGCGGCATGCGGGGCATCGTGACCCTCGCTGCCGCGCTCGCCTTGCCGCTCACGACCGCCGCCGGCACCCCGTTTCCCTTCCGGACCGAAATCATTCTGATCAGCTTCGTGGTGATCCTGGCGACGCTGGTGCTGCAAGGCCTCTCTTTTGCTCCGCTGATCCGCATGCTGCGCGTCGAAGAAGACCGCGGGCTCGAACAGGAAGAAATGCTCGCACGAGAGCGCGCCGCAGCCGCGGCGCTCGCCAGACTGGATGAACTAGGTCGTGACGGGTGGCATCACGGAAGGATTGTCCCGGAACAGCACGAGCGCCTGAGGGAGCACTACAGCCGGCGCGCGCAGCGCTTCGCGGCTTCGGGCAAAGTCGATCCCGAATGTACGCTCGAGGCCGCGGAAGCCGACCGGCGGCTGCGGCACGAAGTCCTCAGTGCCGAGCGAACGGCATTGAGCGGCCTACGCAATGACGGAACGATCAGCGATGAGGTCCTGCATCGGCTCGAACACGAACTGGACGTGGAAGCCCTCCGCCTCGGCCTGGGCGAGCACCGCGTCGGAAGTTAGACCTCAGCAGCAAGCAAAATGTGCCGTCGCGGGGGGTGGGGGGATGAGGGGCATCCGTCGCCATCGGCGGGCTGTCAGCATTCAGCGGAAAAGTAGCCTGTCACCTTTTTCTATCTTAGGCAGGGACGGCCGAGTCACCTCGACCGTCCCCTTATTCAGGAACCTACCATCCGAGCCAGGTCAGAAACGAACTGACCGCGGACCACGGACAGTAACCGAGAGCCTCTTCAAATGGACACATGGTGGTCCACCTCCTTTTCTGTAAAGTCCCGGTATCGCCCGATCTCAGGGTGTCGCCGAGCGAAGCCCGACATCCGCGCGCAAGTCGCCCTACGCAGATCGAGCGCTACCTGTTCAAATGCGAAGAACCGAGATCAGAATGAGAAGGTCAGGCGGAGCGTGTTCGACTGGAGCGACCACCGAAGCAGAGGATGCGACCGGCCTTGAGATCCACGCGATCAGGTCAAACACAACGACAGGCTGGTGGTGCAGCACCAGAGGAGGAAGCTTTGGCGGGGCAGCATGAAAGCCGAGGCTCCTGAAAGGTTCGCAGAAGTCACGTGCCGGGGCTTGCGGTGTCCCGCAGGCTTGCATCGCTGCCGAGCCCCAGCCATACAACGGGATCACACAGGCGTAGGCGTTGGTCGTGAGCACAAGAAGCACCAACACCAGGATGGTTGTCAGGAGACGGCGAATGGAATTTCGTGAACCGTACATGCGTAAAGTATAAGCCGAGCCTCTCGCGTGGTCAACAGGGGGCGTCCGTCGTTATCGGCGGGATTCAGCGGTCTTCAGCGGAAACGGTTCCTGCGACCTTTTCACCCGTCCTGAGCTCATCGCGTGCTTCTCGGGCAACCGCGAGTGCCGAACGAAGAAACAGGGTGGCGATGAACGCCCCAACGAGGATGTCCGGCCATGGCGACTGCATGACCCAAACCGCCCACGCGGCAACCAACACGGACACGTTGGCGATGAGATCATTTCTTGAGCACAGCCAGACCGAGCGCATGTTGATGTCTTCGGCGCAGTGACGCCAGAGCAGCGCAAAGCAAACTCCATTGGCGATGAGTGCAAGCGCGCCGATCGCACCCATGACCTCAACGACAGGAGTTTGGGGATGAAGGAGCTTGAAGACAAGTTGACCCAAGACGACCGCGCCCAGAAGACCCATCACCGCCGCCTTCGCCAAAGCGGCGCGGGCCTTCCACGCAGAGCCCCGACCGACGGCGTACAGGCTGAGGCCGTACACCAAGGCATCGCCGAACATATCAAGCGAGTCGCCAAGCAATGCCACAGAGCCGGCGAGCAGACCACCACCGAACTCTACGACGAACATCGCGGCGTTCAGTACCAGGACGACCCGGAGGGTGTAGGTCTGCCGCTCGCTCAGATGCGCCAGTGCGGAAGACTTATCAGTGCAGCACGCATCCATTGGCGCCGATGCTACCACAGCAAGCAAAGGGGGAGACACCGTTTCTCACATCACTGGACGCGCGGGGGTGGGGGAGGGCTGCGAAGAGCGTATGGTTAATGGCTAATGGTTTCGGAAGAGGTGTCAGAACCGTCCGTCGCCATCGGCGGGCCGTCAGTCTTCGCGGAAATGGTTCCTGACACCTTCCCTTTTCATTACTGCCCCGATCCTTCTATCGGGCAGTTATTGTCGGTCTGCTCAAAGAACATCCCGGCGACGCCTCTATAGCTGAGCGCCATCCCGGCGCCGCAGGTTGCGAAGGTCGACCAAAGCCCGTGTGATCTGCGCGTCGAATGGTTGCGTAATTTTGTGAGCACTTCATACAGTACCGCTGTACGGACGATGTCCACTCGTGACAGCGCGCGCTGCTTGGAGAGGGCTAAGATCTCGGTAAAAGTTGGGCCTTCGGTCTCGTTTGGGTTGGTAAGCGAGGCGCCTAAAAGCGGATAAATTTTCTTCAGGAATGCCACATCCAACTTGCGGACATCGAAGTGGACGGATGCA
>JBGPNZ010000246.1:0-3648 GCA_041487795.1 Nitrospiraceae bacterium
CCCATTCGACGTTGTCTTTCACGCGGCGCTGCCCGATCGTCAGGTTGAAGCCCGCTGGAATCTCGTCGATCGTCTGGATGCCCAGCCGTGCGAGCTGCCGGAACGTCTTGTCCCCTCCCGGAAGATAGTAGACCCAGCGTTCAGGCTTGCCTTTCGTACAATGGTCCCAGAACTGGCATTCGTAGGGTGAAAAACAATGTCCGTCCGGCTCGATGACCGGCGGCGCCGGATCGGCCAGCATGGCCTTCATTTCGTTCAGCTTGCTCGGCACGTCGGCCAGCCGTGCCTGTACCGGCTCGGTGCAATCCTGAATCCCGAAGAACTGCTGCAGATCCAACTCGCCGCCGGGGTACACATATCGCGTGCTGATGTGCATGAGGCAAGATTTCGCCAGGATCACACCGGCGCCGTTGATGACGTAGGTCTGGATGGCAAGATCGTCGAGATGCACCTCCTTGACGCGAGTGGAGGATTTGACTTCGATCAGCCGCCAGACCGATTCGCCGTTCTCCCCCGTCGAGAGCCGTTCGAGAATGTCCACGCGAATGAAGACATTCTCGAACATGAAGGCCGCCTCAAAGATGGCGGGGACGCTGGGATCGGCCAGCAGCGCCTTCGTATGGGCGAGCGCCTCTGCCGCGTGCTTGCGGTCGGCCTCGACCAGGACGCCGCCGGGATACCGTTTCCTGGCCAATTCCCCGATCTCGGTGCCCATGTCGAGGATGGCTTGCGTGATTTCATCCGGCTTGGTGGCAAGAGCCGGCTGATAAATTTCCAGGAAGAGCCGCTTGTGGCACTGGAGGCCCGAGAGAAACTTCGATTTGGACAGACGGTACGAGACGGTTTCGGATTGAGACAGGCGTTCCGGCGAGATCAGCATGTTGCCGAAGCAGAATACACAAGGCCCGCGCAAATAGCTAGACGGCGCTGACGCGACACGAGCAGCCTATACCTCTTATTGCGATACAAGGCGGATCGAGTCGGTCGAGAACACGTACCCGCAGGCGCCGTCAGGCAGCCGAAGTTTATATGCGACATACCCTCGTCCAGCGTGATGCGTCACTACATCACTGGTATCGCCCAACTTCTTCACGGCCAGCACGCTGTTGACCACAAGACCAGCGGAAGATGGATTAATGGGCACCGGTTTGGCCAGCACGCGCGTCGTATCCGTGAAGGTCAGAACCGCGCGAAGATCCTTGAGCCGATTGATGGCCTGCTCCGTGATTTCCTGTTGAGTCAAATCTCTCAGATCCCGGCCCGGCTCTTTCGTGTTACAAACCGGCCCTGTCAGCGCCAGGCCTCCGACGCCCAACACGACCCCAAGCAGCGCCACGACATAGATCGGGCGAACCAACGGACCTGTTCTCGGCGGAGGCGCGTTGGGTTCCTCTTCGACTTCGTCCTGATTCTGTTCGTCTGACTGGCTCATGTGGCCTTTCTCGATGGCCGCGTATCTTTTCCCGGGCCCTTCGTCAGTTCAATGCGGGCAACCCCCTTTACGTTGGCGCAGAGGTCGCCGAGTCCCGGTGCAACCAACCGGAACGGACCGCCCTTGGATTCAGGCAAGGGCTGCCCGTCAATCTCGTATACCAGCACACCATACTCCGCCGCCTGCTTGACCGTCAGACTGGCGGCGAACTGGCCATCCTGCGAATGAAAGGTGACATGGTCGGCGCCGATCTCCAGCGCCGGGACCTCAAGAATCCCTTTCACTCTTATTGCTTTCCCATTCATATTCGGCATAATTACGCTGAGATCAGACACTTGGTGTTCGACTGGAAGCTTGACTAGAGCATCCCGATCCAGCGTGACCGGCTGCACAACCGCCCCCTCAATTCGAATAGTTCCAGGGCCGGCCTTTTCCTTTTCCATCACCGTTTTGACCATCGCCGTCAGCGCTTCGTTCACCGGCGTGGGAATCCCCAGCTCCCGCCCTTTCCGAACGATGTAGCCGTTGAGAAAGTCAATCTCGGTCGGTCGGTCGGCCTTCCAATCGTCGTACATGGACGTATGGATGTCCCGGATGGCCTGAGCAGCTTGGATGGTTTTTTCGGCTATATCCGGCTCCAGAGGGACCTTGAGCGTGGCGGACACCGCCGCCACCTCGCCCACGATCTGCCGGATCACGCCCATCATCTCCGGATGATCCAACGCCTTGGCCACCCGGTCGTTGACCAGGACCGTGATCGGATTGAAGACGCAGTTCCAGCACATCTTTTCCCACTTGTTCTTGCGAATGTCCTCGGACAACCGGCACTGGATGCCGGCCTGCTTGAATACATCGACAATCGCCTGAACACGCTCGCTCTTGTGGCCCATCATTTCGCCGACCGCCACCACCCCTCGTTTGTAGTGTTCGATCACGCCCGGCTCGACGATTTTGGAATAGATAAACGCCACACCGCCCACGACGCAATCGCGGTGCAGGCGTGCGAGGATGCGATCCTCCACATCCACTCCGTTCTGCAAGGTCAGAATGACCGTCTTCTTGGTCAGAACCGGTTCGAGCTGATCCAGAACCTCATCGAGATCATAAGCCTTCACGCCGAGGATGATGAGATCGGGCGGCGGCAGTTCGCGGGGATCGGATGACACTTTCGGGCGGACGGTAAAATTTCCGCCAGCGCTTCGAATAGTGAGCCCGTTTTTGCGAACGGCCTCGCACGTGCGTGGTCGCAGTAAAAATGAAACATTGGGATTGTTCTTTGCGAGATGGGCGCCGAAGAACCCGCCGACCGATCCGGCCCCGACGATCATGATCTGTTGCATCACCACCTTAGTCGTAATGTCGAAAGTCCGAAAGTCATAAAGTCCCGACGTGACGACTTGATGACTTACGACTTTATGACCTCACTGTTGTGCGCTACTATACCACGCCTTCTTGAAAAACGAGGTCTCGATGGCCGGCCTTCTGGAAGTCACAACGCGGCTGGCGGCCGCATGTTCGGTGACGGTATTGACCGGCGCCGGCATCTCGGCCGACAGCGGCGTGCCGACATTTCGCGGCGCAGACGGCCTCTGGCGGAACTTTCGTGCCGAGGACCTGGCCACCCCCGAAGCGTTCGCGCGCGACCCTCGCCTGGTTTGGGAGTGGTACAACTGGCGGCGCGAACTGGTCGCGACTAAGAAGCCGAATCCTGCACATGATGCGGTTGCCGCAATGGAGCGGCGGTTCTCCCGCTTCTGGCTCATTACACAGAACGTGGACGGCCTGCATCGCGACGCCGGCTCCACCAAGCTGTCCGAGATTCACGGCAACATCTGGAAGGTCCGTTGCACCGCCTGCGGCCGGATAGAAGACAACCGCCAGGTACCGATTCCTATCCTGCCGACCTGTACCATTTGCCATAAGCTGGTGCGGCCACATATCGTCTGGTTCGGGGAATCGCTGACCACGGAGGACCTGGCAAAGAGCTATGAGGCGCTTGAATCGTGCGACGTGTTGCTGATCATCGGCACATCCGGCATCGTCTATCCCGCTGCATCGTTTGCGCCGGTCGCCAAGTCGGCCGGCGCTTTCGTCGTTGAGATCAACCTGGACGCCACGCCGGACTCCGGCGTCGTGGACGTGGCACTGCAAGGACGCGCCAAGGATATCGTTCCTCTCCTCTTGACGTGATATATCGGTAGACTAGTAGGCGTTCC
>JBGPNZ010000247.1:0-3645 GCA_041487795.1 Nitrospiraceae bacterium
GCGGGTCGTCGAGCCTCTGATGGCCGGCATTTATGCAGGCGATGCCACGCAGATCAGTCTCCGTGCGACCTTCCCGCGCTTTCTCGAACTGGAACGGCAGCATGGCAGTTTGATTCGTGGCATGCTCGCCAGCCGGCCGACCGGCTCATCGTCTGGCCGCACCATGTTTGTGACGCTCCAAGACGGATTGGTGGAATTGGTTCAGGCGTTGTTGGTGCGGCTGACCACGGCGGGTGCGAAACTCATGACGCAACAGTCGGTCGTGGCCATGCGCGTGCGCCAAACCAGCACGAATCACCCGATCGGATGGACCTACGATCTGACGTTGGAAAATGGCTCGGTGGTCTCTGCCGATGCGGTAGTGCTGGCGACACCGGCCTTTGTTTCATCCGATCTGGTCCGGCCGCTCAGCCCGATCGCGTCAGAATTACTCGGCGCGATTCCCTATGCGTCCACTGCCACCGTATCCCTGGCCTACAAAGAGGGCACGCTCGACGCCGAGGTCAGCGGGTTTGGATTTGTGGTGCCACGAGTGGAGCGGCGCGATCTGCTGGCGGCGACCTGGACGTCGCTCAAGTGGCCGCATCGCGCGCCGGCTTCACAGACGCTCGTGCGCTGCTATCTCGGCGGGGTGGGACGGGAAGCTATTTTACAGCAAGACGATCGTGCTCTCATCCGGCGCGTGCGGGAGGAATTACGGAGCATGACCGGTGTGACCGGCGAGCCGGCCTATGCCGAAGTGAACCGGTGGGAGCGCGGCATGCCGCAATACACGCTCGGGCACCTGGACCGGCTGGAAACCATCCAACGGTCGCTCGATCGCTATCCCGGCCTCGTGCTGGCCGGAGCGGCGTATCGGGGGATCGGCATTCCGGACTGCATCCGGGACGGGACGGACGCAGCGACCGGCCTGATCCGTTTGTTCACCGGGTCCGCGAGACTGGCGTGACGTGCGAGAAACGCGAGACTGCAAAGAGTCTTTCATGCAAGTCGCGCTTTCGCTCGTGTCGCGCGAGTCTCGCAGCTCACATCCATCACGCATCACTTCATCATGGGGTTGCAGAAACCGGATCAGCCCCGATATAGTGGGGGTCACCACAAAGCGTGAATAGCGAGCGATGGCCAATCCCTTTACGATTCTCAACGTGAGCGGTCCGTTCCGGGAACCCCGTGAGCTGGCGTTCTCGTACGACTTCGCTATCCAGCGGTCTACCTGGTCAACGCCCCACGCGGTGCGGGTGAAGGTTGCCGTCGCCGAAGAACTGGATCATCTCAAGACGAAGGTCCTCGAGGTGCACGGCGGCAGCCCGGGTCAGCAGCTCTTGATCTCGCAACTGCTCACGAAGCACATCGCGACTCGCAAGTTGCAGATCGCGAACGAGGAAAATATGTTCAACGAACGGCTGGATATCATGATTGAACCGTTCACTGGTCCGCTTGTGCATCTGTTTCCGAGGTTGGAGACATGGATGAACGACTCGAAGGCCGCGTTACGGCAGGAAATTCGAGAAAAAGTCCGTCTCTAGCCGCTCCGTTCACGCTCCACAGAATCTGTGGATAACCCTGTTGGTAATCGCTCCCTGGACGCGTAATTCCCGCATCTGAAGCCACGCCGGACGACTTGCCTACCTTTTAGTCATTGTGGTTTCACAAAGGGTTGCCACAAGGTATAGGGAATTGTGTGGAAATTGGGCTAAAACAGCCTGGAACGGGAGGGGGCTGAGCATAGGCTGTGTACGGTTGAGGCAAAAAGCGTGCGAGATTTTTGATCGGTGCAGCGCGCTGGAAATCCTTGTCAGAACACAAAAATTTCTCCGCAAATAATTCAGAACAGCGCGCGATAGTGTTTTGAATGCACGCCGGACTCATCGGCGAAGCCAATCGATCCCTTATCCGGGTGTCCGGTGTCGTTCAAGTCGATTCGATAGTGTCCGCGCACCTGTTCCATGGCGACTTCGAACGGAACCGCGCTCGGGTACAACTCGCCGGGGGCATGCGCGCCGCGCGACAGGACACCGAGGGCGTCGGCCTTCGCAAATTTTCCATCGGAAAAGATAAAAATGTCCGCCACGGCGTGTTCGCCGAGTTTGTGCTTCGGCGTCGTGGACGGAAGCAAGGTCGTCAGCTGGTTGGCCAGCCGGGCCTGCCGGAACCGCTTCAGAAGACCGGCAATCTGACTGTCGGTGGCCTGTTCGGGCACGAGCACGCCGATCGCGTTGAATTCTTTGACGGTGGTCTTGACGCGGAACATGATCGGGGTCGTGTCCGCCTCATCTTCAGCGGTGGTTTTTGATCCCAACTCGGGATTGACCGGCGCGTTGGCTTGCTTGCCTTTGGGCGTGGCCAGCCAGATCGCAAACCACAGGCCGAGAATGATGGAGAGCACGACGACCAGCGGATGCGCGCCAGCGCGTTTACCTTCTTCGTAGGGGCCCGATGAGGTCTCGGTGTCAGGTTTTTGTTCAGCATCCATCGGTGCTTACGCGGGACGTGGCGACAATTTTTGCTTGGCTTTCTCCCATAAGGTGTCCATTTCGGCCAGCGTCATGGACTCGAGCGTTCGGCCCGTGCGTGACGCTTCCGCTTCGATGAAGTGAAAGCGATCGGCGAAGCGGTCCGTGGCCAGCCGCATCGCATCCTCCGGGTTGACCTTGAGAAACCGTGCCAGGTTCACCAGGGAAAACAGCACGTCGCCCATCTCGTCCTCCAGATGCCGCTGCATGGCCGCCTGATCGGCCTCGCTGGCCCGTTTCTCCCGCGTGCCGTAGGCATCGGTCAGTTCTTCAATCTCTTCCTTGACCTTGTCCATGACCTGATGGACCCCGTCGCCGTTTTGCGGCCAGTCGAAGCCGACGCGTGATGCACGGGCCTGGATTTGAAACGCGCGCAGGAGCGCCGGGAGCGTTTTAGGCACGCCATCCAGCACCGATTCGGATCGCCCGGCCTGCTGCCGTTCCGATTTTTTGATCTGCTCCCAGTTGGAATAGACCTGATCGGACGTCAGCGCGCCGTCGCCTTTCTTGTCGAAGACATGCGGATGCCGGCGGACCAGTTTATCCGCGAGGAGTTGCATCACCTCTTCCACGGAGAAGGCTTTGCGCTCGGCCGCAATCTGGGCGTGAAAAAGAATCTGCAGCAGGAGATCGCCGAGTTCCTCGCGGAGCTTGGGTTCGTCCTGTTTGTCGATCGTTTCCAGGACCTCGTAGGTCTCTTCCAGAAGATAGGGCTTCAGCGACTCGTGTGTTTGCTTGCGATCCCAGGGACAGCCGTCCGGCGCCCGGAGTTTCGCCATCAATTGCACGAGTTCATCGAACCGATTCGACATCGTCCATCCTCTTCAAATGTACGCGACATTATAGCTGTGTCGCTTGCGCAACACTAGGCCCTGTGGTAGCGTACGCACAAGATTTCACGCGGTTAGGGCATGGCCAAAGAAGAAGAACAGGGCTTCGTCATCCGCGACAAACGGGGACGGGGCGACGAGCCTGCGGCATCCGAGCCCGGCCGTCCGGCCGCATCCTCACCGGCGCCTGATCCAACGCATGAGGCGGGCCATAGTCACGAGCCGCATCCGCCCGTCACGTTTGCTTCGTTTGTCTTTTCGCTCAGCACCTCCGCCCTCATGCTCATGGGCGAGCAATTGGA
>JBGPNZ010000248.1:0-3616 GCA_041487795.1 Nitrospiraceae bacterium
CGAACGCCAGGGACGACTTGCCGGAGCCGGACACACCGGTGATCGCGGTCACTTTGTTGTGGGGGATACGAACGGAGATATTTTTGAGGTTGTTCTGCCGCGCGCCCTCGACGATCAGGTCGCCGGATTCACGGGATGGCTTACTACTGTTGGGCACGCGGCGTCCCTCATGACGGAGAGAATTTGACCATCGTAACAAGCCGTTGATTGCAGGCGCAACCGAATTGCTCAGGCAGCTAAGAGGAATGTCGTGCGAGGCGCTATCGCAGCGCCAGCCGGAGCAGGCCCACGCAGCCCATGTAAATCGCCAGTGAACCGACCATGGTGGGCCAGAAGCCGAGGCGGTTGAGGCCCAGGATCATAAAGCCCACATAGGCCAGCCAGGGCGGGACGAACCAGAGGAGATTCTTGGCATAAATCAATGTGGCGTCATAGCCGCCGTTCAGATAAATCAGCACGAACGTGACGCCTGTGATGGCTGGAAACGTGCTCGCCAGTGCTGCCAGGAACCCTTCGCCTTTGGCGCCCAGATATGTCGAGACGCTCACGACGATCCCGCCGATCACAAAATAGATCCCGTACTTTATCAGTTCAGGCATGTACTTCCCTTTCTCAATACAGATTCACGCCAACACCGTTCGGATAATCGAATATATCACCATCACTTCGACCGCGTGGGCGATGATGGGAACGTAGAGGTTTCGTAACCGCACCCACAACAGGCCCCACACCAGCCCGTCCCACACGGCGATCCAATGCAAATGCTGAAAGGTTATCACCATGAAAGGGTCGAAGGAAAAGGCCAGGGCGGTAATTCCTATAGCCATGCCGGATGCTAGCGGCATGGGGAGAGCGGGAGCCATCCGTTCTGCCAGTACGAGGAGGCGGCCCAGGAGGAATCCTCTGAAGTTTACCTCGACGAGCATCGCGATCAGCAGGATGAACCAGGGCAGCATGACGGCCGGGGGAATCTGCGCATGGGGGGTGTCGCGCAGAAAGGCAATGTCGTAGCCGAGCCAGGGAACCATCCAGAGGATGATGCCGACGTTCGCAGCGCCCAGGATCAGGCCGGTGGCAGTTCCCCAGCGAAGCCCCTGGCCGAGTTGCACGGGCCGGAGCCCGAATCGAGCCATGATGTCGGAGTTTCGCGAGGCCCACCAAGCCAGCGCCGCGTAGGCGACGGCTTGCGGCAGAAACTGCAGCGCCCGGTGGCTCTGTAAGTCTGAAGGAAGCGCGTAGAAGAGGGTGGTAGCGACGACCGGCAGCCATGCCGACCACGCCAGCCGTTCAGGAGAGGCGTGGTTCAAGGCGCTACTGCAACTGAATGTTGTACCGTTCGAGTGTGGTGCCTTTGTTACGGGCCAAATTGGACAGGGATTTGTTGTAGTCCACGACCGCGCGCAGTTCGTTGCCCTGCGAAGTCGCCAGGTCGCGCTGGAAGTCGAGCACGAAGCGGGTGGTGCTCAAGCCCACGTTCAACCGCTCGCGTTCGGCCTGCAACTGTTTCTCGGCCATGATACGCGCGGACCGTGTCGTTTCGATCCGCTTGAAGTCGGTCTGGACGCGCCGCACTGCCTCGCGGACGCTGACGATCACTTGCTGGCGCACGCTCTGCAAGGAGGCCTTGGCGTTCTGCCCCTCCAGTTGGCGCTTGTTGAACTGGCTGATGGCGGACCGGTTGCCGAGCGGGTAGCTGAGCACCAGGCCCGCGCCGTAGTTGTAATAGTCTCCGCTGAAGTTTTTGTTGACCATGTCTCCGCCGTCCTTGCCCAAGCCGGCCAGCCCGGAGGTGCTCTGGAACGACAGGTTGGGAAGCATCTGATTTTTGGCGAACTTGACGTTGACATCGGTCGTGTCGATGTTTTTCTTGGCTTGAAGGATTTCCGGCCGCCGTTCCAGCGCCACGTCGATGGTTTCCTCCGGGCTGATCGCTTCGAGTGTCTGGTTCGGCTTGTCGAGCGGGGTGAGCCGGATATCCTGCCGGAGTTCCTCCTCGGCCGGATTCAAGAGCCGGCGAAATTGATCCTCCTGATCGCGGATCGCCTTTTCGGCGATCAGAATCTGCTCCACGCGCGACGCGACCGCTGCCTCGGCCTGCAGCACGTCCACGATGGACATGACGCCGGCCTTGGCCTTGGCGCGGTTGGTGGCGAGCAGTTCCTGCGCAGCCTTCAGCGCTGAGTCAGCGACCTTAAGATTCTCGTTGACGAACACCAGCTCCCAGAACGTCTGCTCGACGGTCGAGATCACCGTCAGCACGCGGTCGAGAAAGACCTGCTCCTCCACCTTGGCATTGTTCCTGGCCACCTGGATGAACGTGCGGTTGACGTCGGTGCCGAAGTTGCGCAGCAACGGCTGCGTAAACGTGAACACCAACCCGCCGGTGTAGGCGGGGTTGAAGAGGAAGCCCGGAGCCACGTTCTGATTCACGTTGGATCGTTGAGGGCTATAGTTCAGGTCGTAGTTGGCACCGGTCATAAGATTCTGGGTGACGTCGAGCGTCAGAGAGTGATTCCGCTGGTCGAACGTCTGAATCTGATTCAGGGTGTCGCCGGTACCGCCGAATACGGGACGATTCAGCGGTTGGACGAATCGGTTGTACTGTCCGTTGAGGCTCAGCGTCGGGTCGAACTTGGCCTGCTCGCCGATGATGTCCGCGACCCGGCTCTCTTTGGTTTTTCGGCTGATGGAAATATCGAGGTTGGACTCCAGCACGCGCAGGACGGCGTCGCTTAGGGCCACCGATTCCCGGCGCTCCTGGGGCGCCTTCGGCTGCGGGTCAAGTGCCGAGGCGTCGGCGACTGCAAAGACAACGGCAAACGAACCGACCGCGGCACGCCATAACATTCGATGATGGCTGTGTGGAATCATATCCTCTCCTTGCAATCAAACAACCTGCGTCATACTATATGTATATGGTTTCGGCTGTCACGCAGAACCGTGAAATGCAACGGTCGGTCCGGCGATGGGTAGTGCTTATGTGCACCATCGTGGCGCTGGCCGTGATGGATGAGTCGGCTTGGGCGCAGTCCGTGTCCGGCGTCAGGGGGATGAGCGGGGGCGTCGGTGCGCTCTTCAGTCTGACCGGCCCGGGGAATCTCTATGCGGATAGCCAGGGGAACCTAGGCTATATGTATAACTTCGGGAATAATTTCGAATCGTTCAATTTCCGCCTGGCAAACGGACAGGCCTACAGCGGGGGCATCATGACCCTCGGCCCACAGTTGACTATCGGCTTGATCCAGGGCGCCAATCAAACCGGGTCTCCCACGATCTTTCCGCCCGCCCCTCGCCTCGTTGCTCCGCTTTCCCCGATCCAGTCTTCGATTCTCGACGAGTTTCAGCCCTTAATCGATATCCCCTAAAACAAGTAAAAAGTTAAAAGTAAAAGGGCAAAAGTGAGAATCTGAACTTTTTACTTTTGCCTGTAAACTTTTGACTTGCCGCCTACGGCATATTCGCCAGCTGCCAGGCCAGGGCCAGCACAAATCGTGCGGTTGATTCCAGAATCTCCGGCTTGATCTTGTCCGCTGTATCGGACGGTTGATGAAAGTCGGGATGCATCCCGCCGCTGACGACGGTCGCCGTCGGGATGCCGGCTTCCTTGAACGGCACG
>JBGPNZ010000249.1:0-3585 GCA_041487795.1 Nitrospiraceae bacterium
CGCCTTTCTATTTTTTATATTTGCCGAGAACTTTCCATTCCCTCGAGCGGCGGACCGGTCTCCCTTCAACTGCGCGCGTCCAACGAGGGCCTTCTGAGGCCGCGCGTTGCGCGAGCACAGAAGGGAGGCCGGCTGCCAGCTCGTTCCCTCTTTGGCGCGGACGCGAGAGCCTCGTCACCCTAATGTCTGCAACAAAGCCCGCATCTCCGGAATCAGATCCACTCCCCCATTTGAGCGACCCGAGGCAGCCGCGTTGATTCCGGCATTGAGTACCGGTTTCGCTTCTTCTTTCTTTCCCAACTTGATCAAGGCGCGGCCCAAGGCCAGGTGCGACGCCACATGCACGGGATCGAGCTGCACCGCCACGCGCAGATGCTCGACGGCCTCTTCTACATTCCCGCCTTCCTGAAGAATCTTATTCCCAAGGCCATACCGCCCCAGAAACCCCTTGGGATTTTTCGCCACCATCTGTCTGAATGCTTCAAGGTCCATTTTAGTTTAAGGGAGGATGATGGACTGCTCTGAATAGCCGAGCTCTTTGAGTGTCGCTTCCAGGGCATCAACCATCGGCGGCGGGCCGCAAAGAAAAATCGTGGTCTCAGAACCGGCAGGAGGAAGATGCCGGCGAAGGATCTCATCGGTGATCCGTCCGGTTCCCTGCGACCACCCCGCAGGCGGCTGCTCCAGCACATGATAACAATGGAAGTTGGAGTGTTCGCGAACATCCCGTTCCCACTCGTCCCGGAAAATAATGTCCACTTCGGCCTTGTTGGCAAAGATCAGGAACAGGTCCACCGCCAGGCGCTTCGTGAGAATCCAGCGGATAATGGAGATCATCGGCGTGATGCCGGTGCCTCCGGCGACGAACCCCACCCGTTTCGCCATGCCATCCACCCAACGGCCGCCCTGCTTGGGCCCGCTCATGAGCACGGTGTCTCCGATCCGCTGATCGTGGAGGTACTTCGAAATCACGCCGGTCTCGTAGCGCTTGACCGTCAACTCGAAGTAGCCGCTGGCACTAGGCAGCGACGAGGGGGTGTACGGACGTTTCACCGTCTTCCCGTTGATCGTCGCGTGGACGTAGAGATGATCACCGGGCAGCATATCCAGCGTCGCGTTGGCAGGCAGGTCGAAGCGGAACGTCTTCGTGTCGTGGGTATCCTGATGGATGGCCGTGAGCTGGTAGGGGCTCGGCGCATTGGTCTTGATGCGAGTAACCGGTTCCGGAGTCATGAGTCCATTTCCCAGTCTCAGATGAACCCGCCGTTCACGCGGATGTTCTGGCCGGTGATCCAGCGCGCATCGTCGGTGACAAGAAAGGTCACGACGTCGGCGATGTCGGTGGGCTCGCCCAGGCGGCCGAGCGCAGCCATCCGCGAGAACTCCTGCTTATGGGCTTCGGTCTTGCCCTCACCGAAGAGTTCCGTGTCGGTCGGCCCTGGTGACACCGTATTGACCGTGATGCCGCGCCGGCCGAGCTCGTGCGCGAGGTGCCGCGTCATTTGTTCCACAGCTCCCTTCGTCGCGGCATAGGCCACGTAGGTGGAAAGCATCAATCCCGTGACCGACGAGGACACGTTGACGATCCGTCCGTCGTCCGGCATGCACCGCGCCGCCTGCTTGCAGGTGAGGAAGACCCCTTTGACGTTCGTCGCCAGGATATGGTCGAACTCCTTCTCGGTGATTTCCGCGACCATCTTGTAGAGCGGGATGCCGGCATTGTTGATGAGGATATCCACCTTACCAAATTGCTTGATGCTCTCGTCGAACAGGCGCTGCACGTCCGCCGACTTGCCCACATCGGCCTGAATCGCCGCCGCCCGTGCGCCGTCCCCTTCAATGCGGCGCACGACGGCCTTGGCCTTGTCCGCGCTGTCCACGTAATTGACCACCACGCTCGCGCCCTCGCGCGCGAGGTGCTCGGCAATGGCCGCCCCGATGCCACGCGAAGCCCCCGTGACAATCGCCACTTTTCCTTTCAATCGTTGTCCACTCATAACATTCCTTTCGTCTGGAATGCGTCAAGATCCATAATGGCCTTTATACCATACCGATAATCATGGCGCCTGCCCTGAAGGATTGGCGCTGAGGTGCGCGATGATCAGCCTCGCGTCACCGATCGGATCGGCCGTGAATGGGGCTGTCTGTTGCCGGGTCACCGGGGTGCTCAACCGCTCCGCCGCCTGGCGGATGGGGAGAGGGAAGGACGAATCCTGCTGAATCTGGCGAAGATGTTCCATCGCATCCCCGCCCCATCGCTGAACAGGCAAACGCGCCAGCCACGCCTCGGTGGCGAGGGCCACGGCCCGCCGGGCACAGACGCGCGCCTTGCCTTCATTGGCTGCCTTCAACGCGGCCTCGGCCGCGGCGAGTTCCCGTTCAATCAGCGCTGCCTGCACCATTAGGCGAGTGCCTTCCGATGGATAATGCCGTGCACGTCGAGAATATTGTCGGTGCGGTCAACCGTGTAGAAAATACGCCAATCCCCCACCGCATACTTGGCCAGACCGGGTAAGTCCGGCGCAATCGGCTCGTGGCGGAGATTTCCGACGTTGGACGCCAGCCATTTGGTCTTATCGAGCAATCGTTGCGCCAGTTCCTTGTCCAGCGCGGCAAGATCGGCGATGACATCCGGTTTGCAGGCAAGGCGATACCAGGGCATGAAGCGTTACCAGTTTAACCCAAGCTTCTCCGCGACCTCGTCACCGCTGACACGTTCCGTCGAGGTCAATGAATTCTTTAGACGCGTCCAGAGCGCCTCACCAAGCTGCAGGCCCAGATCGGGGTCTCCGACCAGTTCGCGCAGCCGGTCATCAACCAAGCCGCGGACAAGCGTCTTCAGTTGCTCAGGTGTGAGTTGTGAAGGATCCATGAGCTATCGTAGTTGAAAACGGCGGGGGAATACCACCATTGACCGACAGCGGGTGGCCTGGTTATTCCCCTTGCTCGCGCAACGCGCGACGGAGTGAACGAGCTTGCGGCTTGGTCTCCTCCCTTGCTCGCAGAACGCGCACACCTCAGAAGGGTGCTCGTTCGATGCGCGCAGTCGGAGCAGACCAAGCCGCACTCGAGAGAAGGGAGCGTCACCGACAAATAAAAAAATAGAAAGGCGACAGGCCGCTTCCAAGCCTGTCGCCTTAACGCTTCGCCACGTTCAGTGGGCTACTCCGGTAGTGAGTGCCCGGCAAACCTCGCCGGTTTTTTCAGATTAGTTAATCCTCTGATTCAGACGCAGAGCTTAACTGGAGCTTGCCAGCCAGCAGGAGCTTGCCGGCGTACAGGAACAGTCCCCCACCGGCCAGCCACAGGAGAAGCTTCCAAAGTTGGAACTCGGTGTCCTGCCCCTCCACACGGTGAATCTTCGGCTCATTAGGCAGGTACGTCACCCGGATCGGACCTTGCTCCTGTAAGCGGTCCCATATTTCCTTGTCCACCTCCACGGTGTCGCTGATGTTTTCACCCAAAGCCGAAAAACGAAAGGCGACGAGGTAAGAGGTTTCTATCGTTCCGCCCTCATGTGACCGCCGCCCCGCTTGCCTTTCAATGGTAGTCCGGACCGTTTTCTCCAGCACGGTGCCGTCCACG
>JBGPNZ010000250.1:0-3582 GCA_041487795.1 Nitrospiraceae bacterium
ACTGCCCGGGATTGAAACCTGGCCCAATCAGTATAAGGGCTACGAGATTACGATCGCGATCCCCGAGTACACCGCCATCTGCCCCAAGACCGGCCTCCCCGACTTCGGCACCATCCGGTTACGCTACATGCCGGATAAAACTTGCCTGGAGTTGAAGTCCCTGAAGATGTACATCCACGCCTACCGGAACCTCGGCATCTTTTACGAGAATGCCGTGAATCGCATCCTGCAAGACGTCGTCGCCTCCTGCCG
Organism: Nitrospiraceae bacterium; assembly: GCA_041487795.1. Classification (GTDB taxonomy): domain Bacteria; phylum Nitrospirota; class Nitrospiria; order Nitrospirales; family Nitrospiraceae; genus 2-02-FULL-62-14. The sequence continues at coordinate 253 of JBGPNZ010000250.1, forward strand.
TCCCGTCTGGGCCATCGTGACCGGAGAATTCACCTCGCGCGGAGGGCTCTCCTCCACGATCGAAGCGAAATACCCCTGACCGGCGATGGAAGGCTTAGGTTGAGGTTGAGGGAATCAGGGGAGATGTCGTTGCAGCTTAACCTTGGCCTTGACCTCAACCTGTTTCATTCTTTGCCGGCTTCGCGCAAGCTTTCGCGCATGGCCCGATAGAAGTGGTCGTTGTCGGTCACGGCCCGGCGGGCGATCGTCTTGATCGTGCCGAGTTCCGACTCCGCCACGACGAAATTGACGCTTTTGGAAAAGGCCATCGTGTGGTCGAACGTTTTACACTGTCCTCCGATCAACCCAATGCACATGTGTCGTCGTAACGGCATCGCCATCGGTTGGATCGCCTTCAAGACCTGATTCTGCTCCACCGACCCGCCGTAGGCTTCGTGGATCAACACCAGTTCGTACCGGTTCTGCGCAATCTGCTCCAACGCATCCTCCGGCTTGGCCGGCATGTGCACCGTATACCCCAGTTCCTGCAAGGCCGCCTGGATGGGCGCCGGCTGCTGCGACGCAGCCAGGCAGATTAACGCAAACCGTGGATCGCCTTCCAATTGTGCCGCTGCACCCGTCTGAGTCTGACCCGTTGTCTCGCTCATAGATCCCCCGCTGTTGCGGCCCGACGATATGTCGAGTCCACTTACTTGGCCTTCGGAAACTTGCCCGTCCCGTAATCCTTATCGATTGTGAGGCCCGCGATCCCTTGATCCTGCTCACCGCGCGTCTGCTTGACCCGGTCGATGCCGCGCTGCACGATGGCTTTCCGCGTCGAATACATTTCCGCAGTCTCCGGCGTCACCAGACCTTCGTTGAACGCTTTGATGAGCGCCTGATCGAACGTCTGCATGCCGAACGGCTCGCTGGCTTCCTGAATCTCATAAAAGGTTTTCCCGTCCGATTCTCCGTTCAGAATGGATTCCTTCGCGCGAATGTTATTCCCCAGAATGTCATGGATGGCGAGCCGTCCTCCGCCGATTTTTGGCACGAGCCGCTGCGAGACGATCCAGCGAACCGTCGAGGCCAGCCGCTGGCGGATCTGTTTCTCTTCGGCCTGGTCGAACATGCCGACGATGCGGTTGATCGTCTGGCCGGCATCCACGGTATGGAGGGTGCTCAGCACCAAGTGGCCTGTCTCGGAGGCTTTCAAGCCCAACTCGACGGTTTCGCGATCCCGCATCTCGCCGACCAGAATCACTTTGGGCGCCTGGCGCAAGGCGGCCCGCAATCCGTTGGCAAATGAGTCGAAATCGCTCCCCAGCTCGCGCTGATTGAACGTCGCCTTCATGTTGGGATGCACGAACTCGACCGGATCTTCCAGCGTGACGACGTGAATCGCCTGGGTTTCGTTGAACTCCCGCAACAGCCCTGCCAGAGACGTGGACTTACCGCTGCCGGTCCCACCGGTCACGAGGATCATGCCGTTTTTTTCCTTGGGCATCTCATAAAACGCTTTGGGCAGCCCCAGTTCCTTCATCGTCGGAATGACCGTGGACAGTTTGCGCAAGATGATGGAATACGTGCCGCGTTGCGAAAAGATGTTGACCCGGAACCGAGCCTTGTCGCCCAGCGAATAGGAGCTGTCGCAGGACCCCTGCTGGATCAAATTCTTGGTCAGCCGCCGGTCGTTGCCGATGAGATTGAGCGCGAAGACTTCGGTCTGGAAAGGAGTCAGCGAGTCGATATCGGGCTCAAGCGGCACCTTGCTCAATTGCCCGGAAGACTCGACCTGCAGGGGACGGTTGCACGAAATATTGAGATCCGACACGTTCTGGAACGTGAAGAGCATCTTGTCCAGCATATGATCGACTTCAGCTTTTCTCATGGCAGCGCTCCTCTTGCAGCACAGTGCTCGCGATCAGGCCCTCGACGGCGCAACGGCTCTCAGAAGGACAGTTCGTCCGGCGGCGTCTTCAAGAGCGGTATAAACCGAGTCTTGTCGATGGCTTTCTCATACGCTTCCTCCGGCGCGATCCATTTCTTATTGAGCAGCTCCAGGATCGCGTCGTCCAGGGTCTGCATGCCGAGCTTCTTGCCGGTCTGCATCGCGGAGGGAATCTGGAAGGTTTTTGCATCGCGGATCAGGTTGGCGATGGCGTTGTTGCACACCAGGATCTCCAGCGCCGCGCACCGTCCCTTGACATCCACCCGCTTGAAGAGGTTCTGCGCGACGACGATCCGGAGGCTGGTGGACAGGGTGTTGCGAATCTGCGCCTGCTCTTCAGCCGGGAACACTTCGATGACGCGGTCCACCGTCTTCGCCGCGTTTGTGGTGTGCAGCGTACCGAACACCAAGTGGCCGGTCGCCGCCGCCTCGACCGCGAGACGAATAGTTTCCAGGTCCCGCATCTCGCCGACCAGAATGATATCGGGATCCTCTCGCAACGCGCCGCGAAGCGCCGATCCGAACGACTTCGTGTGCAGCCCCACCTCACGGTGATTCACGATGCATCCCTGGCTCTCATGGACAAACTCGATGGGGTCCTCGACGGTGATGATATGGTCCTTACGGTTCTTGTTCGCATAGTCAATGATGCCGGCCAATGTCGTGGATTTCCCGCTGCCGGTGGGACCCGTCACCAGCACCAAGCCCTTTTTCAGCATGGCTGCTTTCGTCAGGATGGGCGGAAGCCCGAGCTGCTCGGCCGACAAGACTTTAGTGGGGATCTGCCGAAACACGGCCGCACAGCCGTACTTCTGATTGAAAAAATTGGCCCGATACCGGGCCAACCCTGGAATCTCGTAGCCGAAGTCCACATCGCCGGTCTCTTCAAACTGCTTGATTTTTACTTCCGGCGCAATCTCGTAGAGCATGGCTCGGAGCTCGTCGTTCTTGAGGACATCGAATTTCACCCGCTCCATTTCGCCTCGCACACGCAAAATAGGCTGCTGGCCGGAAACCAGGTGCAGGTCCGACGCGCCCTGCTCGTTCATGAGTTTAAAGAATGCGTCAATTTTCGCCATGATAGGTCCTCCGTCTTAGGAATAGCTACGATCAGTACGCCCAAAGAGGCGCAACGGTACCACAAACCCGACCGCGGGTAAATATGCCCGAAGATGTGACGGGAACTCGGAGGCGGTGATCGTAAGAAATGCGCGCTGAAGGCTATTTCGGCAGTCGGCTAGTGATAACTCTCGGCATCAGTCGGATACTTCCCCTGTTCGACTTCTTCTTTATATCGGCGGAGCGCCTGGAGCGCGTCGGCCTTGAGATGCGCGTAGGGCTTGAGGAACTTCGGAGCGACGTCGTCGAACAGACCCAGCAGATCGTAGAGCACCAGCACC
>JBGPNZ010000251.1:0-3569 GCA_041487795.1 Nitrospiraceae bacterium
AGCATGGTTGGCCGGCCTATGGCTGTGGTGGCCGGGCCCGGTCACGGCTCAATCCGTGGACGTCTTTCAGGGATTCACGGGACACATCGAACGGCAGATTCATCGGGACAAGCAAAGCTTTGTCGACGCGCAAACCTGCACTGAATGGTTTTATAAGCAACAGAGAAAACCAGGCCAGTCGAAGGCCGAGGGGATCGTTTTTTCAGGCCGGCAGCCGACTGTTCGTCCGGCCGTCCAAACATCGGAGTGTCCCGCCCGCTATCCCAGTGGTCTGGAGGCCGCGCGCGAACATTTCAGCTCAACGCAATCCGCACTGTCGCTGAGTCTGACCTTTTACCAATTCGCGCTGGTGGGCGACCGCAACGACGACGGGCGCTACAACACCGCCGAACTGCAAGACATGATGGAATCATTTGGGCTCTCGTACGATGGAAGCCATCCCGCCTCGACCCATGTGGCGGCGCTGACCACGACGTTTGATTCCATCAGAAAGTCCGGCGGCCTCGAACGCCTCATGACCAGCATGGGCACGCTTTACGACAAGGGCTACCGGATGACCCCCCGGGACCGCAGCGCGCTGGATCAGATCTCGAAATAATCAGCTCCTGAAAAACGGGTGGCCCGGTTATTCCCCTTGCTCGCGCAACCGGAGGCAGGGAACGAGCTGGCGACCCGGTCTCCCTTCGTGCTCGCGCAACGCGCGGCCTCAGAAGGCCCTCGTTGGACGCGCGCAGTTGAAGGGAGACCGGGCCACCGCTCGAGGGAAGGAGAGTCCTCAACAAATAAAAAATAGAAAGGCGACAGGCCGCTTCCAAGCCTGTCGCCTTAACGCTTCGCCACGTTCAATGGGCTATTCCAATAGTGATCGACTTACAAACTTTGAATGTCCCCATTTTCTTCCCCCAAAACGGTTCCTGCACCGCTTCACAAACCATGCCGCCTCAGATATTCCGCGCTTAACATCGGCTTAGCAAGTTTGTCCGTCAATTCAGCAACCGCGGTGTACGGAACCTGCCCTTTCTTCATAACCCAACCTGAAGCAGATGTGAGGTCTACCATAAGAATGACGTTTTTCCCTTTCTCCGGTCCAACCATGAGGCACCCAAGCATCTCCCAACCTTGCCTGCCAAGATTTCCATTCATGGCACGCCGTAAAGCGTTAGATAAAATGTCGACGAGTTGAAGGCCGGGATCTTCCTCTGATTTCTTGAATTGAACTTCTTTTAGTATTTCACGAAGGTCTGTAGTCTCAAATGGCTTTTCATTCGGAATCATCCCCCGTAGATATTCTGGCACTTCCGGCAATACCCTTCTAAACTTTTGGAATGCAGAGTAGTCTGCACCTTCCAACATAGCGAGAGGTTCCGTGAAGGACTTAGACATTATGTTTGGACGAACCAAATCTAGCCAAAGATCTTCATAGGGCGTAAGAATTTCATCTTTGGCATCGATTACCCAAAGGAAACGTCCCAGCTCACCTGGCATTCGCTGAACGTAGTATAGAGTTGCACTTTGTATGACTTTCGCAATCAGAGCTGAACCGAGAACGAACTGAACGTAGAGCTGATCTGATAATTGCCTTAATCTAGTTTGAATTGCTTCGAGGTCTTTAACCAAAGAGGGCTTGTGGGCCGAAGTGATATTTGCAGTGATAGCTTTAACCTGCGCTTCTTTGTGTTGACTTATCTTCTCCTTATTCTGAAGCCCCATATCAATCGTCGTAGATTCGAAAAGCACATCATATTTGTTGAGCATCTGAATAACGCTAGAAATCTCGCCTTCCCCAAGATCCTTCCCTTTGATTTCTATTCCGTCACCTCTCCACAGACGCTTCAGTGCATCAAAGTCCTCGACCACCTTGCCATAAACTGAATCAGGAATAACTAATGCCCCCATACAAGAGACAGACCACTTCTCTGTTTTGGGTGTACTGAACGACCCGGATTCATCGATAAAGATTCGCACGTCATACTCCGCGTTCATCTAGAATCTTCATGCACACGAAATGCTGGGAGCAAAGAAACAAAGAGCAATGGATTCTCGCCTACTGCTCAGGCACGGTCAAGACAGTCTGTGAGTTACAGGGGTCAGAGTACAACTTCTGGCAGATGGCGGCGAAGAAGCGGACAATCCTTTGAGGGTAATAACTACCGGAGCAGCACACTGAACGTGGCGAAGCGTTAAGGGCGACAGGCTTGGAAGCGGCCTGTCGCCCGTCTATCTTTATTTCTTGGCGGCTGGAAGGGATGAACTCGGAGGCGTTCGGCATGGCGGGAGCGGGATGTCAAGGGCTGTGGGGCGCCGCGAGCCGTTCTGCTGGTCCGATGAGGCGAGCGGCCAACAGTACGATGTGGATGGCCGTGAGAGGTCAACGCATCATGCCGACGCCGGAGCAGTTCGCCCTTCGTCAGCCGCTGTCCTTCCGCGTGTGCACGTTCTGCGAGCAAGGGAGGAGCCCAAACCGCAATCTCACTCAATTCTCTCCAACGCTTCCCTGCACCTGCTCCTCACCGTCTGATCCCAATCTTCTTTCGCCAAATATTCCAGCTTGGCCTTCGCTTCGCTCGCCTGCATCCGTCCCAATCCCAATGCCGCCTGCGACCGCACCCACCAATGGTCGTCGTCGAGTACCGTCATCAGGGTGGGCACGACGGAAGGGTCCTGCAACACGCTCAGATAGCTGGCCGCCATCCCGCGGACCCGATGCTGCTTGTCGCCGACGGCCGTCTTCAGCGTCCGGCTGAAGATCTCCAGGAAATCCTTCCCCACCGCCTCCAGCCCTTCCAGGCGATATTCGTTCAGCTCGACCAACTCACAGGCGAGGCCAAAGCGTTTATCGGGTGAGGATTCCCGCTGGAACTGCGCCAGGAGCGTCGCACGCTCCCTCCGAATCTCCCTGCGACGGCGAATCTTGCGAACCGCAGTCCAGACACCGGCCAACACCACTGCCGCAACCGCAGCCAGCGGCACTGCCTGCTCGACGATCACATCCTGGATGTCCGGTGTGAGGCGCTTCCAGATCCAGACGCAGGTGATGACGAGACCGACGATTAGCAGCGCAACCGTCGGATTGATCTCGCCCTTTTCTGTCCGGTGGATCATAGCGCGCATCATAGGTTGTAGCCGGCACCCCGTCAACGCACACTCCATCTGACGGCACATTGACACTTTATTCTAACTAGGACTATCATGCATCTTATGGAATTGCCCGACCTCAAGGACGATCCCTATCTCAAGGTACTGCGCCCGCTCGTAGAGGCCTATCTGGCTTTTTGGCGGGAGGACAGCCGGCACATCAAGTCCTTGAAACTGACCCCGTCGCAGTTCGATGTCATCGTCACCTTAGGCGACACCGACGGCATGACCTGCGCCGAGTTATCCAACGCCACGCTGGTCACCAAGGGCACGTTGACCGGCGTGCTGGACCGGCTGGTCGTCAAGGGATTGATCAAGCGGGAAACCGTCGCCGGTGACCGCCGCTGCATCAAGATCAAACTGACCGAGAAGGGCGAGATCCTGTTTCGCAAGGTCTTCGCCGCCCATATCGCCCACATCAAGCCGTTTTTCGA
>JBGPNZ010000252.1:0-3558 GCA_041487795.1 Nitrospiraceae bacterium
CTGCAACTTCGACAACTTCTCGGCGAGCATGCCCATCTTCTTGCCGGTCATCGTGGCGGCCTCGGCCATCGCACGAATCCCGAAGAGCGAGAGTTTGCCGCTCTTGACTTCCTTGAGCGCCTTCTTCAGCGCCTCCTGAACGCGCTTCATCTTCTTGGGGCCAATCTTCGGAGCCCCTTCACGCGCCTTCACCACCGGCTTCTTCTTGCCGTCAGCGGGGCGCTGGCCCTCCTTCACCTTCTTCTTTCCCTCGACCACCGTTGCCATGTCGTGTCCCCTTTCGCGCATTGAAGCGCGGCTAATACGCTTGGTGCGCGAGGTCTTCTCACGCATCCAGCGTCGTGCTACGGCGCTCGCCGCTTCTTGCACGAGCGCAAGGAACTTCCCCCCGCGAGCAGGCTTCGTGACAATGTCTGCGGAGAACGCTTCCTGAATCTCCGTGACCATGTTCACGTCCATGCCGTCGATCTCGCCGGGGTGTGACACACCGCCACCGTTGATGCTGATGCCGCAGTAAACATCTTTGGAATCAGGGAAGTCGTTCTGGTACTGCAACGCCGTCTTGACCTGTTCGAAGGCGTCACGGCCTCCCTGACCAGTAGAAAACTTCAGCGTCGCGAAGCATGCCGTCAGAACCTCACCCGTGTCGGGGTCTTTGACAGTGCCGACTTGGGTCTCGACGAAATACCCGGCAAGGTCGCGAACGTCACGCTCTGGGCGGCTTTCCTCTTCCGTGCTGCTCGGATGATTAACGTAAAACTGCTTTCCCCGAAAGACTTCAGAGGCGGACTTGACCGCGCTCGCCGCGTAGAAGTTTTTGTCCCGCAGGTTGCCCAAGCCCTCGGTGATGATGACGACGCGGGCAATAGGCGTGCCGGTCTTCTGCTCGATGAACGCTTCCTTGAAGCGCATCGAGGTGACTTCGCGGAACGTAATTCTCTTGTCGTCGCTAGGCTTCGCGATTTTTACTACTGTCCTGTCCTCTGTCGCTGTCGTCATGTCCTTGTCTTGTCGTTCCGTCCAAACAGAAAAAGGCGGATGCTTCTGAGGTCTGGGCGGCCCAGAAGACACCCGCCTTTTCTGTCGGCTTTCGCCGCCGCCACAGCATGATGGCCGTCAGGCCGGGCGGCTGGACGTGCTTGTTACTTTCTCAAACCAAGACTCCTTCCGTCTCTCGGGCAAGGGCGGCTTCCATCTCAAGGATAGCCTCGGTCAGAAGACCGGCCCTACGCAAGTTGTCCGCGATGATCTTTGCCTTTTCGTCGCTGATCCGTGCCCCAATGACCGCCTTGCGCACCTGAGCGACATGCTGCGCTTTCTGCGCGCCGGGACTCAGCGGTCGAGACGGCGCGTCTTTCTTCACGCTGCCGCCTTTCTTTCCACCACCAGAAGAGAACCTGCCGTGCGCGTCACGTGCTTGGTCCGGGCTGTACTCGACGAGTACGGCTCGGACTTCCGCAGCGTGCTTCTGCTCAGGCGCAAGGGGCGGGATGACGAACGTGCCATAATCCGGCCGGTGATTCTCAGCAGAGAATGCCCGACGGATCGCCCGCGCCTGCTGGGGGTCGACTTTCTTTCCAGCGACTCGCTGCGCACGCTGTCCCGGCTTCTCGCGCCGAGTGAACGCCGCAATCTGCTTGTCCTCCGGTGATTCAGGATGCTCAGGAGCAAACTTGCCTCCCGCGTGTCGCCCGCTGCCGGGGCCTCCCGTGACGAAAGGGCTGGCGGCTGCATCGCCATCCTCCACCAAAACGAGCCTCATCGCGGTCTGCTGGATTGTTGATTCTGACTTCTTGGCTTTCGCTGGCTTGACGCCCCGGCCCTTCATGGCCCACGCGACAGCCCACGGATTGTCGATGCCTTTCTTTCCCTTGAGCGACTTGACGACCGGCTCGAAACCGGGCGGCGTGACCTCCAAATCAGGATCGTCTTCTTCGGCGTTCTTGGCGACCATGCCGTACGATGACGCCGGACCTTCGACAACAGTTGCAGTGACAACGTTCTGATTCTGACGCAGCCGCTTGAGCCCGCCCTGCATCTCGGGCTGAGGCATGCCTGCCTCTTCCTCACCCTTATCCTGATCAGGATTCCAGCCGTAGTCGAAACCGCTCGGGCCATTCTCGGCCTCGAACTCGTCGCACACGTCAACGGCACGAATGAGCCCGGCGACGATGTGACACGCACCGGGGTAGACGTAGTGCGCGCAACTACCACACGACTGCGCCTTGTCACCCGAGTAGCGGTAGTTGGTCTCTTCTTTCGTCATGAGGTCTGTGTCGGGTGTATCGGTCGGTTCGTTGTCGTCGTCGCCGCCCATGCCAAGACCGCTATCGGAAACGTCGTCGGGGAGGTCGTCCATTCCGGCCGGGTCGTCATCGAAACTTGACGGCACGGCTTCTGACTCTTCTGATTCTTTCGGAACCCAGCCGTACCCCTGCGAGCCACGCTCAAACCCAACTTGCTTTCCTTTATGTAACTTGGAGGCTTGACCATAGCCAGCAGTGGGGTGAACCCACCCTATGATTGTAGTTCTCGTCTTGTCTGCATAAACAGGGGCCTTCTTCTTCATCATGGGATTTTTGGTGGCCGACGGGTCGCCCACTCTTCCTTCTGGATGACGACCTGAACCCGGCCCGCCTTCGTCCTGCTGGTCTTGAGGCCCCATGACTTTCTTCAGGGCGATTTTCCTTTGGATGTCGTCACGCAGCGCCTTCACGGGAATCTTGTCCGTGTCGTCGTGCGGGAAGTCCTTCCCGTTGACGACAGTCTTGACCCTGAGCAGCGGGGCGCTCCCCGATGCAGGGGCGGCTTCAGCCGTACAGCGAAGCGCTAGTCCCATCGTGCCTCTCGATAGCAGAGGGGGAAGCCGTAATGCCTGATGTCGAAGACGAGGACGAGGTGCTCTTCGGTCTCAGTGCCCACGTCGACCCAGCGCGTGTGCTCGAACGCGACCGCACCCAAGTCGACCGAGTGATGCTTCGTGAGCACGGAGAACTGGTCGACGAGCGCGGCGAGGAACTGACCCAACTCGTTCGCGAGCGGCTTGGCCTTGTCGCTGTGATCGACGACTTCGGCAATCAGGTCGTCGACGTGATAGCGCGGGCCGAGGTCATAGATGCCTTGCGGGTCGTAGCCGAGTTGAACCAGAAGATGCCCGTCCTTCGTCCACTTCGTCTCGGCGATGCGGACGCATTCGAGCCGTAGTTGTGGCTTGTCGTTCTTCAGCGTCTCGAACTGCTCGCAGAGATCAGTCACAAGTCCCGTGAGCGCCTTGCGCATCTTGCGGATGGTCTCTTCACGGCGGCCCAGTATTTCATCAGCGAACGACCTGACCTTGTGCGACGGATCGCCGTGAAGAACCGCGAATCCGCTCATGAGCCCCCAGTGCGACGACGGGCGTGTGAATGCTTCCAGCGCTGATAGCGCCACTCTTCGTGGATCATCGGGTAAATGAGCACCCCGAAGATGCCGAGCAGGATGATCGCGACTATTGCTTGAATGAAGGTCATGCGCTCTCTTCCGTCGTCCCCTTGCCTGCGAGTGCCTGCTGCTCGTCGA
>JBGPNZ010000253.1:0-3544 GCA_041487795.1 Nitrospiraceae bacterium
TCGTCAGCCATCTCGGAAAGACGTGTGTAGGCCCCGTCCTTCTTGGAGAGCAGCGGATCGGCGATCGGCCAGGTGATCGCGAGAGCCGGATCGTTCCAGATAATCCCCCGTTCATCTTTCGGCGAATAGCTGTCCGTGCATTTGTACAGAACGTCCGCCGTGTCGCTCAAGATGCAGAATCCGTGCGCATAACCGGGCGGGACATAGAGCTGGCGTTTGTTCTCTCCGGATAGCTCGACGCCGACCCATTGCTTGAAGGTCGGAGACCCTTTCCGGATATCCACCGCCACGTCGAAGATGCGGCCTTCCAGGGCCATCATCAGTTTCCCTTGCGCGTGTTTCAACTGATAGTGCAGCCCCCGGAGCGTGCCCCGCACGGAATGCGAGAAATTATCCTGGACAAACGGGCCGCGAATCCCGCCATCCGCATGCTTGCCGGCATGGTACATTTCCAGAAAGTATCCTCGCGGATCCTCGAACACGTCCAACTCGACGAGGATGACTCCTTGCAATTTCGTTTCAACGAATTTCACTGGACCGCTCCCTGATTCAGACCGGCAAATCGGCCCTCATCTTACGTCGTTCCCTGTCTCAAAGTGAATAGCCCGCATTTTCATGAGGGTTCGTGACGAAACCGCTGAGACGCCTTGCGAGACGGACGCGTGGAGCCGCGAGGAAGGGAAGCCACCGTGAACAGGCTGTTGACCGACCGAGCGGCGAGCCCGCCCGCCTGGACGCGCCGAGCCAGTGGCCAGGCTTGTCGTAGCGGCGTATCGGCGGTTGCAGTAGAAGCCGTCATGAATAATGCGGGCGAGGTCTGTTGCGCCGTGAGGGCGGCTCTTGATAGGGTGCGCGCACGGATTTCGATCTGAGCTGAGAAAGGGAACCTCTTATGGCTGGACGGAAAGGACACCTGACGCTGGTCACACCGCAATATACCTTGTGCTACGGCATGCGGCTTGACGAAGGCACGGGAGCGGAACAGGCGCACCCCCATGTACCCGTGCCTCTGCCGGACGGCTCCGAGGGCAGGATGGCTCTGCACGTCATTACGGGAACGCCGGACGAAATCAAAGCGCGGCTGCAGCAGAGCGTGGACGCATTCTTTGAAATTTATGGGAAGACCTGACCGCCGCCCAGCCCTTCAGCCTGCTGAACCGGGCGGGTCGACAATATCCGGCGGATCCGGATACAGTTGCTGTAGTCGTTCGATCAGCGGCATGGCTTCGGGCGAACTGGTCCTGGTCGGCTCGCTCGGCGGGTGTTCCCAGGTCAACTGCGAAATGCCGGCGTCGGCCAGCTGGGCACGGATCGTCACGGCCAAGGCTTCGAGCGTCACCTCCGTGCCGCCACGCAGATCCAACACCCGCTCTTTGGAATCCACCGGCGGGGGGCCGTCGTGCGCCAGCGCCCAACAGCGGTCAAAAATGGTTGCGCGCAGCGAGTATGGTATGTTTAAAGATGGAAGCTCCGCCGTGCAGAGCGCGACGACCATCAGGACAAACTGAAGATCCGGCATTTCCGGTTCGTGGACGTCCAGCGAAGGCATAGGCTGTCCTTACCAAACCCGGCCTGGCCCGTCAACCGTCCTCCCCGGAGCCAAGCGGAGCATTGACTATCTATGGTGACCATTATCCTCATGGGCCAGCTGCAAACCGACGACGGGGAGCGCGACCTCGCCTGCGAAATTTCAGAGCCGGTCTCAGTCCAGCAGTTGATCCGGCGTCAAACCCGCCTGCGCCAACACGTCGGACAACTGATGAAAGAAAAGAAACTGATGGTCACGATCAACAAACGGATCGCCAGCGAAGACTCCCTCGTGCACGACGGCGACGCCATCAAGCTCGTTGCCCACGACGGCATGGGCGGCACCGGCCTGGCTCCGATGTAGGCAGTCCCCGCTCTGAAAAGACACGGGGCCGGCTCCCTCATCAAGAGCCGGCCCCGTTGTGTTCCGTCTTCCGCCTGTTCAGGCGATGCGCGGTTCAGCGTTTGCCGAGGATGGCGTCCTTGGCCGCTTTCGCCACACGGAACTTGACCACGCGCTTGGCCGGGATCTGGATCGGCTCACCCGTCTGCGGGTTGCGTCCCATCCGGGCCTTGCGGTTGGCCAACTTCAGCTTGCCGATACCGGGCAGCGTAAACACATTCTTGGCTTGTTTGTATGCCAAGCTCGCCAGCTCTTCCAAGATCTCAGATGCCGCCTTCTTGGTGATGCCGGCTTTACCTGCCAAATGATCGGCAACCTGGGACTTTGTCATCGATTTTGACATGAACAGACCTCCTCACAAGACTAAAAGGTGAACTGCGGTAGGATCTCTCTGGGGCGAACCCCACAACTGTGATCGACGTGATCGATTAGAGCTCTTGTAGAATTCTCGAACCGGCTGAGATCAAATTCGCATGACCGATCTGAAAATCGGTCGGGAGTGTACCGAACAGGGTCTACCCTGTCAATCACAAAAACGCGCATTCGGCGCGGAAACCGCGCGTCATCGAGCACACAATCTTGCAGTCGCTCGTGCGCGCGGAGTACAGTACGGAACATCCGCTGACGGAAGCGGCCATCGCATTCCGCGCGGCCGGCGAGAGGCATCCCGTGGCAAAAGAACTTCCCATTCTGCCGACTCCTCCGTCCCCCCAAGAAGGCGCGCAGAAGGAGTTTCTCTATACGCGCGTGTTCTGCTTGCGCGAGAACTCTCCCCCGTTGCGGCTTCTGCTGGATTTTCTGAAATCGAAAGGCCAGGTTCCGCTCGTCCCCAAGATCGACCCTGCGGCGCTGGACGAGTGGGCCTGGGTGCACATCTCGCTCGGCTACAGCCGCGAACACAAGCCGATCGAGGTCATCTGCGCGCGCGACCGGGGATCGTACAAGGACGCGTTCGAGCAGGAGCGACAATATTATCTGGACCGGCTGTCGGCATTCGACGACGTCGAGGCGCAGGTCGTCCGGCAATGCGTCGCCGACGCCCGGTTCCTCGTCACGACCCGTCTGGCCAAAGCCGACATGACCGACGCCGGATACGATTTCAACGGCTGGGTCCTCGAATTCTTTCAGGACAATTGCAACGGCATGGTTCAAATGGACGGGCAGGGATTTTTCTCCCCCAAGGGCGAGCTGATCGTCGAGCTCGATTACGAAGAGCCATCGGACGGCCCGCTCGTCGCCCACTGACCGGCAACTCTTCGTTCACTTTCATACGTCGCACCCCTCGACAGGAGCCCGGACCGCGCTAGACAGCGTGCGAAGGGTATGGTAAGGTTTCTGACCTTGCACAGGACGCGCCTGTAGCTCAGCGGATAGAGCACTAGCCTCCGGAGCTAGGGGCCACAGGTTCAAATCCTGTCAGGCGCGCCAACGCGAAAGACAGGCTGAGGCTGAGGTTAAGGTTGAGCGCAGAGCGTTGCTTGTTTGCACGTCCCAGTCTCAACCTTAGCCTGAACCTCAACCTTCTTTCCGATTCGGTGGGGCCGTTAGCTCAGTTGGTAGAGCAGCTGACTCTTAATCAGCGGGCCGTAGGTTCGACCCCTACACGGCCCACCA
>JBGPNZ010000254.1:0-3542 GCA_041487795.1 Nitrospiraceae bacterium
AAACCGCTGAGACGCCTGGCGAGACGGGCGCGTGGAGCCGCGAGGAAGGGAGGCAGCCTTGCACAGGCTGGTGACCGACCGAGCGGCGAGCCCGCCCGCCTGGACGCGCCAAGCCAGCGGCCAGGCTTGTCGTAGCGGCGTATCGGCGGTTGCAGTAGAAGCCGTCATGAATAATGCGGGCTAACATGTCCTGCCTCACGTTTCGCGTTTCCAGAAGCGCTCCGGTTCCCGGTTGAGCTTCCCCACCGAACGCGCCAGCACAAACAGTGCATCGCTCAACCGGTTAAGGAAAGTGATCAGGATGCCGTCCACTTCCTCCTGACGCGACAATCGCACGCAGACACGCTCCGCCCGCCGGCAGATGGTCCGCGCCTGATGCAGCAAGCTCGGCACCCGGCCCCCGCCCGGTAGGATAAACTCCTTCAGCGGAGGCAGGTCCTTCTGGCAACGATCAATGAGATATTCGAGCCGCCGCACATCCTGCTCCGTCACCCGCGGCATATTCGGAAACACCTGCCCCGGAGTCGTTGCCAGAAGACCACCCAGATCGAACAGCTTGTTTTGAATCCACCTCAGCTCTACGTCCAGCTTCGCCGTACCCGTACCACGCCCGCGTTCGCCGGCGTGAAATGCCCGAACCACACCGACTGCAGCGTTCAGCTCATCCACCGTCCCATAAGCCTCGACCCGCAGGTCGTCCTTCCAGACCTGCTGGCCCCCGGCGAGGCGGGTTTTCCCCGCATCGCCGGTGCGCGTGTAGACTGTGGTGATCCGCAATCCTTTTCGTTTCTTCATGACCGTACTGAACCAGCGGATTAAAACCCTTCAAACTTGAAACTGAGTCCTCCGTAAATCGCCATCCCCGGAGACGGCATGACAAACCGCTCGACAGCCCCGTTTCCGGTGAGATTGTTGGCGGCGATAATACCCGATGTGGAGTAATTTTGATCCAGCATATTGTTGAGCATCAAAAACCCGCCCAATATACCGCCCTGCACCGGTCGCTCATAGGACACGCGGCTGTTGAGAACAAAATAGCCGGGCAGGCGCGGCTGCGTATTCTGTTCGTCGTTCAAATGAAACTGGGTACTCACGTAGAGACCCATCAACGAGACGGTCCATCCCTCAACCGGATGATAATTTCCCGTCACACTCAACCGGTTCTTGGGGACCAGCGGAAAACTTGAACCCTTTTTGACCTGCTGCACGTACGGGGTGCTACCAAAGGCGTCGAAAAAAAACGGATTCAGCGTCAGATCGCTCTGAATCGTCGCCTCCGTGAACGTGTAATTGACGACCCCGTCAAAATACTGGTTGTACCTTGCCTTGAACGTGGTCTCGATCCCCCGGCGCCTCGACTTTTCGATATTCTGATTGGAAGCGAATGTCGTGGCACCGCAGGTGAACGGATCGCCGCATACCTGAAGAATCTCATTTCTGACGTCGGCATGAAACAGCGTCACGGCCGCCTCTCCCCATGTACCCACCTTGGTCTTCACACCGACCTCATAGTTTTTGGAACGAACCGGCCTGAGGTTCGCGTTCGAGCCGAACAGCTGGCCGAGCGAGAAGAGCTCGTTAAACGTCGGCGCTCGGAATCCCTGACTGTAATGGAAGTAGACGCTGGTGTCCGGCGTCGCCAGATAGGTCAGCCCGGCCCTGGGATTGGTCCGGCTGAATACCTTGGCCCCGCTGTTCAGGGTATTGAGATTGTCCAAAAACTCGATCTCATTCCGATCATACCTGACACCGGCATTCACGATCAGTTGAGGTGTCAGGTAGAGAGTGTCCTGCGCATAGAAACCGACGATATCTTCGTCCGTTGATCCGATGCCGTTTCCACTAAACGCGCCTGCAACAAAACGGCGGCGATTTCCAAAGTCGTTTCGCGTCAACTCGCTTCCAAGAACCATCGCGTTACGCATGCCTCCCGACGACACTTCGTGCGTGAGCTGCACGACTCCGCCACGCGATTCCGTCTCGACAAGGTTTTGTGCAGTCGGAATGTCCGGACAAAAGACAACGGCGCAGAACGGCTGACTTCTTGTGAATTGCTCCTGCCCCAGCCGCCGGTAGAAACCGTTCACGTTGAGCGAAAATCCCATCGGCAGCTTTTGACGTCCGGTCAGTCGCAAGACGTTCGTTTCGCTGTCGAAAAAATCCCCGGGTGTAAAGTTCCGCGTGGGATTGATCGCCCATTCACTGATCGGAAGTGTCCCGGCCTGAAAAATCTTATCCTTGACATAGGTATACGACAGCGTGACATCCGTGTCGTCAGTCGGCCGATACCCCATTTTGCCGAAAAATCTCGAGATGCGGGCATCAGACTCCCTGCGAAAGCCCTGTTCCGTCTCGCGGCTGAAATTCGCGTAGTAATCGAGCTGCTTGCCGATCGGCCCGCTGGTGTTCAGCGTATACCGCTCACGCTGGAAGCTCCCGTACATGGTTTCCACCGCTGTTTTGCGCTTCTCACCGCCTCGCTTCGTAATAATGTTGATCACGCCGCCCATTGCATTCTTGCCGTAGATGGCGGCAGCGCCCGGAATGATTTCGATCCGCTCGATCGTTTCATAGGGAATCAGGTCGAAGTTGACGGTATTGAAGTCCGGTTCGTTCATCCGCATGCCATCCACGAAGACGCTGGTGGCTTGAACCGGCTGCCCGTTGAAGCCGCGCAAATCGATGGTCTGCTGGAACGCATTGCCGACCTGATCGTACATGACGATACCGGTCGCCCATTGGATGGCTTCCTGGACGGTTTTGGCGCCGGACTTCTTAATGTCTTCGGCTGTAATGACAGTCACTTTGGCCGGCAAGGTACGGGCATCTACCGGGGCGTCCGGCAACCGGGTACTGGACACCACCACGTCTTTGACCTGGACATCTTCCTGTTGGTCGGCGTGAACCGGCGGGGTGAAGAGTAAACCAAGGAACGCAACACAGATACTGCCAACACTCAACGCAATACGAACCATGACACTACCTCCCTTGGACTCGAAGGGATCAGTAGAATTGTCCGACAGCCGGGTCTCCTGACTCGCGGATCGCTACGGCTCTGCGCCTTCCCATGTGCCAAAGCACACAGTGGCTCTTGTGCAGAGTCACTCCCCGCTTACAGTGGCGGTACCGTGATGGCTTTGCACCATCTTCCCCGTCGCTATCGACCTCTTCCGATCAACTCCCACAGAATGTGATATGCCCCCTCATGCAACCAACGAGCGGCCGGGCACAAGCCCCTCTCGCTGTACATTCATGCCTTACGGCAACGTCACGCGCGGCACGCCGGACGCCGGATGGCGGTCTATCAGCACCGGGCAGCGATAGACCGATTCGATGACCTCCGGCTGCAGGACTGCCGACGGCACGCCAAGCCGGATCAAGGCCCCTTCCTGCAACAACAACAGGCGATCGCAGGACTGGCTCGCCAGATTCAAATCATGCGAAACCAGCACGACCGTCAGCCCCTGCTCCCGGTTGAGCCGGCGCAGGATTGTGCAGATATCGACTTGATGGCGAAGATCGAGAAAGACCGTCGGTTCATC
>JBGPNZ010000255.1:0-3527 GCA_041487795.1 Nitrospiraceae bacterium
AGCCGGTTATCCGCGGCCTTTATCGTGACATTTTCCTTGATCGACGGCATCACCGGAACTTTCGCGGCAATCGGAGCGCTCGCTCTCGCTGGAGGCGCGGCCGGCTTGGGAGACGGCGGGGGCGCCTCTTCCACCGGCGGCGGGGGCGCGGCTCCCGGCTGAACCTGAGGCAGGCTGACCAGCGTCACCTGCGTGGCCTGCAGCCGCTCGACTTTCGGCGTGAACCGGATGCCTGTCATCAGCGCGAGAAACAGGAGATGCACAGCCAGCGACACAGCCAGCATGCGCTTGACCGGCGCAAGCGAGGACGCCGCCTCATCTGAATCAAGCCATGTCGGGTAGACCGCCGTCATACGTTTCTAGCGGATGTTGAAAAAGGTCGCCCGCGTCGTTCTCGCATCGCTCGGCTCCTCAACGTACCAAAAAAAGTACGCCTCGGAGCTTCGCTCGCTGCGGCCTTGCGGAGCAGCCTTTTTGAACATCCTAATTATTAATGAGCTGTCGCTCCGTTACTGAACACGTTCTTCCTGCGCCTTCGCGCCGGGAACGGGATCCGTCACCATTCCCAGCTTTTCAATTCCGGCCCGCTTGATCTCATCCATCACCCGCACCACCGTGCCATACGGCACCGCGCGGTCGGCCCGCAGATAAATGGAGACGTCCGCATTGTGCTGCTTGGCTTGCTTCAACTTGAACTCGAGTTGCTCCAAGCTCAACTGATCCTTATCCAGATAGACCTTCTGATCCCGTTCGATGGTCAGGACCAGCCGCTCTTCCGGTTTGATCGTATTGCTTTGGGACGTCGGGAGATTAATGTCCATCCCTCGATAGAGCATCGGAGCCGTGACCATGAAAATGATCAACAGGACGAGGACGACGTCCACCAGGGGAATAATGTTGATCTCGGCGAGGAACCGGCGGCGCCGGGTATCGAACATCATGTGCGGGACCCCGCGTGTTTCGCGCGACCCGGCAGCGCGTTCATGAATTCGATGCTGAACGATTCGGCGCGAAAGACCGACTTGCGAATCCGCGTCAGAAAATAATTGTAGGCGATCACGGCGGGAATGGCCGTCAGCAGGCCAGCCGCTGTGGCGACCAGCGCCTCCGCCACGCCGGGGGCCACTGCAGCGATGCTGGCGGTGCCCATTTTCCCGATCTCCTGGAAGGCGTCGATGATTCCGAGCACCGTCCCCAGCAATCCGATAAACGGTGTGATGTTTCCCGTGGTCGCCAAAAACGGCAGGTACGCTTCCTGCCTCGAAATTTGGCCTTGCATGACGTGTCCGATAACACGATCGAGATACTGCCGATCCGGCATCGGCGGCTCCTCCGATTCTCCCCGGCGTCCGGCTGCCTCGCCGTCACGGTCAGGCGCCAGGCGGTCCATAATGCCGAGGAAGACGATCGCACTCGGACTGGCCGTCAGACGGCGGGCTTGGCGCCGTAGCTCGTCCCGATCCTGCGTCTTCGCATAGACGCTCAGAAACCGCTGCTCCTCGCGGTCCGATACACTGGAGGCTCTCCATTTCGCGATGATGATGGCCCACGAGACGACGGAAAAGACGAACAAGACGAACAGCACGAGCTTGGACACGACTCCGAGCGACGCAACCGCTCCCATGGCACCGGATGGCATCACAGCCCCCTACATACAATCGCGCCGCCTGACGGCGGCGCGACGACACACATCACGTCTTCAATCGGAAATAATGGCGGGGCCGACGGGATTTGAACCCGCGACCTCCAGATTGACAATCTGGCGTCCTAACCAGGCTGAACGACGGCCCCGCTGAGAATCGAGTTGTGAAGGTCAATGTTGGTAGGCGGAACAGGGATCGAACCTGTGACCTCTGCCTTGTAAGGGCAGCGCTCTACCAATTGAGCTATCCGCCCGAATGTTCAAAATTGCCGAGTACTTGCGGATGGTATCAAGGCCCCTGAGGGAAGTCAACCACGCGAATCGCGCGATCCGTAATGAGTGATGCGCGATGAGCGATACCTGCACGCGAGACGGCGAGGAAGGCGAGCCGAGCGCGAAACGTTTCTTGCGAGTTCCCGCGCATCGCGCCTGTCGCGCTGTCCTGCTTGCCGATGACACATCACGGATCACGTTTCACGGATCACGTCTTCGAACGCGACGCGCCTTGCGGGGGAAAAAATCGTGATGCAGCTGCTTGAGGCGGGTCCGCTCGACATGGGTGTAGATCTGGGTGGTCGAAATGTCGGCATGGCCGAGCATCGCCTGGACGGACCGCAGATCCGCGCCGTGATCCAGCAGGTGCGTGGCAAAGGAATGCCGCAGCATGTGCGGAGAGATCGGTTTCGCGATGCGTGCCTGCCGCGCGCGCGCGCGGAGCAGCTTCCAGAATCCTTGCCGCGTCAATTGTCCACCGCGCCGCGTGACGAATACGTGCGGCGAGGTCCGCCCCTTCAGAAGTGTCGAACGCGCGCCTGCCAAATAGGTTTCGAGTTTGCGCCGCGCCGGCTCTCCCATCGGCACCACCCGCTGCTTGTTGCCCTTGCCGCTGACGAGCACATATCCGACTTCCAGATTGAGCCGCATCTGCTCGAGCCCGACCAATTCCGAGACACGCAGCCCCGTGGCATACAGCAGCTCGAGCATCGCGGCATCGCGGAGGTCTTCCGGTTTCTTTCCTGCCGCGACCCGGAGCAACCGGTCAATCTCATCCGCCGATAGTATCTTGGGAAGCCGGAGCCAGGGCCGCGGCGTCGTCACATCCGTCGTGGGATTCTCTCTGACCATGCGCTCGTGGCACAGAAAGCGGTAGAAGCCGCGCAAGGCCGATACGCATCGGGCGATCGAGGCCGGTGAGAGTTTGCATTGCGACAGCTGTCCGACGAAGGCCGACACCGTGCGCTGCGACACGCGCGCAAGATCACGGATGCGCTGAGTCTTGAGAAACGCCTGGAACTTTCCCAGATCGTTCCGATAGCTCTCGAACGTGTTGCGCGATACCCCGCCTTCGATCCGCAGTTCGCTGAGGTAACGGTCAATGAGCGCGAGCGTATCCATGGGTCGGCGTGACTATAGCGAAGGCCGCATGAGCTGACAAGCGAACAAGCCACAAGCTGACAAGTGATGAGTCAGCACAAGGATGTCTCCTCTTTTCAGTTTGCTCTCTTCTTCACTTGCCCGCTTGTTAACTTGTCAGTCTGCAGCCTTGTCCGCTAGCACCTTCGTGCGACCTTGACACGTTCGTGCAAGCCTTCGTATAGTGCCTTCGCAGTCGGATAAACGTCTGCTGCACCACCGATGCCGAATCCTGCTGGCCTACAGCGACACGCCGCCTCCCTGTTTCTCTTCGTCTCTGTGTTCATACCCATCAGCGCAGGCGAGGTCGCCTTCGCGCAAACGGAACAGCCCAGCCCGCAAAGCGAGCGCGCCGCGCAGATCATGGTCGAGCAGGCCCAGGCGCTGATCGAGACACACCAATACGACGCCGCCGCCGCCGCGCTCAAAACGTTTCTGGCCGGCTATCCCAACTCAAGTTACGTGGATGACG
>JBGPNZ010000256.1:0-3518 GCA_041487795.1 Nitrospiraceae bacterium
GTTGCTGATCATCGGCACATCCGGCATCGTCTATCCCGCTGCATCGTTTGCGCCGGTCGCCAAGTCGGCCGGCGCTTTCGTCGTTGAGATCAACCTGGACGCCACGCCGGACTCCGGCGTCGTGGACGTGGCGTTGCAGGGACGAGCCAAGGACATCGTCCCCCTCCTGCTCTAACGGATGTTGAAAAAGGCCGCCAGCATCGTTCTCGCATCGCTCGGACCTTCGACGTACGGAAAAGAGTACGCCTCAGGCCCTCGCTCGCTGCGGCCTTGCTGAACAGCCTTTTTGAACATCCTTGGGAAAAGACTTAGATTACAGAGCGGAGATGAGTGCGGGCAATTGTTCAAGCGTCTGAATGGCAGGAATGTTCGAAGCCGACGACGTAAGCTGAGACTCTCGTTCGATCAGCACAGCCTGCAGGCCAGCCTTGCGAGCCCCATCCACGTCATCACGGCGGCTGTCCCCCACATGGACGGCATCGTCCGGGTCCATTGCATGCTTGTCGAGCGCGAGTTGAAAAATCTTGGACGCCGGTTTGGCCGCATGGGCCAGGCTGGAAATCGTAATCGTATCGAAAAGGTTCGCAATGCCTAATCCACGCAGCACATTGAACAGCCGCGAATCAAAATTCGAGATAATCCCAAGCTCGTACCCCTGCTCCTTCAGCCCCTTCAGCACCCCCAGCGTGTCCGGGTAGAGCGTCCAATAAGACGGCCCGCCGAACGCCTCGAAAACTTCCTCGAAGTACTCGTCGAATTGCTCGAACATCCCGGCTCGATACCAGACATTATGCACGACGTCGAACCACCAGAGCCGCTCGCAGCGTTTAATCTCTTTGGGATCGCTCACGGCAAAGATCGGCGGCGGCGCCTCATCGAAGGCGCGCGCGAACGCCGCCTTGACCGAACTCAGAAGTTCCGGCGTTTTCTTGACTCCGTACTTCTCCGCATGGGTCAGATAGATGTCCGCGACAGATCCCTTCACATGAAAGAGCGTGCCGGCCGCGTCGAAAAAGATGACCTTGATCCGGCTCATGACCGCAACCGATCGATCCCTTCCTTGCAATACCCGAGCGGCAGCCAGCGGCACTGCCCGCAGATATTCGGCAAGTCGCTCCCCTTGATCGAGACGCGAATGCGATCCAGCACATCACGCCAGCGCACCACGTTGCCTGCTGCGAGTCCCAGCCGTTTCAAGACGTGCCGATCTTGCGTCTGCATCCCCGCTTCCGACCCCTTGCCGTTTAACGTGCAACCGGCAGGCGCCCGATGCGGGCAAGCCCCGCAGACCGCATCCGGTTCTTCCACCAGTTCAACAGGATGATCGGGATTCTCAGCCAGGCTTCGATGAATGGCGGCCAGGTTGTCGGTAAAACCCGGGCTATACCCTTCCCCGCGGAAGCCTTGCAGGCATAACAGCGTATGCCCGCGCAATCGAAGCGATGATGGGGGACCGGTGCCGCTCATAATACAACTACATGATGGCGGGGTTCGTGGTGCGAGGGCGAGATCTCTCACCCCGCATCTCGACCCTGTCAGCTAACGCGGGTTATTTGCGCTTGGCCTTGGCTGCCGCGGCCTTCGCTTCCGTCCGCCGTTTTTTGACCAGCGCTTTCATGCGCCGGACATTCTTGCGGTGCTTCTTCTTCAACTTGCGTCGCTTCATGTGACTCCGCGGCATGTCTCAATCCTTTCTGTGTGCGAGTTGAGTGTGGAACGCACGATGTATAGCATAAAATCACGCGTATCGCTACGTCGCCGGCTCCTTGCGAGCCACCACATCGCATGTTACGATGCGCGCCAGCTTTTACCTCAGGCGAACATGTCCGGCAAACAACTGGAAAAAATCTACGAGCCGAAACAGGTCGAAGACCGGTGGTACCGGCACTGGGTCGAGAAGGGCTATTTTCACGCTCTGCTCGCCCACTCCGGTGAGCCCTATACTATTGTCATCCCGCCGCCGAACGTTACCGGCTCGCTCCACATCGGCCACGCGCTGAACAACACCCTGCAAGACATCCTGATCCGTTGGCGCCGGATGCAGGGCCGCAATGCCCTCTGGGTCCCCGGCATGGACCATGCCGGCATCGCCACGCAGAACGTCGTGGAACGCCAACTGTCAACCGAGGGTTCTTCACGCGAGCAACTCGGACGCGAGAAATTCATCGAGCGGGTATGGGCGTGGAAAGGACAATCCGGCGGCACGATCATCCAGCAATTAAAACGATTAGGCGCCTCCTGCGACTGGAGCCGCGAACGCTTTACGATGGACGAGGGACTGTCGAAAGCCGTCCGCGAGGTATTCGTCCGGCTCTACGAAGACGGGCTCATCTATCGCGGCGAGCGGCTGATTAACTGGTGCCCGCGTTGCCTCACTGCCCTTTCAGACATCGAAGTTGAGCATGAAGATACAAAGGGCAAGATGTACCACATCCGCTATCCACTGGCCGACGATCCAAACACGACGCTGATCGTTGCCACGACCAGGCCTGAAACGATGCTGGGCGACACGGCCGTCGCAGTCCATCCGGATGATCCCCGTTATCGTCATTTGATCGGCAAGAAGATCCGCCTGCCGCTGACCACGCGCGAGATTCCCATCGTGGGCGATTCAATCCTGGTGGATCTGGAATTCGGGACCGGCGCGGTCAAGATCACCCCGGCGCACGACTTCAACGACTTCGAAGCCGGGGAACGGCACAAGCTTCCACGCCTGGCGATCTTCAATCATCTCGCGCAACTCGACTTAAAGGGTCTCAAGGCCGCCGCGGTCGAAGAAGCCGTCGCAAACGAGATTCAAAACCTGCCCGTCGGCAAGGCCCGGTCGAAAGTCGAGCAGGCCCTCAAAGCGCGCGATCTGCTGGTCAAAACGGAAGATCACAAGATGGCGCTCGGCAAGTGCTACCGTTGCAAGACGGTCGTGGAGCCGTATCTCTCTCCGCAGTGGTTCGTCAAAATCAAACCGTTGGCCGAGCCGGCTATCAGAGCCGTTGAAGACGGGCGAATCCGGATCGTCCCCGAGAGCTGGACGAACAATTATCTTGGATGGATGCGGGATATTAAGGATTGGTGCATCTCCCGGCAGATCTGGTGGGGCCACCGAATCCCGGCGTGGTATTGCACGTCGTGCAGCCGCACGGCGATGGTGGAAGCCGCCTCCTCGACTCCTTCGCAGCGCGCCTACACCTTTCTGGCCACGGCTAAACCGATAGTCGGACGAACGGCGCCGGCACAATGCCCGACTTGCAAGCAGAAGGATTTTATCCAGGACCCGGATGTACTCGACACCTGGTTTTCGTCCGCCCTCTGGCCCTTCTCCACACTCGGCTGGCCGGAGCAGACGCCCGACCTTAAAAAGTTTTACCCGACCTCGACGCTCGTCACCGGCCTCGACATTCTCTTCTTCTGGGTCGCCCGTATGATCATGATGGGTTTGAAGTTCATGGACAACGTACCGCCCTTTAAAGAGGTCTACATCCATGCGCTGGTCCGTGACGCCGAAGGCCAGAAGATGAGCA
>JBGPNZ010000257.1:0-3500 GCA_041487795.1 Nitrospiraceae bacterium
GACATTGGCGACGGCCTCTGCGCGGTCTTCAAGATGGAATCCCACAACCATCCCTCGTTCATTGAGCCCTACCAGGGCGCGGCGACCGGCGTGGGCGGGATTCTGCGGGACATCTTTACGATGGGCGCGCGGCCGATCGCGTTACTGGATTCGCTCCGGTTCGGCCTGCTGGATCGGCCCAAGAATCGCTACCTGGTCAAAGGCGTCGTGGCTGGGATCGCCGGCTACGGCAACTGCATGGGCGTGCCGACTGTCGGCGGTGAAATTGCTTTCAACGAGATCTATTCAAATAATCCGCTGGTGAATGTGTTCTGCCTTGGCATCGCGAAGAAGGACCGCCTGTTCAAGGGCACGGCGGCGGGCGTCGGCAATCCGGTGCTCTATGTCGGCTCCAAAACCGGCCGGGACGGCATTCACGGGGCGACGATGGCCTCGGATTCTTTCGATGAGGCCTCCGAGTCCAAGCGGCCGACCGTGCAGGTGGGCGATCCCTTCACGGAGAAGTTGCTCCTGGAAGCCTGTCTCGAACTGATGGAGACGGACCTGCTCGTCGGCATCCAGGACATGGGGGCGGCGGGCCTCACAAGTTCATCCTGCGAAATGGCCTCACGCGCAGGCAATGGTCTTGAGCTCGATCTGACGCATGTTCCGCGGCGTGAGCCGGGCATGACGCCCTATGAATTGATGCTCTCGGAATCGCAGGAGCGGATGTTGATGGTGGCGAAGCAGGGGAAAGAGGATGAAGTCCTCCGCATCTGCCGCAAGTGGGATCTCGATGCGGCGGTGGTGGGGCGCGTCACCGGCGACGGCATCCTGCGCGTGAAGGATCAAGGCAAGGTGGTGGCGGAAATTCCCGCCAAGGCGCTGGCCGAGGACGGCCCGAAGTACGAGCGTCCGAATGCCCCGCCGCCGTATCAGGAATATCTCCAGGCGCTCAATCTCGACGCGCTCAAGGAGCCGAAGGACTATACGGCCACGCTGCTCGAGCTGCTCGAAGCGCCGACGATCGCGAGCAAGCGGTGGGTCTACCAGCAATACGACCACATGGTGCGGACGAACAGCATGGTGCGGCCTGGTTCGGATGCCGCGGTACTTCGGATCAAGGGGACAAGCAAGGCAGTGGCGATCACGACGGACTGCAACGGCCGCTACTGCGTGCTGCATCCTTATATGGGCGGCATGATCGCGGTGGCGGAGGCGGCGCGGAATCTGGTCTGTTCGGGCGCCGAGCCGATCGGCCTCACGGACTGCCTGAACTTCGGTAATCCGGAGCGGCCTGAAGTCATGTGGCAGTTCATCCTCTCGGTGGAAGGCATCGCCGACGCCTGCCAGGCTTTCAACGTGCCGGTGGTGAGCGGCAACGTGAGCTTCTACAACGAGACGAACGGGCTGAACATCTATCCCACGCCGATCATCGGCATGGTCGGGCTGATCGAAGAGGCCGACAAGGCCATGACCCAATGGTTCAAGCAGGCCGGGGATGCGATCGTCCTGCTCGGAGCGACGCGGGAAGATGTGGGCGGGACGGAATACCTGCGCGTGATCCATCACCGCGAACAGGGCGAGCCGCCGTATCTGAACCTGGACACAGAAAAAGCGCTCCATGCCTGCACGTTGAAACTTATTCGCGAGGGGCTCGTTCAGTCGGCGCACGATTGTTCGGATGGTGGATTAGCCGTCGCACTGGCCGAATGTTGCGTGTCGGTTCCAACACAACCGCTCGGTGCTGTGGTACGATTAGCTGGTTATACGATTCGACGGGATGCGCTGCTCTTCGGTGAAAGCCAGTCGCGGGTGGTGCTCTCGGTGAAGGCTGATTCTGCCGATAAGGTTCTGACGATTGCCCAGGCCATGGGCGTGCCGGCGGCGAAGATCGGGACTGTCGGCGGCGAGCGGCTGGTCATCGACGTCGAAGCGAGCAAGCAGGCTTCTGCCTGTCGGGTTGACGCAGAGTTGAAAACCCTGTTAGATCGATGGGGAAACAGCCTCGAACGGGCGCTCAATCAGGCGTGAGGGACTAGGGTCATGGGCCGCACCCGAAAAGAGCTTCCGATGGCTCCACGCTCCAAGGAGCGTGCGTCACGTCCTCAGTTCATTACTCCAGACAAATTCCACGATGAATGCGCGGTCTTCGGCATTTACGGCCATAAGGAAGCGGCGAACATCACCTACCTGGGGCTCTATGCCCTCCAACATCGCGGGCAGGAAGGCTCCGGCATCGCCGCCTCAGACGGCGAGCATTTCCACGCCGAAAAGGGGCTCGGGCTCGTCGCCGACATTTATACCAAATCGACGATCAAGCGGCTGCACGGCCACATGGCAATCGGCCATAACCGCTACTCCACGGCCGGCGGCGGAGGACTCAGAAACGTTCAGCCGCTGACGGTCAATTTCGCTTTCGGCAACCTGGCGCTGGCGCACAACGGAAATTTAATAAACGCGCAAATGCTCCGGAGCGAGCTGGAAGCCTACGGCGCGATCTTCCAGTCCACCACAGATAGCGAAGTCATCATCCATCTGATCGCCCATTCCCGTGCCGACACGCTGCTCGCGCGCATCGTGGATGCGTTGAGCCAGGTGCGGGGGGCCTTCTCGCTTGCGATCCTCACGGATCAGGGCGTCATCGCCGCGCGGGACTCGTACGGGCTGCGGCCGCTCTGCCTCGGCCAGGTCAAGGGCAGTTGGGTCGTGGCGTCGGAAACCTGCGCGTTCGATCTGATCGGCGGGGAATATGTGCGGGACATCGAGCCCGGCGAGTTGGTGGTGCTCGACCACCGCGGGCTGACCTCGCTCAAGCCATTTTCCAAGACGCGCGAGGCCATGTGCGTGTTCGAGTACGTCTACTTCGCACGGCCCGACAGCAAGATTTACGGTGACAACACGGTCTATGCGACGCGGAAAGCGTACGGGCGGCAATTGGCCAAGGAATCCAAGGTGTCGGCGGACGTCGTGATCGCCGTGCCGGACTCCGGCGTGCCAGCCGCGCTGGGATTTGCCGAAGGCGCGGGGATTCCGTTCGAAACCGGCTTGATCCGCAACCATTATGTCGGCCGGACGTTCATTGAGCCGGAACAACAGATCCGCCACTTCGGCGTGAAAGTGAAGCTCAACGCGGTGCCGGACATTCTCAAGGGCAAGCGGGTGGTGGTGGTGGATGATTCCATGGTGCGCGGCACGACCAGCCGGAAGATCGTGAAGATGATCCGCCATGCAGGGGCAAAAGAAGTGCACATGCGGATCAGCTCGCCGCCCATCATCTCGCCCTGCTTCTACGGCATTGATACGCCGACCAAGAAGGAACTGATTGCCTCCGATCACAAACTGCAGGAAATCAAAAAGTACATCACGGCGGATAGCCTGGCGTACCTGAGTCTCGAAGGCATGCTGAAAGCCTCTCCGGTCACGCCTACTCGATATTGCAGCGCCTGTTTTACCGAACAATATCCCATTCCGTTTACAAAGGCTGAAGAGCTCCAGCTCGGCCTGTTCGAATCTCACCA
>JBGPNZ010000258.1:0-3483 GCA_041487795.1 Nitrospiraceae bacterium
CAGCAGAGCGGCCGAGGGATCGCCCCGGAAATCCGCGCCGACCTTGTCGATCTCGTCCATCATGAAGACGGGATTGCCGGTGCCGGCTTGCTTGATGCCCTGGAGGATGCGGCCGGGCAGGGCGCCGACGTAGGTCCGGCGGTGGCCGCGGATCTCGGCTTCGTCGCGGACGCCGCCGAGGCTGATCCGGACGAACTCCCGTCCCAGCGCGCGCGCGATGGATTTGCCCAGCGATGTTTTGCCGACTCCCGGCGGTCCGACAAAGCAGAGGATGGGGCCCTTCATTTTCTCTTTTAACTTGCGGACCGCGAGGTACTCGAGAATGCGCTCCTTGACCTTCTCCAGATCGTAATGGTCTTCGTCCAGGACCTTGGCCGCGGCCTTGATGTCCAGATTGTCCTTGGAGCGTTTACTCCACGGCAGGTCCACCATCCATTCGAGATAGGTCCGGACGGTGGCGGATTCGGCCGTATCGGGGTGCATTTTTTCGAGGCGCTTGAGTTGTTTCTCGCACTCTTTCAAGACTTTCTCTGGCATCTTCGCGTCTTTGATGCGCGTGCGGAACTCGGCGGCCTCCTCGGCCCGCTCGTCCAGCTCGCCCAGTTCCTTCTGGATGGCCTTGAGCTGTTCGCGCAGGAAGTACTCGCGCTGCGTTTTGTCCATCTCCCCCTTGGCCTGCTGCTGGATTTTCTGCTGCATCGAGAGGACGTCGATTTCCTTGGCCAGAATCTCGCTGACCCGCTTGAGCCGGACGAGCGGATGCTCGATTTCCAGGACGCTCTGCGTGATCTCCACCTTGAGGCCGAGGTTTGAGACGATCATGTCGGCCAGACGGCCCGGGTCGTCCAGGTTTTCAATGACGACCATCACGTCCGGCATCAGGACCTTGCCCAGACCGACGATGCGTTCGAGCTGCTCCTTGACCGTCCGCAGGACCGCCTCGGACTCGAGCGGCGAGGGAGCGGCCTTGGCGTCCAGAATCTTGACGATGCGGACGGAGTAGTAGGGATCGGTCTGGATGTATTCGACCGCCTTGGCTTTGGCGAGCCCCTGGACGAGGATCTTGATGCGTTCGTCGGGCAGCTTGAGCATGCGCATGATGATGCCGACCGTACCGACGGCGTGGATGTCGTCCGGCGAGGGGTTCTCCACATCGAGTGCCTTTTGGGTCGCCAGAAAGATCATCCGGTTGCCCGCCAAGGCCGCTTCGATCGCCTTGATGGACATCTCCCGGCCGACGAACAGCGGCAGGACCATATAGGGGAAAACGACGATGTCCCGCACCGGCAGGAGGGGCAACTGATCCGGAATCTCCGCCTGCGGCGTCTCGCGTTCGTTGGATTCGGCTGACATGGACATGGCCTCGTGACGGTTGAGGGTGGACGGCGTGCCGCCGGTGCGGACTATCGCCGGGCCACCTGTTTGAGATAGGCGGCAAACGGCCGCCCCAGCGTCGGGCTTTTCAGCGCAAACTCGACGGTGGCCTGGAGAAATCCCAGCTTGTCGCCGGCGTCGTGTCGCTGCCCGACGATTTCCTTGGCGTAGCTGGGAGCTTCCCGCACGAGCTGCCGGAGCGCATCCGTCAGTTGAATTTCGCGGTTCTTGCCGGGGCTCGTCCGTTCGAGAATCGGAAAAATCTCCGGCGACAGCACGTAGCGTCCGATGACGGCGTATCGGGACGGGGCCTGAGCCGGAGCCGGTTTTTCCACGAGATCGACGATGCGGTGGAGGCCGTCGGCGATGCGCTGGGCGTCGATGATGCCGTAGTGACTCACGTCCTTCCGGCGGACTTTCTGGACTCCCAGCACCGCGCCGTTGCCCGCATCGAAAATGCGTATCAACTGGGCCAGCGCCGGGATTTTCGAATCGATCACCTCATCGCCCAGAATGACGGCAAAGGGTTCGTCGCCGATCAGATGTTGCGCGCAGAGGACGGCGTGTCCCAGGCCCAGGGCTTCCGGCTGTCTGACGTAGCAAAAGTTGGCCAATCGGGAAATGTCGCGGATGTCCTTGAGCAGTTGTGCTTTTCCGTTGCCTTTCAGATTCTCTTCGAGCTCAAACGACCGGTCGAAATGGTCCTCGATCGCCCGTTTGCCGCGCCCGGTGATGATGATGATGTCTTCGATGCCGGAGGCGACGGCTTCCTCCACGGCATACTGGATCAACGGTTTGTCCACCAGCGGCAGCATTTCTTTGGGAGAGGCCTTGGTCGCAGGAAGAAAGCGTGTTCCGAGGCCTGCGGCCGGGATGATGGCTTTCCGGACCAGTGAGGACGGCATGCAGCGGATACTAGGGGATGGGTCGAAAGAAAGTCAAGGCAACCCGGGACGCGCAAAACCGACATAGTGCATCGAAAATCGCTTTACATTAATGGAATCGGACCGTATAATTCCTGAGATTTTTCAAAACCTTGGAGAACTCAGGGGTGGCCATGTGCGGAAGCACGAGCTCCTTCTGGTTTGGATGCGAGAGTGATGCTCATGTGTGCAATCCGAAACGGCCGGGGCGGTGCCAGTGTATCCGAAACGGTCTCTGATTCTTCACGCGCAGTCTCCACGACCCGTGATATGCGGCCTTGGACGGGAAGGCTGCAGTGACCATTTCGACGAGGGGATGGTCCATCCGTGCTCTGAGTCTCCTGCTCGCGTTGCTGATCACCACGCTGGGTGTGGTGCAAGCCCAGGACGGCGAGCAGAAGGTGAAATCCATTCAGATCCGGGGCGCCAAACGGATCGAGGAAACGGCCGTACGGGGGCGGCTCACGCTCAAGGTCGGCGATCAGTACACGGGCGAGGCCGTCCGGACCCAGATTCGGCTCATCTACGAGATGGGTTTTTATGAAGATGTGCGGATCGAGACCGAGCCGGTGCCGGGAGGCGTCGCCATCGTGTTCGTCGTGCGGGAGAAGCCATTCATCACGGATATCGTGTTCGACGGCAACGACAATCTCAGCGACGACAAGCTGAAGGAGAAAATTACGATCCGCAACAACTCGTTTTTGGATCAACAGCAGGCGAAGGAAAGCGCCGAGCGCGTCCGCCAGGCCTATCAGGAGGACGGATACTACAACGTGCAGGTGGTACCGATCATTCAATCCGTGGAGGAAGACCGGAAGCGCCTGACGTTGTTCGTCAAAGAGGGCGACCGGGCGAAGATCAAAGCGGTGAACTTCGAGGGCATGGTCGCCTTCAAAAAGAAGGAGATGCTGAAAAATCTCGCGACGCGCGAATGGATCCCGCTGTACGGGATTATTACGCAACTGGCGCTGCCGTCGGTGTTCAGCGATTCCGGCCTGCTCAAGCGCGACGAGTTGGCGAATGACGCCGAACGGATTCGAGGCAACTATTACAACAAGGGCTATCTGAGCGTGCAGGTGAGCGCGCCGGTGGTGGAGCTGACCGAAGATAAGAAATGGTTCACGGTGACGTTCACGGTCGTGGAGGGCGACGTGTTTACGGTAGGCGAGATCGGCTATCGCGGCAA
>JBGPNZ010000259.1:0-3466 GCA_041487795.1 Nitrospiraceae bacterium
AACGAGGACGGCACCATGGCCCGCGTGCCGGAGCTGGCGGAATTTGCCAAAGCACACAAACTGATGATGGTGACGATCAAAGCGCTGATCGAACATCGCATGCGCCGGGAAACCTTCGTCAAGCGGGTGGCGGAAGCGAAGCTACCGACTACGTTCGGCGAATTCGAATCGATCGTCTTCGAGAACGAAGTGGACGGCGGCACGCACGTCGCGCTGACCAAGGGACGGGTGGATGCGGCGACGCCGATGCTGGTGCGGGTGCATTCCGGCTGTCTCACGGCGGACGTGTTCGGTTCGCTGCGGTGCGACTGCCGCGAACAGCTGCATCGGGCGATGGAGATGATTCAGAAAGAAGGACGAGGAGTCCTGCTGTATCTCAATCAGGAAGGCCGCGGGATCGGGCTGATCAACAAGCTCAGGGCCTATAAGCTGCAAGACGAGGGCCACGACACCGTCGAAGCAAATCTAAAGTTGGGCTTCAAGCCAGACCTGCGGGATTACGGGATCGGTGCCCAGATTCTCGTCAATCTGGGTCTGCGCCAGATCCGGCTGATGACCAACAATCCGCGCAAGATCGTCGGCATCGAAGGGTACGGATTGAAAGTCGTGGAGCGGGTGCCCATCGAGATTGCGCCGCGCGAGGCCAACGAGAAATATTTGCGGACCAAAAAAAACAAGCTGGGGCACCTTTTAAATAAAGTCTGACGGTCAACTCTAACGAAGGAGCGAAGAGATCGTTATGGCAACGTTGGAAGGAAAGTTGGACGCGAAGGGATGCCGATTCGGCATCATCGTCAGCAAGTACAACGAATTTGTCACCAGCCGATTGCTGGCCGGCGCGATGGATGTGCTGGTCGAAGCCGGCGCGGACAAGGATGCCGTTGACATCGTCTATGTTCCCGGCGCGTACGAAATTCCGCTCGTGGCCAGGGAGTTCGGAAACTCCGGACGCTATGACGCCGTCATCTGCCTGGGCGCGATCATTCGCGGTGAGACCCCGCATTTCGAATTCATCAGTACAGAAACCAGCCGTGGCATCGCCCGGGCGGCGATGGAAGCGTCTGTGCCGGTCATCTTCGGCGTTCTGACGACGGAAACCGGCAAGCAGGCCCTGGAGCGATCCGGTGAACCGGAGCGCAATCGCGGCTCGGAAGCGGCCCGGACCGCCGTGCAGATGGCCGATCTGATGAAGCAATTGCATGCGCCCAGCGGGAAACAGGCATCCAAACCGGCAGCCAAGGCCGCCGGCCATCCTGCGAAAAAGGCAAAGAAGCGATGATGCTCGCAGTCCTGTCCTGGTAACGTGCTGGCATGGGCATTCGCCGTCAATCCCGGATTTGTGCGCTGCAACTCCTCTTTCAGTGGGATATTCACGGGTCCACGGAACACTGGCTGGCGGATTACTGGACTCAACATCCTGCCGCTCCCGATGTGCGCGAGTTTGCCGAACAGATCGTCGAGGGCGTGATGGCACGCCATGACGAGATTGATGCGCTCATCGGTAAACTGGCCGCCAATTGGACAATCGCGCGCATGCCCATCGTGGATCGGAACATCCTGCGCATGGGTCTGTATGAATTGCTCTGGTTGCCGGATGTGCCGGCCAAGGTCACGGTGAACGAGGCGATCGAGTTGGCCAAACAGTTTGCCGACGACGAAACCAAGCGGTTCGTGAACGGCATCCTCGACAAGGTCCTCAAGGAC
Source organism: Nitrospiraceae bacterium (assembly GCA_041487795.1). Taxonomy (GTDB): domain Bacteria; phylum Nitrospirota; class Nitrospiria; order Nitrospirales; family Nitrospiraceae; genus 2-02-FULL-62-14. Next base: position 1,705 of record JBGPNZ010000259.1, read on the forward strand.
GATCCACGTCTTCAGGAAAAGCGCGCAGAGTTGGCGGAGGCAGGGAAGTGATCAAGCGATACACGCTTCCAAGAATGGAAGCGGTGTGGGATCTCAAACGCAAGTATGAGATTTGGCTCGAAGTCGAACTGCTTGCCTGCGAGGCACTCGAAAAAGCAGGGCAGGTCCCGCGTGGGATTTCCGCCAAGATTCGCCGCAGGGCCAAAATCGATCCGGACCGCATCGCCGCCATCGAGAAAGTCACCAAGCACGACGTCATCGCATTTCTCGAATCCCTCGCCAAGCCGGTCGGCAAGAACGTCCGCCATCTGCACACAGGTCTGACTTCCTCCGATATCGTGGATACCGCGCTGGCCGTTCAGATGGGCGAGGCGCTGGATCTCATTTTGCTCGACATGGAAGTCCTGCTCGCGGTCCTCAAAAAGCGCGCCTTCGAGCACCGCGACACGCTCATGGTCGGCCGCTCGCACGGCATCCACGGCGAACCGGTTTCCTTCGGGTTCAAACTCGCGATCTGGTACGAGGAAGCCAAGAGGCACCGCGACCGCCTGCGGGCCGTCCGCAAGGACATCGCGGTGGGCAAGCTGTCCGGCGCGATGGGCACCTTTGCGCATCTGGATCCAGAAGTCGAAGCGTATGTCTGCCAGAAGCTGGGGCTGCAACCGGACCCGGTCTCGAATCAAGTCGTCCAGCGGGACCGGCACGCGGCCTATCTCTCGGCGCTGGCGCTGTTGGCGGGCAGCATCGAAAAGTTCGCGACGGAAATCCGGCATCTGCAACGGACGGAAGTGCTGGAGGCGGAGGAATTTTTCTCCGAAGGGCAGAAGGGCTCGTCCGCCATGCCGCACAAGCGCAATCCGATCGCGTCGGAAAATCTCTGCGGCCTCGCGCGGATCGTCCGGTCGAACAGTCTCGCGGCGATGGAAAACGTCGCGCTCTGGCACGAGCGGGATATCAGCCATTCCTCCGTCGAACGCGTGATCGTGCCGGACAGCACGATTCTGATCGACTATATGCTGGTGCGTGTGACCGATCTCATCCGGAACCTGCTCGTCTATCCGCAGAGGATGAAGCAGAACCTCGAGCTGACCGGCGGGCTGGTCTATTCGCAGCGGCTCCTGCTCGCACTGGTGGAGAAGGGCGCGCAGCGGAAGGAGGCCTATGAGGCGGTGCAGCGTTGCGCGATGTCGGCGTGGAAAGGCCGGGCCGGGTTCCACGATCTGGTCAGCAAGGATCCCTTCATCACCAGGCATCTGAAGGCGTCGGCGATTCAAGCCTGCTTCGATCCCAGGTACTATCTGCGGCATCTGGACAAAATCTTTAAGCGGGTGTTCGGCGCGGGAGGGAAGAAGTGACAAAACTGATCTACGAAGGCAAAGCGAAAAAGGTTTTTGCCACAGACAAGCCGGATCACGTTGTTCAGTATTTTAAAGATGACGCCACGGCCTTCAACGCACAGAAACGCGGCACGATCGTAGACAAGGGCGTGGTCAACAACAAGGTGGCCTCGCGTCTGTTCCAGTTGCTGGAGGAGAACGGCGTCCAGACCCATTTCATCGAGCGGCTCAGCGACCGGGAGATGCTCACGAAGAAAGTCGCCATTGTCCCCATCGAAGTGGTGGTGCGGAACATCGTTGCAGGCAGTTTGGCCAAGCGGCTGGGACTCAAAGAAGGGGAAAAGATCGAGCCGGCAATCGTGGAGTTCTATTTCAAGAACGACGCGCTGGGCGATCCCTTGATTGCCGAGGAACATGTCCGGCTG
>JBGPNZ010000260.1:0-3444 GCA_041487795.1 Nitrospiraceae bacterium
AATACATCGGCCCGCCACTCGAAATCGAGCGCGGGCCGATGAACAATCAGAAAAGACGCGGGAGAGTTACTTCTTTTTCTTATCTTCCTTCTTCTCCGCCTTCTTTTCGTCCTTCTTCATATCCTTGTGCTCACCCTTCATCTCGCCGCCCTTCGCATCACCCTTCATCTCATCGGCAAATGCGCCGCCGACGAACCCAACCAGGAACATTGCCATTACCATTGCGCTCAACAGCTTCTTCATCGGACTCCTCCTTAATAATGTGATCGCCTGCCAAAGGGGCCATTCCCTTTGTAAGCCGTTACCCTAATTGAAACCTGCATGGAAAGTCAACACAGTGATTTCGACCGGCAGCCTGTGGACACCTCTAGTCAGCCATACTCAAACCGTGTGATAATGCTGAAGAATTGGAGGCACGTATAGGATGAGCGAGCCGGCATCTCCAGTAAGCTTCAAGATGACCGTTCGAGTCGCGCTCGACAATCGTCCCGGCGTCTTTGCCCAGGTGGCTGCGGCACTGGCAGAGGAGGGCGCCAATCTTGGCGCCGTGGACATGGTAACGGCCGACGCGGAGCAGATTGTCCGCGACATCACCTTCGAAGTCCAAAATGAAGCGGAGGGGAGTCGGGCCGTCAAGCGGCTGCAATCTGTTCCCAGCGTCCGCATCCTGCCGGTGCCGGACCGGGTTTTCCAAGTGCATCAAGGCGGTAAGATCGGCGTCCAGAGCAAGCTGGCGTTGAATTCGCGCAGCGTGCTGTCGCTCGTGTATACGCCGGGCGTCGGACGTGTCTCCGAAGCCATCGCCAAAGACCACTCGAAAGTCTATCTCTATACGACGAAAAGCAACAGCGTGGCCATTGTGACGGACGGCTCCGCGGTCCTCGGCTTGGGCAATCTCGGTCCCGAGGCCGCGCTGCCGGTCATGGAAGGCAAGGCGATGCTGTTCAAAGAAATGGCGGGTATCGACGCCTGGCCGATCTGCCTCAACACGCAAGACGCGGATGAAATTGTGCGGATCGTACAGGGCATTGCACCGGGCTTCGGCGGCATCAATCTCGAAGACATCAGCGCACCGCGCTGCTTCGACATCGAGCAGCGATTGAAAGCGTCGCTCGATATTCCCGTCATGCACGACGATCAGCACGGCACGGCCGTCGTGATTCTCGCCGGCTTGATGAATGCGCTCACGGTGATTAAAAAACCAATGGAGCAGATTCGCGTCGTCGTGAACGGGCTGGGTGCCGCCGGCCTGACCTGCTGCCGGATGCTCGTGACTGCCGGTGTGAGGCAAATCGTGGGATGCGGCCGGCAGGGGATTATCATGGCCGAGCCGCCGGAACGCCTGCTTGCCTGCCGCGAGAACTTGTTGTCCTGCATCAATCGTGACCGGCCGAAAGGTACGCTCCAGGATGCGCTCAAGGGAGCCGATGTTTTCGTCGGGCTGTCTACAGCCGATCTGCTGAAGCCCGACGACCTTGACCTGATGGCTCCCGACCGCATCGTCTTTGCCATGGCCAATCCGGACCCGGAGATCAAGCCGGAACTGGCGATGGGCCGCTGCCGGATCTTTGCCACCGGCCGATCGGACTATCCGAACCAAATCAATAATGCGCTGGCGTTTCCGGGGATTTTCAGAGGAGCGCTGGATGCGCATGCCCGCGAGATCAATGACGCGATGAAAATGGCGGCTGCCCGCGCCATCGCCGGCATTATTCCCGGCGACACCCTCACAGAGGACTACATCATCCCGAGCCTGTTCGATAAGCAGGTGGTTCCGCAGGTAGCCCAGGCGGTCGCCCAGGCCGCCCGCGAGACGGGAGTGGCGCGAAAGCCCTGAAGACTTACTGCCCTTCGCCTAAACTACGCTCGTACAGCAGCACTTTCCAACCGTCTTCTTCGCTGAGAAACTGCCCGACGATCGGCAGCATGCCGGTCCCCGGCACGCGCCCGGATTGTCCCATGCTGCCGTTTTTCAGTACCCACATCATTTCGCCCGGAGTCCGGACCTTATTGAACTGCGGGTTGGTGAAGTTGCGCGGCTGGATCGGCAGCACCTTCGCGGCCCCGCCGTCGCCTTTGCCTTCCGGCCCGTGGCATTGAAAGCAGGTGCCGCGTCCGAGAAAGATTTCCTTGCCCTCTTTAAAAATTTCCGGTGTCGGCTCAAACGGCGACTTTAAGGCTTTCGCATTCGCCAGTTCGCCGGCCGGCACGCGCGGAACCTTGATATCGAACTCGCCGCCCGCCTGGCCGTAGCCGGATGGATCAACGGCATGACCGGCATTCGGAGAGAAAACTGCCATTACGCTGAGAATCACGACGACACGCCACATAAAGTCATTCCTCCAAAATAATAATGTTCTGTCGGAAAACGGCGGGAGTCTAACACGACGGTTTTCTCCCAAGCAATCGTGGCTGTTTATGCTAAAATGTGTTGCATCTTTCGGAGCCGTGGATGCCGTTTAATTTCAGAAAATTGGGGAAATACCGGGTCGGCATGCTGCGCCGAATTGCCGACCTGAAGGCCAAAACCGAAGATAGTCTCGACCTCGCCATGGACACCATGATGCAGGATCGGGTGGACAGCTACTTCCGCATCGAACAGGGTTTTGCCGAGATCGAACACTCTTTGCAAACCATCGAAGAGGAGTTGTCGCTGGTCGGCGATATTTCCACCGCCCAACGACTGGAAGCCCGTTTGGATTTCGTGGAAGACCGGTACGACGAGTTGGACAGCGAAGTCCGTGAACGGCCTCGCCGTCGTCGTCGCAAGATCAATCTCACCGACTTCTTTAAAGCGGCGAGTGGCGGGGGCGGGGCCATGCCCGGCCAGCCGGGCGAGGTCAATACGGCAGGCGAAGCCTATGACGCACTAGGGCTGAAATTCGGCAGTTCGATGTCGGCCGTCACCAAAGCTTTCCGCGAGAAGGTCAAGAAGTTTCATCCCGATTCCCGCAAAGGCGACCGCAGTTCGGAACCACAACTGCGCCGGATTCTCGAAGCCTATCAGTTGTTGAAAGAATATCTGAGCCTGAGCAGCACGGACCCGACGACCGGCGTCCGTGGCGGCTACACCCCGGCGGAATAACCCCGTTGACCACACCCATTCCACACGGTTTGTATATTCGCGATCGGGACAGCTTTACGGCTCTGTGCGACCAACTTCGCCGGGCGGATCGAATCGGCCTGGACACGGAATTCATCGGCGAAGATCGGTTTACCCCACGACTGGAACTGCTTCAGATCGTTGCCGACAGCACCTGCGCGGTGGTGGATGTGCCGGCGCTCGGCACGCTGGACGGCTTCGCCGATATTCTGGCCAATCCCAAGATTGAAAAAGTCTTTCACGCGGGGCGGCAGGATCTTGAATTGCTCGCGGCTTCCACCGGCCAGATGCCGACGCCGTTCTTCGACACGCAAGTCGCCGCCGCGATGGTGGGCTACGGC
>JBGPNZ010000261.1:0-3420 GCA_041487795.1 Nitrospiraceae bacterium
ATGCTCGACTATATTCTGCTCGTCATCTTATTCGCGCCGTTCCTTGGAGCCATCGGGCTGATCTTTGTCCCGAACCGCCAGGCGCTCCAAGTCAGGCTGGTCGCGGCCCTGTCGGCCGGCATCTGCTTTGTCGCCTCCTGGATCATGTTCTTTGCTTTCGATCCGGCCAAGGGCGGCTACCAGTTCGTCCAGCGCTACGAGTGGTCCAAGGAATTGGGCATCGCCTTTTACCTGGGCGTGGACGGTATCGGCGTGCCGCTGGTGCTGGCCTCGTCGATTCTGCTCTTTGCCGGCATCTTCATTTCCTGGCACATCAAGGATCGCACCAAGGAGTTCTACATCTTCCTGTTGATCCTGGCGGCCGCCACGATCGGCGTCTTCATGTCGCTGGATCTGTTCTTCTTGTATTTTTTCTACGAAATGTCCGTGATTCCGATGTACCTGCTGCTCGGCGTGTGGGGGAGCCACACCAAGGGCTATCTCGCCATGACCGATCCGGAAGGACTGAAGCAGCGCGACTCGGTGGGGTTCATCTTCAATTTCGCCTCGAACAGCAAGGAATACGCGGCGATGAAGCTGACGCTCTTTCTCTCGGCGGGCGCGGTCGTCGCGCTGATGGGCATTCTGCTGATCTACAAACTGTCCGGCCTCAACACCTTCGATATCGTGGCGCTCAAGCAGCACACGCACTTCGAGGGCCCCGTCGGCACGCTGATCTGGCTGCTGATTTTCTTCGGGTTTGCGTCCATCGCGCCGATCTGGCCGCTGCATTCCTGGTCGCCGGTCGGGCACGCGGCGGCGCCGGCGGCCACCAGCATGCTGCACGCGGGCGTGTTGATGAAGCTCGGCCACTTCTCGATCATCCGCATTTGCTACGAGATCATGCCGGACCTCACGCGGCAGTTGATGCCGATTGCGGCGGTCCTCTGCATCTTCAGCATCCTCTACGGCGGGCTGGTAGCCTTCTACGCGAAAGACACCAAATACGTCATCGGCTACAGCAGTTCGAGCCACATGGGCTATGTGTTTCTGGGCATGGCGGCGCTGGATTACATCAGCTTGAGCGGCGCGATCATCTATATGTTTGCGCACGCGTTGGCGACGGGGATGCTCTTCGCCATGGCTGGCTGGGTCTACGACCAGACCCACACACGCCACATTCCGGACCTGGGCGGGCTGATCAACCGCATGCCGTTCGTGGCCGGGTGTTTCGTCGTGGCCTGCATGGCCTCGATCGGCATGCCGGGCACCGTCAATTTCATCGCCGAAGTCATGATCCTCGTCGGCAGCTGGCACAAGTATCCCTTCCAGGTGCTCGTGGCGGTGGTCGGCATCGTGCTGACGACGGGGTATCTCTTCCGGATGATGCGGGGGCTGTTCTACGGCCCGATGGACGAGCACTATGCCCATGCCCACGACGCCGTGTCGATGGTGGACCGCTTCCCACTGCTGCTCATGATCGCCTGCAGCATCGGATTTTTCTTCTTCCCGTTCCATTTCTATGACGTGGTGCGCGCCGGAGTAGACCCGCTGATCGCCCGCATCATCGAAGTCGTGCCGATCGTTTCGCACACGGGCGGGATCGCGCCTGGTGGAGGGCCGCTGCCGTGACGTTCACGCTCACGTTGAGTCCCGCTGATCTGCTGCTGATGCTGCCGGAGCTGTTTCTCACGCTGTGGCTCTGCGTCGTCCTGATTATTGATTTCTCCCTGCCGCGGTTCCCGAAACGGAATCTGGCCTATCTCAGCGTGTTCGGGCTGGCGGTAGTGCTGGCCAATCTCATCTGGTTCGACCGGGCCCGCGTGACGGGCACCCTGTTCAACCACATGTTCGTGCTGGACCGGATGGCCATCTTCTTCAAGATCTTCATCGTCGTCGCCACGATCCTCGTCATCCTGGCCTCGATCGACTACGTCAAGCGGTTCAAATTTTTCAAAGGCGAATATTACTTTCTCGTGCTGATGTCAGCCCTGGGCATGATGTTTATGGCCTCGGCCAATGACCTGCTGTCCATCTTCATCACGCTGGAGTTCTCGACCTTCGGTTTCTACATCCTGGTCGCCTATCTGCGTGAAGACCCGGCGTCCAACGAGGCGGGGCTCAAGTTTTTTATCCTGGGCGTGTTTGCGGCGGGGCTCCTGGCCTACGGCATCAGCCTGGTCTACGGCGAGACAGGGAAGATCGTGCTCTCGGACATCGCCTCCGCGCCGGCGACGCCGGGATTGATCATCGGCTACCTGCTGATCTTCGCGGCCCTCGGATTCAAGATCGGCGCGGCGCCATTTCACTCGTGGATTCCCGACACCTATCACGGCGCGCCCACGCCGGTGACGGCGTTCCTCTCCATCGCGCCCAAAGGGGCGGCCTTCGCAATCTTATTGAGGCTGTTCTTCATCTCGCTCGCGGCCTTCAAGCCGGCCTGGGTGTTGCTGCTGGTTCTCGCGTCAATTCTGTCGATGACGTACGGGAATATCGTCGCGATTGCCCAAAAGAACATCAAGCGGCTGCTGGCCTATTCGGGCATCGCGCAAATCGGCAACGTGCTGATCGGCCTCGCCGCCGGAACCAAAATGGGAAGCGATGCGATCCTGTTCTACCTGCTGACGTACCTGTTCGCGAACCTCGGCGCCTTCGCCATCGTCATCGCGGTGGGCAACCTGATCAACAGTGACGAGATCGAGGACTACAACGGCTTAAACCGTCGCTCGCCGTTTCTGGCGTTTGCGATGCTGGTGTTTTTGCTCTCGCTGGCCGGGGTGCCGCCGCTGGCGGGCTTCATCGGTAAACTCTACATTTTTGTCGCCGCGATCAAGGAAGGGCTCTACACGCTGATCATTGTCGGGCTCGTCAACGTCGTGATCTCGATCTACTACTACCTCGTCGTCGTGAAGAAGATGTACATCAACGAACCGGTGGACAATTCACCGCTGGTTGTCTCCGCGCCGATGCAAGCCGTGATTTACGCCAGTCTGGCCGGCACGCTGGCGCTCGGCATCTACCCTCAGCCATTCATCGACTGGGTGGTCAGTGCGACCATGATGTTCTCCCATATCGTCGCGCCGGTTGTTGCCGTCACGCCTCCCACCATCGGCGGCTAGCAGGCCGTTGAAAAAGCCTTCCAGCATTGTTCTCGGTCGTCCTTTTCCCTGCGACGTACCGAAAAACGTACGTCTCAGTCGCCGGACTCCTTGCGGCCTAGCTGGAAGAGCTTTTTGAACGACCCGAAGGGATTTCTGCCAGGTTCATTTGCTTTTCCAACGACTTAGCCGGTTACTAAAATTCTAACTTTCTCCTCTGTTCGCCGTCCTCCTATCGGGGTAAAATCCTCCAGGTTCCAGAACGTCTATTTGAAAGGAGGTGTCTCATGGCGGAGTCGATCAAAGTCGCCCAGTATTTCAAAGTCCAGGTGCCGGATAAGGC
>JBGPNZ010000262.1:0-3402 GCA_041487795.1 Nitrospiraceae bacterium
CTCGACAGCCTCGGCGTCAAGTACGACGCGCGGGGCAACGTCGCCGTAGACGAGCGCTTCATGAGCAGCGTGGAGGGAGTCTTTGCCGGCGGTGACACCAGGCGTGGCCAGTCCCTCATCGTCTGGGCGATCGCCGAAGGCCGCAAGATGGCCGCGGGCGTGGATGCCTATCTCATGGCCGGTAAATCCGCCAAGACCGCAGCCTAGTCGCGGTTCCCGTCTTCCACCCTTAATTAAGAAACGGTCAACCGGCTCACCGGCGCACGGCAGATTTGGCGCAACGAAAGCCGATGGTCGGGGAGCGTTGGTCAGGTAGGGCGCCGCTGCGCGTGGCGGTCCGCAGCATCATCGGTTTGCTCTTCCACGAGCCGCCGCGCACTCCTTTATAGCGGCTGACACCGGGGCCCGGCGGATTCCGATCCGGCGTGATGGCATAGTAGTCGAAGCCGAACCAGTCCTGCACCCATTCGGCCACGTTCCCGGCCATGTGATGGACGCCGTAGGGACTGCTTCCCTCTTTGCCGCTGCCGACAGGCTGGACGAGCGGAATTTCGTGCACATGGTACTGGTCGAACATCGCCAGACCGGCTGCCGGCGCCTGCGCACCCCAGGGAAACAGATTGCCCTTCGTGCCGCGCGCGGCCTTTTCCCATTCGGCCTCGGTCGGCAAACGTTTGCCGATTGAATGGCAGAAATCCGCCGCCTCAATCCAGGTGACATAGAGCGCCGGCCAGCGTGCGAGGCTGTCGTCGGTCGCCGCGTGGACCGTGATCATGTGCCAGATGAGCCGCTGCAATTCATCCGACACGTTCCGCCGGTCCCGGCGGAGGAACGCGAGGTATTCGCCGAGACTGACTTCGTCGCGGTCGATTTCGTAGGCGTCGAGCCAGACCTTGTGCTGCGGGATTTCCGTGTCGTCGTACTGGGTCTGCAGTCCATAGGGATCGTCGTCCACGCGGGTCGAACCCATCAGAAACCGGCCGGCTGCAACCGTGACGGCCGGCGAGGGTGTGACGTGGCCGGCGATACCGGCCAAGCGGCCCGGCAGGTTTTTCGACATGCCTTCCGCGACGGGAGGCGCCACGGGCGACGATTGCGCGACGACGCGCGGAGTGCCGGCTGCCGCCAGCAGAACGCCGCCCAGAATCAAGATCCATGCGAGACGCATCGGGACGGGATTGTAGCAGGATGTTGGAAAAGGCCGCCAGCCACGTTATCCTGCGCCTATGCGAATTGTTAAGCGCATGAGCCTCTCCCTTGCCGCCGTGCTGATGCTGGGGATTCCATCGAGCCTCGGGGCAGCAGACCTGGTCGGGGAACAACTGGCAGCGGTCCCGGCGGAAGAGTATCCCCTCTACGATCTGGTCGTGCGGGACAAGTTTCTCACTTCCCGGACGACGATGGTCGTCATCGAGCGGCTGACCGTCGCGCGGGTGAAGAAGAACGAGCGGGAATATCTGAGCAGGGAATCCCTGGAGGAACAGGAGGTCTTCGAGAATAAGCTGCCGCCTGTCTTGCTGGACGATTTTTTGTTCAAGCTGAAAGCGCCGTCCCGGCTCGACGGGAAGTTCAACTTCGGCATGCCGTACCGGTTTGTGAGGGACGGAGTGCCGGAAGAGCCGGAGGTGTCGCTTGCGCCGATTCCCGTCGTCGACCGCCGGTATATCCAGGCGCCCCGTTCGACCATTGGGGTCCTGCGATTCTCCCGCGTCGGGTTTACCCGGCGCGAGGATCAAGCCCTGGTCTATGTGGAAGAAGAGCGTCTGGACGGCACAGGCGGAGGTTTCCTGGTGTGGCTGAACCGGCGCGGCAAGGTCTGGACGATTGCCGACACGGAAGTTCTCTGGATGGCGCAGCCCGGCGAGCCGGCGTTCGAACGTCCATGACTTGCCAACTCCGTGCACGGGCGATAGCATGAGGTCGTGATGATCGTAAAAACATTCCCGGTGCCGCCGCTGGGCTGCAACTGTTCGATCATCGGCGATCCGGTCACCAAGCGTGCCATCGTGGTGGACCCGGGTGGAGCCGTCGAGCAGATTCTCAAGGAAGTCCAGAGTCTGGGCCTCACCGTCGAGCGCATCCTGCACACGCACGCGCACTTCGATCATTTCCTGGCTTCAAGCGAGTTGAAGCGGGCCACCGGCGCAACGCTCTGCCTCCACGAGCAGGACAAGCTGCTGTGGGAAAAACTGGACGTCCAGTGCAAGCTGTTCGGCGTAGCTTCGGCGCCGGCGCTCATGCCCGAGCATTTTCTGAGCGATGAAGAACAGATCGGAGTCGGCGAGCTCAAAGGCATCGCGCTGCACACGCCGGGGCATACGCCCGGCTCGATGAGCTTTCATTTTCCGTCGGCGCAGCTCGTGCTGGCCGGCGACACGCTGTTTCGCGGGGCCATCGGCCGGACCGATCTGTGGGGCGGCGATTTCAATGCGATCGAACGCTCGATCCGGGAACGGCTGTACACGCTGGACGAACAGACCCGCGTGATTACAGGACATGGGGCCGAAACCGTCATCGGATTCGAAAAAGACGAGAACGCGTACATTCGCGCCTAGCGAGGGATGGAGGGGCACGCCATGAAACAGCTCATCCTGTTGGTGGCCGTGGGCTTGATCATCGGATCGTCACTCGGCAGTTCGGCAGCCGAGACGCCCAAGGTCAAGATCGAACACGTCGAGGTGCGTTTCACGGATCACGGGCATGTCGTTCTGCTGAAAGCCGAGCAGAAAGTCATTCCCGTTTTCGTGGATCCGACCGTCGCCGTTTCCATTCACGGCGCCTTGACCGGAGAAAAAACGAAACGGCCTCTCTCGCACGATCTCATGCACACGATCCTGGCGACGATGAATGCGAAGGTCACGCAGGTGGTCATTACGCTGCATGACGGCATCTATTACGGCGCGCTCTCCATTGCGATGAAGGACGCCACGAAAGTCTTCGACAGCCGGTCCTCCGATGCCATCGCGCTCGCCATTCATTTCAAAGCGCCGATTCTGGTCGGGCGCGACCTCCTGGATTCGGCCGGCGTGCCGATGAAAGAGCAGGGTGGCGCTGAAACGCTCTAGCTCACTCCCGCTGTTCGCCGATTCTGCGCTCGCGGCCCTGCAGGGCCGGTTTCGCGCCTCCATGCGCGGGCTCCTGTTCGATCTTTGCGACGAGCTCACCAGACGATATCGGGACCAGACGCGCTGTTTCCACCTTGCCCCTGACTATTTCCGTGCCGTCGGCCAGGCGCTCAAGCCGGAGCATTTCTCGCACTGGAAAGTCGTCGGCTTGATCGAAGAGCTGAACGCTCTGGCCTATTTTCTGGACGTGCAGCAGCAGTTGAACAAGGAGCGATCCCGCGCCGACTTTGCCGAATCCTTTCTCGCCACTTGTGACGAGCAGTTCTACGAGCACAGC
>JBGPNZ010000263.1:0-3391 GCA_041487795.1 Nitrospiraceae bacterium
ATCCCGTACCCGCCCATCCGTTTGTCCCATCCGCGAAGATAGAGCGCGGACAACACCAACCCCTCGCCGACGGCATCCTTGTCCTGCCCGGCTTGTCCATACAACACCCGCCCGACGACCGTCATGCGGGCCCACTGCTGATAGTCCTTGGGAAGATCTTTATTCCAGACCATAACCCAGTAATGCCCGGCCTCGGGCCCCTCCTTGGTGAGGGGAATGTGCGGCACGTAATCCGCATCCAGCGGGCGATTCTTGACGTGAAGCCAGACGCGATTGTCGCCCGATTTGTAATCCACGATCACGCCGCCGAGAATCACTACTTTTCCCTGATACTCAGTCTGCCGCTTCGCCAACGATGTGAGCGTGACGCCCGGCTCCGCCTGTTTGAGATACTGGCTTGGAATCGGACCACCGCACGCGACGAGTCCGCACGACAGGACGCCGGCGATGACACTCAGACCTCTGAATCGAACACCGCAGGCACGACAAACACCCCGAAAAGAACTGGCTCTCATGAACGAGACTCCTTCCTCGCACACACGCTCTAGCGTGAGACTTGCCTGGCACCATCCAGCGAAAGCTTCATCAGCGAATAGGGATTCACGCGGGCGCCGTTGATCCGAACCCCGAGATGCAAATGCGGACCGGTTGCGCGGCCGGTCGACCCGACTTTGCCGATCGCCTGCCCCTGCTTGACCATTTCGCCGTCCTGCACCAGCACTTCCGAGAGATGAAAATACATGGAATAGAGACCAAGCCCATGATCCACAAATACGCCCTTGCCGGAAAAGAAATGGTCGACGGTGAGCTGCGCGATCCCGTCGTTCATCGCCACCACCGGCGTCCCCAGCGGCGCGGTAATATCCTCGCCATTGTGGGGGCTCCGCGCTTGGCCGTTGATCACCCGCGTGCGCCCAAAGACGCCCGCCGTCTCGCCCTGCACCGGTTCGACAAACGGGCCGTCCCACAACCGCTCACGCGACATGTTCTGGAGCACAGCCTTCACCCGCTCCTGCTCCGTTTTCACACGAACGAGGTTCTCGTCGTCCAAATCGACTTGTTCGCTCGGCAACGTCAGGTGCTGGACGGGATATTTTTCCTTCAGCACCAGGACGCTGTAACTCAGGCGCCGTGCCGTATCGCGCTCGCGGACTTCCACCGTGAGTTCGTGCACGCCCGGCTTGTCCTGCATGTCAATGCCGAGCAGCCCGATGGCCATGTCGGGGCGCCCATCCGGAACCGTGAAGAACGGAATCATGCGGCCGAGAAACCGCCCCGTCACGTCGGTCGCGCGACCGCCGGTCCTCACCTGCACAAGCAGCACCTGCCCCTGCTTCCCGCTGTACTGTCCATCGGCTCCTTGGATCTCGTGCGGGGCGTTCGGAAACAGATCGACGGGAAACACGCTGGCCAACAGAATCACCGCCATGATCGCCCAAGCGTGCATGCGGCCGCCCATCAGAAATGCGCCGGGATGTATCGCGCTGTTCATCGGTAAAACCTCGGCCCGGCCACCTGTGAAACCAATTCTTCGACACGTCTGTTCACCGCGCTGAACGGATCCATGCAGAGGATCGTCTCCTCCCAATAGCCGTTGAGCTTGAGATAGGTCCAATCCACCGTGTACGAGCGATTCTTGGCCCTGGCGAACCGGATGAAATCCCCGCGCACTTTGGCGCGCGTCGTTTGCGGAGGGACGGACATCGCCGCCTGAATCGCTTCTTCCTCCACCGCCCGCTCCACCAGCCCACGCGACTCCATCAGGTAGTAGAGCCCGCGCGTCCGCTTGACGTCGTGATACTGGAGATCCATGAGAAACACTTTGGGATCGTCCCAGTTGCATCCTTTTTTATCCACATAAGACTGAAGCAACAGGCGTTTGCTCACCCAATCGATCTCGCGGGTCAATTGAGAGGGATCGTCATCCAGCTGATCCACGAGCCGCCCCCATTTGTCGAGCACATCTTCCAGAACCGGATCGTGCGGCTGCGTCTCCAAATACTCGTTCGCCCGCTCCCAATAGGTCCGCTGAATTTCGATCGCGCTCATCTGCCGGCCGTCGTCCAGCTTGACCTTTTTCTTCAACGTCGGATCGCGCGAGATTTCACGGATCGCCTTGACCGGATCCTCCAGCTCCATCCCGGCGACGGTGAACCCGTCTTCCACCATCGAGAGCACAAGCGACGCCGTGCCGACCTTCAGATAGGTGGCGTACTCGGACATGTTGGAGTCTCCGACGATGATGTGGAGCCTCCGGTACCTCTCCGCATCCGCGTGCGGTTCGTCGCGCGTATTGATGATGCTGCGGGAGGACGTCGTGGACGATGACGTTTTTTCATGAATATGCTGCGCCCGCTGCGAGATGAAATACTGCGGCTTGCCCGATACTTTGAGCACTTTCCCCGCTCCCGCGAAAATCTGGCGGGTCACGAAAAATGGGATCAGCTGTTCGGTCACCTTCCAGAAATCCACGTCCCGGCGCATGAGGTAATTTTCATGGCAGCCGTACGTATTGCCCAGCGAATCCGTGTTGTTCTTGAAAATATAAATTTCCCCCGACAGCCCCTCCTCCCGCAAGCGCTCTTCCGCCGCCGGAAGGCAGGCTTCCAGCAGGCGCTCCCCCGCCTTGTCATGGATCACGAGATCCGTGATGTTGTCGCATTCGGGCGTGGAGTATTCGGGATGGCAGCCGGTGTCCTGATAGAACCGGGCGCCGTTGACGAGAAACGCATTGGACGGCCAACTATTGGGGATCAGGCCTTCGAAGATATACCCCAGCACCTTCTCCATCGGAAGATAGATGCGTCCGTTCGGGGAGAAAATCAGCCCGTACTCGTTTTCGAGGCCGAAGATTCTCGGTTTCATAGGTGTGTCCCGAATGTGGCCGAGGCGATGAAATCAGCATACACCCGCCCGGCATCTTCTTCAACACCGCGAGAATACGGAAGAGTACTCAGGCGAGTATCTGGCGGACTTCGGAAGCAGGCACGCGGCGAAACTTGCGACCGGCGCGGCCGCGGGAAAGCACAGCGACTTCGAGCCCTTCCAGTGGGAGCTTCTGGTTGGTCACATGCTCAAGCGCATACAGACAGAGCGACACCGCATCTTTCAGGGGCGACATCTCCTTATACCGTTCCTTCAGAACAATCTGGACCGCTTCGGATTTCCCGCCGATTACGGCATATCCGTGCTCGTCAAAGATACTGCCGTCGAAGGAGATCCGATAGATCTCGTTGGAACGTCCGTTGTCTCCCACTTGCACAACCAGCATTTCCACTTCCAACGGCTTCAGCTCCTGGCTGAAGACGGTGCCCACGGTCTGCGAATACGCGTTCGCCAGCGATCGCGCCGTCACATCTTCACGGCTGTACATGAACCCCTTCAGATCGGC
>JBGPNZ010000264.1:0-3365 GCA_041487795.1 Nitrospiraceae bacterium
GCCTTTTTTAGATCGTCCAGCAAGATTTCGAGCGTGGCCGCTTTAGCCTGATCCTTCTCATCTAAAAGAGCCTGCCGTACATAGTTGATCATGCGCTTCTGGCCGATGTGCGGCGGGAGAATCGGTTCCGTGATTCGCCAGCGGTCGCCCACGATTTTGACCCGGAACCCGATCCGCTCCACCCGCGGCTCCGGCAGAAAGGAAGCCTTCTCCCAATAGATCGAGCCCAACACCTTATATTCGACAGGGATGATCGCTTCGGATTGGCTCACGACGGTCCATTGCTTGAAGTCGTTGATAACCTGATAGCTCGTGATGACGACGGTACGTCCCCAGATGGGTTCGTCCTTCCAGGTAATATAGGGCGTCAGCGCTTCCTGCGAAATGGCGTCCAGACGCACCCCCTTGACGTCCAACTCGAGATATTTGTCCACCATCTCGGTCGGATCGTGCACGATCGATCCGGTCTGCGCATGACCATTAGATAATGCGAGCACCATTACACTCATCACGATAACCGCGAGCCACTTTTTCATCTCCATCCCTCTTCGAGCGACAGGCCGGTCTCCCTTGGACTGCGCGTTCTCATAGATCTACTTCCCAAGGTGAGGGGAAAGGCGCGGAACCTTTTCCCTCACCTATCATTCCCTTTTCGAGGGATGGCCTGGATGATCCAACTGCGCGCTCTTTCTCACCCGCCCACCCCGGGCGCGCCGAGACGCGCCCTTTGCCCGTGGCGCGCACATTCTGATCATGTGGACTCCATTCCGAGCGGGGGCAGGCCTATCAGCGGTCTGTCCACGCCCACACTCTTTTCAACCAAGGGCGACGTGGCTGACTCGTAACTGCGCGCGTCCAACGAGGGCCTTCCGAGGCCGCGCGTTGCGCGAGCACGACGAGTCAGCCAGGGAGCCTTGTCCTCACGCCCGCACTCTGCGAGCACGGAAGGCAGACCACGCCGTCATGCCCACTCTCTTCCGTATCATGCCACCTCGTGGAGCTTCATCACATTCGTCCCCCCGCGTTGTCCTATAATTGTTCCCGACAAAATCACCAGCCGCTGTCCCGACTTCACCAGTCCTTCCTCCTTCAGCCGCCGCTCAATTTCATGCACCCGCGCGTCCGTCTGCTCGATGCGCGGCACCGTCAGCGGCACGACGCCCCAGTACAGCGCCATGCGCCGGCGAATCAGCTCAGACGGCGTGACGGCGACAATGGGCGCTGCCGGGCGCTGCTTCGACATCAAACGAGCCGTCGCGCCGGACTCGCTGAACACGATCACCGCATCGGCCTTGGTTGTTGCGACGGCCGAGCAGGCAGCCGCGCACATCGCTTCGGGAAAGGAGTTGGCAACATGCGGCGCCGATTCTGCCACGCGCATAACGCCAGGCTCCGCGCTCTCTTCAGCCGCCCGGACGATCCGGTCCATGACGCGGACCGCCTCAACTGGATAGCGCCCGGCGGCGGTTTCCGCCGAGAGCATGACGGCATCGGTGCCGTCGAACACAGCGTTCGCCACATCCGAGGCTTCGGCCCTGGTGGGCCGCGGATGCTCCGTCATGGATTCCAGCATCTGGGTCGCCGTGATCACCAACTTGCGCCGACGATTGGCAGCCAGGATGATCCGCTTCTGAAGAATCGGGACAATTTCGGGACCCATTTCGACGCCGAGATCGCCGCGCGCGATCATGACCCCGTCGGCCTCGTCGAGAATCCCCTCCAACTGTTCAATCGCCTCAGGCCGCTCGATTTTGGCGATGAGTGGAATCTCTCCGCCCTGGGCTGCGATCAGCTGCCGGGCCGCCGCGATGTCGGCCGCCCCACGGACGAACGAGAGCGCGACGTAATCCACCTGCTGTGCCACCCCGAACCGCAAATCCTCTCGATCCTTCTCCGTCAGCGTCGGGGCGCTGATGGCCGTCCCTGGCAGATTTAGTCCCTTGTGAGACGTCACCAGCCCGCCGGTCACAACGGAACAGTCTACCGTGTCTCCGGCCATGCGTTCAGCCTTGAGTTCGATCAAGCCGTCATTGATCAGAATGCGCGCGCCGGGCCGGACATCCTGGGCCAACCCCGCATAGGTGACCGGCAGCTCGACGGTATAATTGGGGGCGACAGACTTGCCACTATAATGGATGCCGCTACGGGGATCGAAGGCCGCCTGACCCGCCAACAGCCGCACCAGCTGGCCGACTTCCAGGGTGACACCGGCGTCGGGCAATTGGCCGACCCGGATGCGCGGCCCCTGGAGGTCCTGTAGGATTGCCACCGCCACCCCCTTGCGCTGCGCCGCTTGGCGGACCGCCTGGATGGCACGGGTATGCGACTCGTGCGTGCCGTGCGAAAAATTGAGCCGCGTCACATTCATGCCGGCGTCGATGAGCTGCTCCAGCATGTCGGGCGAGCTGCTCGCCGGGCCGATCGTGCAGACGATTTTGGCTTTGCGCATCCGAAACCCCGTTATTCGTGAAACGTCCATGCGAGACTTGCATGACTAGCGCGACAGGCGCGACTCGAATCTCGCTATTCGCGCCTTTCCCGTCTTTCGCGCATTTCTCGCTTGCAACACCAGTTGCCGGCATTCTAACAGACGTTGAAAGGCCAGCAAAGCGCGTTGACCACCTCGCGCGCGGCATGCTACTTTGCACCGCCATTTCTTTTTTTGAGCTACCTGCTATTCGCTGCTCGCTATTAGCTATGAAGACCACGAAATCACAACAGCTCTTTGCCGAAGCCCAGCGCTACATCCCTGGCGGGGTGAACAGCCCCGTTCGCGCCTTTAAATCCGTCGGCGGGCAGCCCCTGTTCATCGCAAAGGCCAAGGGCGCCTATCTGTGGGATGCGGACGGCAACAAATTCATCGACTACGTTCATTCCTGGGGGCCGATGATCCTGGGTCACGCGCCGGGGCCGGTGATTAAAGCCATCCAACGGGCCGCGGCACGCGGCACGAGTTACGGCGCGCCGACCGAACTGGAAGTCCGCCTGGCCAGGATGATCAGCGAGGCCGTGCCCTCGATGGAGCAGGTGCGGTTGGTCAGCTCAGGGACCGAAGCCGTGATGAGCGCGATCCGCCTCGCCCGCGGCTACACAAAGCGTGACAAGATTCTCAAGTTCGACGGCTGCTATCACGGCCATAGTGATTACCTATTAGCCAAGGCCGGATCCGGCGTGGCGACGCTCGGCTTGCCGGATTCCCCCGGCGTGCCGGCTGACTTCGCCAAGCACACGCTGACCGCTCCTTATAATGATGTCCGGGCCGTGAAAAGCCTGCTCGAAGCGCACGCGAACGACCTGGCCTGCATCATCGTCGAACCGGTGGCAGGCAACATGGGCGTGGTGCCGCCGAGCCCCGGTTTTCTGCC
>JBGPNZ010000265.1:0-3324 GCA_041487795.1 Nitrospiraceae bacterium
CATATCCGCTTTTTCCGAAATCGGCACCCTGACACCTCCGGCACCCTCGATCAGCATCAATGAATGCCGTGCCGCCAACGCATGGAAGGCGGCAACGATCGTGTCCATACGAATGACGGTTCCGGCTCGTCGGGCAGCATCGAGCGGAGCGAGGGGGTCGGGAAACCGATAGGGGCTCATGGCTTCCACCGGCTCAGTCATGCCGGCTGCAGCACAGAGGCGGGCCGCATCAGATTCGGCCGCACCCTCGATCCCATAGCCGGTTTCAATGGGCTTCATCACGCCTACGGCCTGGCCTCGCTGCTTGAAGCAAACAGCGAGCGCAGCCGCTACAAGCGTTTTCCCCACGCCGGTATCGGTCCCCGTGATGAAGCAGCCGGCATGCCGTCGGCGATTCGGCGATTTGACGCTCTGGCGAAGCGGCTGTTTCATGCTAAAAAATTCGACTGTCGAGATTCCAGACCTGCCCGGAACTGTCCTGTTGCAGAGCCAACTGATAGATTGCCTGGGCGAGGTCCTCCAATGACGGTGTGCGGCCAAGGGCATGATCGGCGAGCGCGTCGTCTGGAAAAGCCGAACCGGCCAGCGCAGTTTTCTGCCAGCCGGGGAGGACAGCGTTCACGCGGACGTTCTGCCGGCCCCATTCCTTTGCCGCCGTTTTAACCAGTCCCAATAAGCCGGCTTTCGACGCGGCATAGGCCGCTTGGCCGGCAGTGCCTTGCACGCCGGCCAGCGAACCGATGACGATGACCGCACCATCACGCTGTGCAACCATGACCGAGCCGGCCGCCTGGAGGCAGTGAAAGGTCCCTGTCAGATTGGTGTCCACGACGGTGGCCCAGGCCTCTGCCCCCGCACGCAGCACAAGCGCGCCGGAGGCTACTCCGGCGTTGCACACCATCACGTCCAGCCGTCCCCAGCGGTCAACAAGCTGAGCGACCATTTCTTGTGTCTGTTTACCGTCTCGAACATCGGCATGGAGCAGCATCGCGATGCCGCCATGCTTGCGAACTGCTGCCGCCGTGCGCGTTGCGGCTTGTGCGTGCGTGTGATAGTGCACGCCGACTCTCCATCCGGCCTTTCCAAATGCCACGCACAGGGCACGGCCGATCCCGCCCGATCCTCCCGTCACCAGAACGGTCGAGCGAACCTTGGAAGCTCGGCGGGACGCCCCATGCAGCTGGAGACGAGAGCGCAGCATACGTGGAGGGCATTATCCCAATCGGTTCAGCGTATGGCAAGGTGACCGGGGAGAGAGCGGCAGAGCGGCATTGTTGCGAGCTCATCGGTCTCTATGGTACGGTTCGCCTCGCACACACGGTCACACGCCCCATGCTTCATCAACCCTATAGACTTTGCATGCTGGCCACGCTGCTGATCGCGGCCGGCCTCTTCGCTTCGCCGGCAGACGATTCGCTCGCGCAGCCCAAGATACACCCGGAAGCGATTGAAGATGCCCACCTGTATTTTCCCGACACGATCGGGAGCCGATGGCGCTATCGCGGTCGCATTGAAGAATGGCCGCTTCAAAAAATTTCCGAGACCAAGGGTTATGTCAACGTGTCCACTGTGTCAGGCACCCAGACGATCAACGGCGTCACCGTCACGGTCTTTCACGATACAAACCCAGGCAACCACGGCCCGACCGACAGCTACTATCGCCGGGATGCCGTCGGGGTCGTCTATTATGGCTCATCCCCGGGCACGCCTGTCGAACGGCAGGTGATCCCGTATCAGATCGTTCGATTCCCGATCGCGATTCCTTCATCCTTTCAACAGTTCGATCGGAAGGGCGTCGACTTCGGTACCGATGTGGACGGTGACGGAACGCAGGAAAAAGTGGACGTGGATGCGTCTGTGACTGTCGCAGGGAAGGAGTCTGTCTCAGTCCCCGCAGGCTCCTATGCCAATGCCGTCAGAATGGAAGCCAGAATGTCGCTGCGCATCTACCTGTCGAAATCCAGGAGATCCGTGGTCAGCACGGATGTACTCACCGCGTGGTTCGCTAGGGGAGTCGGGCTGGTCAAATACACCGAGCATCAAGAGATGCCGCCCGCCGCAACGGACAAGGGGTGGATCACCGAGATTACCGAAGAACTGGAAGAAGCAGAGGTCAAAACCATACCTGCCTCCACCCCGACACCAAGCCAGCAATAGCCGGGAAGGTTTGCTCCGCAATGCCTACACGCCCGAAAACACTTGATAAATCACGCGCAGCCTGTTAGTATCTCACCACTCGCTTCAACGTTCCATGTAGGGCCTGTCCAGGAGGGACTCGTGCAAGCAGTTACACGTCCGCGTGATTATCTGACGATCACTCTGTTTTCCATTGTGACGCTCGGCGCCATGATCGGGGTGCCGCTGTATGCCTATCATTATGACTTCACCACGCTGGATTGGACGATGTTCGCCGTCCTGTACATCGTGACGGGCCTCGGCATCACGGTCGGCTACCATCGCATGATGTCGCATCGTGCCTTCGACTGTCCGGGGTGGGTGAAGGTCTGCTTCCTCCTCGCCGGCGGGTGGGCCTTGCAGAACTCGGCGCTGAAGTGGTGCGGTGACCACATCCGCCACCATGCCGTATGCGATGAGAACGACGATCCTTACAACGCCCTACGTGGTTTCTGGTACAGCCACTGCGGCTGGCTGTTCGAGAAAGCAGATCCGGGCGCGAACGCCAAGTATGACGGAAAGCTGCGCAAGGATCCGCTGATCATGTGGCAGCACCGCTACTACCTCCCCGTGGTCCTCTCGGGGTTGGCCCTGCCGTTTGTCGTAGGTGCCATCAGCGGGGGCTGGATGGGCGGTCTCAGTTGCTTTCTGCTCGCCGGCGTGTGCCGCACCTTCCTGGTGCTCAACTCCACCTTCTGCATCAATTCGGTCTGCCACATCTGGGGCGCCCAGCCGTACGGAACGAAGGACAGCAGCCGGGACAGCTGGTGGGTCTCGCTGATCACGTTCGGCGAGGGCTATCACAACTATCACCACATGTACCTGCGCGACTACCGCAACGGGCCCCAATGGTATAACTTCGATCCATCGAAGTGGCTGGTCTTCTCCCTCTCCAAGGCCGGCCTCGCGTATAATCTGCAACGCCGCTCGAGTTAGCCTAGGTCTTTTCCCCCTGCGGTAGGCCCACGGGCCACTTGTCACCGATCAACGTCATCGTTTAGAGTATGTCTACCGTGCGCCCGGTTTGAACGGCGCCCTGAGGTCTTGTCTATGGCAGAGAGTACGCCAGGCCACGCACCGGGCCAGCACGAGCAGCCCAAGCCCAATCTGTTGCCCGACGTCAAGCATATCGTCGCCGTCAGCAGCGGC
>JBGPNZ010000266.1:0-3316 GCA_041487795.1 Nitrospiraceae bacterium
CCCCCGAATAATCCCGTCCAGCGTGGATTGCCCCGTGCCGTAGCGGTTGTCGAAGAGGTGCTTGGTGTCCGCGTCGTTGACCGAGATCACCGGGAACTTGAGGACTTTCTTCTGCGCCATGCTGCGCAGGCGGATGACGCCCGTGGTCGTCTCCTCCGTGCCGCCGAGCACGTGCTTGAGCAGGGATTTATGCGAGGAGTGCAGGGCCGAGACGACATCGGCGCCGTCGTCCATGGTGATCTGCGGCTTGTGCTCGATGGCCGCTTCGATGTGCTCGTAGTAGGTTTTATTGTCCTCGCCCTTGATGGCGAAGACGGGGATGCCGTCGTGCTGGGCCAGCGAGGCGGCCACGTCGTCCTGCGTGGACAATGGATTGGACGCGCAGAGCCGGACGTCCGCGCCGCCGGCCTTGAGGGTTTTTGCAAGATTGGCCGTCTCGGTCGTCACATGCAGGCAGGCGGTGATGCGCACGCCCTTGAGGGGCTGCTGCTTGGCGAAGCGCTGTTTAATCAAACGCAGGACCGGCATGCTGGCCTCGGCCCATTCGATCTTGAGTTTGCCCTGATCGGCCAGGGTGATGTCTTTCACGTCGTAATTCACAGGTCCTCCGTTAATTGTTAACCGTACAGTGGTGGTCGGCGAGACTGGCGGGACGGTCTGCCTAGTCTGTTCTGTCTTTTCGGTCTGTTCCGTCTGTTCAGTCCGACAACATTGACCAGATAGACCGAATAGACAGAAGAGACCGAACAGACATTCCTAATCAGAGGCCGGCTTCCTTTGCCAGAATCTTGGCCTTATCGGTCTTTTCCCAGGTGAAGCCCGGCTCGTTGCGGCCGAAGTGCCCGTAGGCCGCGGTCGCCCGGTAGATGGGTCGGCGCAGCTTGAGGTACTCGATGATGCCGCGCGGGGTCATGGGGAAGTGTTTGCGGACGAGCTTGTCGATAAGTTCAATCTCGACGTTTTCGGTATCCTTCGTATGGATCAGGATCGAGACTGGGTCGGCCACGCCGATCGCGTAGGCGAGCTGGATCTCGCACTTGTCGGCGAGCCCCGCTGCGACGACGTTCTTGGCGATGTAGCGCGCCATGTAGGAGGCCGAGCGGTCCACCTTGCTGGGGTCCTTGCCTGAGAAGGCCCCGCCGCCGTGGCTGCCCACGCCGCCGTAGGTGTCCACGATGATCTTGCGTCCGGTGAGGCCCGTGTCGCCCATCGGCCCGCCGACGACGAACCGGCCGGTCGGATTGATGTGGTACTTCACGCTGACCGGGTCGAAGATGCCCTTGGGCATGACCGGCTTGATGACTTTCTCGATGATGTCCTTCTCGATCTTCTTGTTGGTCACGTTGTCCATGTGCTGGGTGGAGACGACGATGGTGTCCACCCGGGCCGGCCTGCCGTCGCGGTATTCGATGGTGACTTGCGACTTGCCGTCCGGCAGGACCCAGGGCAGGATTTTTTTCTTCCGCACTTCCGCCAGCCGGCGGGTCAAGCGATGCGCCAGCACGATCGGCATGGGCATGAGCTCGTCGGTCTCGTTCGAGGCGTAGCCGAACATCAGGCCCTGGTCGCCGGCGCCGCCCGAGTCCACGCCCTGGGCGATGTCCGATGACTGATTATGAATCGCGGTCAGGATCGAGCAGGTATGGTAGTCGAAGCCCCAGCGCGCGTCCGTGTAGCCCACGTCCTTGATGACGCTGCGGACAAGATCGGGAATCTCGACGTAGGCCTTGGTGGAAATCTCCCCGGCGACGAAGGCGATGCCGGTGGTCAGGATGGTCTCGCAGGCGACCCGGCTGTATTTATCCTGGGCGAGCATGGCGTCCAGGATGGCGTCGGAAATCTGATCGGCGATCTTGTCCGGATGTCCTTCTGTGACCGATTCGGACGTGAACAGGAAATTTTTGTGGCCCATGTGCTCTCCTTGGATAACCTGAGATCTGTTGAGCGTGCTTTCCTGCGGCGGGGTGCCAGATGCCTACTGGAAGCAACTTGTGAATGCCATTTTCGCCGCTAAGTGCTCATTTTGTCAATGAGAAATCAGGTTTTTTGAGCGATAGATCGTGTGGGACGCCGGCTTGACAGTGTTTCGAGGCGGCGTGTAGGATGGCCTATCTTTCAAGGGTTTGGACGCATATTCGCCTCCTGCCGCCGGTGCCTGCCGGACCCGACACAGGCTTTGAAATTCGTGTCGTTCCAGGGATTTGACCGGACTAGGCCGGATTAAACCAGAGTAGGCAGAGTAGAATTACCTCACGCGTATGAACGGAAAAACCGACACCATCAACGGGCAATCGGCCCCTCGACCGGCCTCCGGGATCGGCTGGAAAGAGGTCAAGGCCGAGCTGATCGAGTTTTTTTCCTCGATCAAGCTGGCGATGTTCCTGTTCCTGATCATCGCGGTGGCCGCCACGATCGGTACCGTGATCCAGCAGAACGAGCGCGCCGACGTCTACATCAAGGAATACAGCGAGGAGACCTACCGCTGGTTCCTGCGCCTGGGTGTCACGGACATTTATCACACCTGGTACTTCACCAGCCTGCTCGCGCTCCTCTGCATCAACTCGCTGACCTGTTTCTATCAACGGTTCCCCGGCATCTGGCGCTCCATGCACCAGGACAAGGTGAACGTACAACTGCCCTTCATCAAGAATCTGAAGCAGACGGTGGAGATTCCGGTGGCCGGCACCAAGGAAGGGGTGTCGAAGGGCATCGTGCAATTTCTGGCCGAGAAGGGCTACATGGTATTGGCGAAGAACGAGCCGGGCGAAGCGACGCTCTACGCGACGAAGGGCATCATGGGCCGCGTGGGCGCGCACATGGCGCACCTGAGCGCCACGGTGATCGTGACCGGCGGGCTGATCGGAAGCCTGTATGGATTCCAGGAATTCGGCGTCTGTATCGAAGGCCAGACCTATCACATTCCGAAGGGCGGCTTCGATCTGCGCATCGACAAGTTCTGGATCGACTATCACGAAAATGGCTCGGTCAAGTCCTACAACAGCACGCTGACGGTGCTGGAGAAGGGTGCAGAACAGACCACCAAGACCATCTCGGTGAACGACCCGCTGGTCTACAAGGGCATCTGGTTCTATCAATCCAGTTACGGCGACTCGTGGGATCAGGTGGATGTCGCCCGCGTGAACGTGAAGGACAAGCGGACGGACAAGATTCTGCAGACGGTGGACCTCCAGTGGAAGAAAGAGGCCGCGCTCGACAAGCTGGGCCTGACGGTGACGCTGACCGATTTCGTGGCGGACTTCGGGTTCAACTCGTCGGAGAAGAAAGTCTATTCCAAGTCGGTCGAGCACGAGAATCC
>JBGPNZ010000267.1:0-3297 GCA_041487795.1 Nitrospiraceae bacterium
CTACGAAAAAAAACAGCTTGGAGAGAACGCGGATCTGCTCAAAGAGAACATGGTCGCCAAGATTCTGGTCTATGAGCACCGCCCCATCGCCGTCGAGCTTCCCATTTTCATTGAACTCAAGGTCGTGGATGCTGAGCCGGGAGTCCGCGGAGATACCGCCTCCGGAGGCACGAAGCCAGCGATCGTTGAAACCGGTGCCGTCATCAAGGTTCCCCTCTATATGGAAATAGGGGAGACAATCAAAATTGACACCCGCACGCGCGAGTATGTGGAGCGCGTCCGGTGAAACGACAGACAGCCAAGCAGGCGCCGAGTCTGAAACTGCCATCAAACAAAAGCTCTGACATGAGTAAAAACAGCTACCTGGATACAGAAATTCATCATCTTGTTGAGCTTCTACATCGGCACGAGCTTGCCGAGTTGGAGGTTGAGCACAAGGGACTGCGGATCCGCGTGCGGCGCGGCGGAAGCGCCGACACGTCTATGGTCATAACCGAGTCGAGCCGGCAGGCCCTGAACCAGCCTGATACAGCGACCGCCCAAGCGGTTGCACCGGACTCACTGACGACCGTGACGTCGCCGATTGTCGGAACGTTTTACCGGTCGGCGTCTCCCGATGCCGACGCCTACGTCGATGAAGGGGATTTCGTGAAAAAGGGGCAGGTGCTGTGCATCGTCGAAGCGATGAAGCTCATGAATGAAATCGAATCGGAGATAGACGGCCGGGTCCACAAGATTCTGGCGGAGAGCGCGAAACCAGTCGAGTACGGACAGCCGCTCTTCCTGATCGATTCCACAGCGACACCCTGATCGATACCCGACCTCAAGAGGTCATTCCGTGTTCAAAAAAATCCTCATAGCCAATCGTGGCGAGATCGCACTTCGAGTCATCCGGGCCTGCAAAGAAATGGGCATCAGTACCGTTGCGGTCCATTCAGACGTCGATACGAATTCGCTCCATGTCCGCGCGGCCGACGAGCGCGTCTGCATCGGACCGGCCGATAGCGCACTCAGCTACCGTAACATTCCCAATGTCCTGAGCGCCGCGGAAGTCACCGGCGCCGACGCCATTCATCCCGGATACGGGTTCCTCGCTGAGAACGCGCACTTCGCGGAGGTGTGCGAATCAATCGGCGTTCGATTCATCGGGCCCACATCGGACCATATCGCCATGCTTGGCGACAAAGCCAAGGCCAGGGACATCATGGGCCGCAAAGGCATTCCGCTCATGCCCGGAACGGGCGAGTTGAAAAGCGAGCAGGAGGCCCTGGAGGCGGCGCGTAAGATCGGGTTCCCGGTCATCTTCAAAGCCTCGGCCGGCGGTGGCGGCCGCGGCATGCGCGTGGTGAACAAGGAAGAGGATCTCACGCGTGCCTTTCAAACCGCCCAGGCGGAGGCCAAGGCCAATTTCAGCAATGACGCCGTCTATC
This sequence comes from Nitrospiraceae bacterium, assembly GCA_041487795.1. Taxonomy (GTDB): domain Bacteria; phylum Nitrospirota; class Nitrospiria; order Nitrospirales; family Nitrospiraceae; genus 2-02-FULL-62-14. Next base: position 1,431 of record JBGPNZ010000267.1, read on the forward strand.
TGGAGAAATTTTTCATCGAGCCGCGCCATATTGAAGTCCAAATCCTGGCCGACGAGAAAGGCCGCACGGTCTTCCTGGGCGAACGGGACTGCTCGATTCAGCGGCGGTACCAGAAACTGGTCGAGGAATCTCCTTCTCCGGTCATTGATGAGCGGCTTCGACGCGAAATCGGAAATGTGGCTGTTGAAGCCGTCCGATCGGTGCATTACCGCAATGCCGGCACGGTGGAGTTTCTTTTAGACAAAGACCACAACTTCTACTTCATGGAAGTCAACTCGCGGATACAGGTCGAGCATCCCGTCACGGAAATGATCACCGGCATCGACCTCATTAAAGAGCAAATCCGGATCGCCGCAGGGCACCCGCTGGCCTACCGGCAGCAGGACATCAAATTGATCGGGCACAGCATCGAGTGTCGCATCAATGCCGAATGTCCTGAAAAATTCACGCCGTGTCCAGGCACTGTGACACACTTTCACCAGCCCGGTGGCTTCGGGATTCGCGTGGATTCGGCGATCGAAAGCGGCAGTGTCGTCGTCCCGCATTACGACTCCCTGATCGCCAAGCTGATCTCCCACGGACAGAACCGCGACGAAGCCATGGCGCGGATGCGGCGCGCGCTGGATGAATTCGTGATCGACGGCATCAAGACGACGATTCCATTACACAAACGAATTTTGAACGACCCCGACTTCCAAAAGGGGCGTGTGTCCACCGGCTTTCTGGAGCGGTTCACTGCCAACCCCTCGGCCTGATCCCGTGCCAGCGACTCCGCCTCCACCGTCGTCGCTCAACGGCCTGTACGTCATTCTCGATCCCGACGCTGCGCAGGGACGGGCGCTCCTCGACGTTCTCAAGCAAGCGGCCGACGGCGGCGCACGGCTCTTTCAATACCGGGATAAAACCTCCTCCATGCTGGCGGCCTACCGCGAGGCCGTTCTCTTGCGCCAGGCCTCGAGGGATGCCGGCGCGCGGTTTCTGATCAACGACCGGTGTGATTTGGCGCTGGCGGTGGATGCCGACGGAGTCCATCTCGGCCAGCAGGATCTGCCGATCCAGACGGCTCGCGCCATCATGGGGGTGGGGAAGTTAATCGGCATCTCGACCCACACGGACGCCCAAGTGTCCGCCGCCGCCACGGCAGGCGCCGACTATCTGGGTTTCGGTCCTATCTTTCCCCCAGGCTCCAAGCGGGACCACGATCCGGTGGTGGGCATTGACGGGCTGCGCCGGATCAGGCGCCTGACCTCGCTCCCGGTGTTTGCCATCGGCGGGATCACGCTCGACCATGTGCGTTCGATCGTCGAAGCCGGCGCGAACGGGGTGGCCGTCATTTCCGCGATCGCACGCGCGGCCGACGTGACGACGGCGACACGCGGTTTTGTTTCGCAGTTCCCATCACGCAATCCGCCAGTTCATTAATGGCGGCACTTCCAGCCATTGCGGCAAGCCCCTGCTCCCAGGAATGCGGAAGAAGCGGCTCGTAGGGAAGGGGCCCGACCACCGGCACACCACTGCGCTCGCTGAGTAGTGCAAGTGTGGACGACTGTTGCATACCATCGACAATTGTCGGCAGCCTGTGCTGCGTCTGATTCAGGACAATGGCGGTGATCGCGATCCGGCGCCGCGCAAGCGCCTCCATCGTGAGGAGCACGTGGTTGATGCTGCCGATGGCCGTACGTCCGACAACGATCACCGGCAAGCCGAGTTGCTCGATCAGATCCCGCATATCCGCTTTTTCCGAAATCGGCACCCTGACACCTCCGGCACCCTCGATCAGCATCAATGAATGCCGTGCCGCCAACGCATGGAAGGCGGCAACGATCGTGTCCATACGAATGACGGTTCCGGCTCGTCGGGCAGCATC
>JBGPNZ010000268.1:0-3256 GCA_041487795.1 Nitrospiraceae bacterium
AACTTCGCGCTTGATCAGCATGCCTGATCTCCCTGTCGCGAGCACGGGGAGCAGACCCTTCTTACCGCGTAACTCGCTCCACGTGTAGTCGTTGAAGCGCTTCGCCCCTCGCGCGTCTGTGTACATGCTACGCTTCATCACAGGGGAGAACGGCGGCGTCTTTCTACATGTGAGCGCACAGACGATAGGCAGGTCGTGCTGCAAGAGGCGAATCAGAATGTCAGCATCGAACTGGTGGTCGTCGTCGACCATGAAACAGCGCGCCCAATTGCTCGACCACGAGCGCGAGAGGGCATCGTTAAGAGCCCACACGAGAGACGCAGATGCCGTGCGGAGAACACCACAGCCACCCGGAGCATTGAGCGCTTCTACAGACATCTCGAACATAGCAAAACGCGGCGTTGACGACGTGATGAGGATGAGCGCCTTGTCGAGTTTTCCGTCCGGGTCGTCGAAGCGGATCATGCGCTCTTCTTCCCCTCACGCAGTTTCGTGACTTTCTCTTTCAACGGCTCCAACTCGAACGGATAGAACCGATACTCTTGACTATCTTCGCCACGAACAAGAACCTTCTCGTCAAGGTCCACTTTGAGCACGATGTAGCAATTCTCCTTCATCAATTTGTGTCTGACGATCTGGCCTTTCTTAAACGGGCTCTCTGCGGACATGCGCATTCTCCTTTCGTGGGGGCACTTTTCCCGTGACCATGTAGATACGCCAGCGCTCTGCTTGTTCATCTGTCAATATGATCGACGAACGATACGTCCTGTTTTCTATTGAGAGAACGTTGCCGTAGAGCGTCCGCTTGCCGATCCGGTCGACGCGCTGGACAATGTCACGGCTGATCGTGAAGCGCAAATCGTATTTGCTGCTCACAATTCGATCCGTCGTTTGGGCTGATCAGAGCCGATGGTGATTAGGGGCGGCTGTGGCAAGATGATCTCAAGACCGCCAAACCTGATAGTCGAATTCTCAACAAGCGGAATGGGAAGAGTCCAAGAATCGCGTGTGGTAAGCAGAAGCATGCCGTCCACCCGGTCTTCGAACGCCTCACGGATGATCACGTAGGCGTTGGCGACCGCGTCCAACTTTACGCAAGTATGAGTTATTTGAATCACAATTCAATCCTCCTCTCGTGTGGCGTCTCAACGGTCTTGCCTACATTGGTCTTTGGCTTTGGCTCAGGCTTAGGGTGCATGTCTTTACGCATCTCGTAAAGCGCGCGGTACTGAATGAACAAGGCCCTACCCATGTAGACTTCGCTCTGGGCCTCATTCACCTGATATTCGGCGTCGCCAAGCCATTCTACGGGACAGGCGGCAAGACGAAAAGCCCACGGATGTTTGACAAGTTCCTTCATTACCTCTTCAACGCCCGGTTTCTTTTTGCCAAAGCCGAACATGCTAAAGCACCGGCTCACGCACAACAACCGGCTCGCGCAACGCGGTGCCCGCGCGTCGCGCAGCGATCCGCGCGTAGTCTCTGTCACACTCAATCCCGATGGCCCGGACACCTTCTTCTTTTGCAGCCACGAGCGTCGTCCCGCTCCCAACAAACGGATCGAGGACAAGACCGCTAGGCGGTGTCACGAGTCGAATCAACCAGCGCATGACCGCGACGGGCTTCACGGTTGGATGATTGTTCCCTTCACCCCGCTCCGCACGACTCGCCTTCGCACAGTAGAAGAAGCGGGACGCGCCGCCAGAATCACCAAACGTATCTCGCGCTCCGACTCGATCTTTTGGAAAGCCCCCGTGATAGCCGCCATCGCGATTCTCAGAGCGTCGCTGATCCGCCCGCATGAAGCCGCTCTTGAGCGTCCCGCTCTGCTCGTCCAGCATCCTAATCGGGCAACCCTCGACACAGCGCCAGTCCTCGACCGTCTCCATGCCGACCGCGTCGCCATAGCCAGTAGCACGACCATCGCCTCGCGGGGCTTGGGCGATGATGCCCTCCTGCTGTCCGCCAGCCCGCGTCCCGGTGATCGCTCGAACGCGCCTCATCCCGACCAGCACGCAGCCCCCGGCGTGGGACAGGACGACGTTCGCGGGCCAGCGGCCTTGCGAGTTCGGCGTTGAGAGCGTCTTGTCCGGCATCGACTTCTCATAGCCGTAGTTCGCTAGTTCTGGTCTCCCACACTTCCTTCCTACAAACCCTTCGCTCATCTTGAGCATTTGTTCTCGCTCTTCAGGCGTTGTAGAAATCCGGCACCCATCCACATTGATCCCGCCGGTCCCATGGCGCAACACATTGGCCGCGACGTTCTTTTCACCAAGGGGCTTGCGGCACAAGATGATCGGCTCCCAGGCGGGCTTGAGCGCCGTCCCCCAGCCTTCCCACTGCTTCGCTATCTCAGACCGTTCTGCCCCCGCAGATTTGCCGATAGCCTTGCTGATGCCGAGTGACTTAGGGAACCCCTGGCCGTACAGCCACATTAGGCAGTCGCGGACCTCGAATCCGGCGTCCTCAACGGCGCAGGCGAGGCGGTGGTGCGTTCGGGTTCCTCCGAAGGCGACCAGGTGGCCGCCCGGCTTGAGGACGCGGAGAGCGGCGCGAGCCCATGTTTCGTGCCACTGTTGCATTTTGCGACCGCGCTCAGCGGCAGCAGCGGCAAGGTCGATTGGAAGTCCCTTGAATCGCCATTCTGGATGTTGACAGTTACATTGTTTCGCACCACGCTTCCGCCCACCACATGTTTCACAAGTTGGATTCGATGCCTCACCACCAAAACTAGGCCGCGGAATATTCCGCTGACCAATCCCGGGGCTTGAAAATCCGGCCGTTTCACGAGATGAGTCTATCTCATCCAACTTGTCCCACTCTTTGCCCATGAACTCCAACCCGTAGGGCGGGTCGGTCACGATGGCGTCGACGCCGGCCTCCGGCATCGTCGGCATGATCTCGACGCAATCACCGACCCTAAGCGACACGCTCATAGGACAGGCTCCCTTCTCGGCCGCGCTTCAGGGAGCGCGGCAGGCTCGGGCGCAGTGACGTTCTCAGCGTGCGCTTCGATGATCCGTGGAGGTCTTGGGTCGCGTGGCAGTGACGGGTCGGCTCTGCGCTTCTCTATCTTGTCGAGCAGCGAGCCCAAGTCAAGGACGTTCATTGTCTGATTGACTGCGACTGATGGGACGCGCGCCCACCGCTTCGGGTAGCGGCGCTCAAGGAACGCGATGGCGTCTTTCGCGTCTTTGCTCAGCGCGACGATACCGAGCGCACGGACTTCAGCGTAGGCTTCGGACTCCCTGACCTT
>JBGPNZ010000269.1:0-3231 GCA_041487795.1 Nitrospiraceae bacterium
ACGGCTTTACCAAAGGCGAGGACTTCAAGAAAATGGCGATGCTGCTGGCCGATTGGATGGTGAAACATCTCACATGAAAAGCCTGCGCGACGAGCAAGTGGACATTCTGAAGGCCCTCTATCCCTCGTACAAGGAGGAGGTCTATCGGCGGCGGGAACAGATGATGAAGCTGACCGCCTTCGCCTGCTCGTTTCTGGTCCTGTTGCTCGTCACGATGCTGACGGCGTCCGCCCCCTCCCACCCCGATGTCACCACGGCCCTCTTCGCCGTCACCGGCGTGGCGCTGTTCTCAGCCCTGTTCGCCTATCTCATTCTCCAGCAGCGCAACCGCCATCACATGGCCAAGGAGGCCTTGATCGAGATCGAACGGCTGCTCGGACTCTACGACGAAGGGTTTTATTTGGAAGGCAAGTCGCTCTATCCGGAACACTGGCAGACCGACTGGCTGGGCGACCGCAGCGTGACCATCTATCTCACGATCCTCGCCACTCTGACCGTGCTGGTGATCGCCTCAGTATTGGTAAGAATGTAATGAGTGATGAGTAATGGGTGATGAGTGGTGAGAGAAAGAGAAGTTTTCTCTTAACTCATCACTCGTCACTGATCACGTGTCACGCTTTTGGCGCAGCGGAAGCCAATATAGCTGTTCCTCGTGGTCGGCGGTAATTTGAACCGTCCATAGGTCAGTAGATATTTTGGCAAGTCTGACCAGGCTCCGCCGCGCAGCACCTTGAACTGCCCCTGCTCCGCTCCGGTCGGGTTCTTCTCGGGACTTTTCTCGTAATAGGCGCCATCGTACCAATCCTGCGTCCATTCCCAAACATTACCGGCCATGTCGAATAAGCCGTAGGGGCTCCTGGCCTTGTCGTACTTTCCCACCGGCATCAAGACCTGGCTGTAACTGAAGCGCGCACCAAGAGCGTAGTTGGCCAGATTGGGTGTTGGTTTCTGATTGCCCCAAGGATAGTGTCGCTCGTCCGTTCCGCGCGCGGCTTTTTCCCATTCCGCTTCGGTCGGCAACCGTTTACCGGCCCACTGACAAAAGGTATCGGCATCGTCCCAGCTGACGCCGATCACCGGACGGTCGCCATGCTCGGCAAACTTTACCGTCTCCCAATAACTCGGTGGCTCGCGATTCGTAGCCGCGAGAAACCGCGCGTAGCGGGCCACGGTTACTTCATAGACATCCATCTGATAGGCATCCAGCCGGACTTTGTGGCGGGGCCGCTCGTCTTCCAGGCCGATCATGCCGTCCACGCCCATCCAGAATTCACCGGCGGGAATGACAGCCATCGGCGCCTCATCGCTCTGGATGGCTGCGTCTTTTTTCTGTTTGCGGAGTTTGTCGAGTTGCGCCTCGGCGAGAAAATCCATGACTGCGGCCATGAAGATAGTGAGAATCGCGAAGAGTGCGACCCGTCTTACGTTCATCATTCAGGGTTCAGTAGATTTTTCCGCTTACCACCCAATGCCGATCGCCAATCACGTCGATTAAAAGCCGAGAGAGATTCATCTCCGCCAACTGCGCTGCCACTTCGTCTTCTGTAAACGCCGCCAGCAGCGAATTATAAAAATCCCTGCGGAGGATCGCTGGCTCATTGGCCGCGTACTGGTCCACGATGGCTTGCGCGGCCTCCGGCGATTCGGGACGCAGCAGATCCATGACCAGCACGTAGGAGCCGGACTTGACCTGTTTTTTCAGGCAATACCAGAACTGGAGCGGATTCGGAATGTGATGCAGCAGCGAATTGGATAGCGCGGCGTCGGCCGGCTCGGCAAGCGAGAGCGTCTGCATGCGCTCGCACTTAAGCGCAATCCGATCAACGAGGCCCGCCGTCTTGACCGCCGCCTCTGCCAGTTTGATCATCGGTGGCGAGGCGTCCACAGCCGTCACGCAGCATCGGGGCAAGGCGCGCAGGAACCTGATCGGGATGTCCGCCGGGCCGCAGCCCAGATCGAGCACTTGCCCTTCCGTAAAGTCCGGATAATAGTCGATGAACCGATTGACGAAGCCCTGGTTCTCCTTCTCGAAGTCGGCCTTCGCGTAGGCGGCAGCCTGTTCGGGATCGTCCATCAATTCAGGCTCTAATGTTCGCGGCATCATATGTTCACCGGAGAAGGCTATAGGTTATGGGCAATGGGCTATAGGAACAACAAATTCTTTCGGCCTATCGCCCATCGCCCATTGCCTCGATCACCACTTTGTCCCCCTGCTTCACCATACCCTCAGCCAACACCCGCGCATAGACGCGGCTCCAACCGGGATGTCTCTTCTGGGAAATGCGGGAATAGTCTTCGTCTTTGAACCAGCAGGCGTTGTGATCGCACGGCGCGGTGTAACTCAGGACTTCCAGCCGCACGACGTCGCCGACGCGCAGCTTCGTGCCCGGCATGATGTGCTTCCACTCCAGCCCCGCGATCGTGAAGTTCTCTCCCGCTGATCCTGGTGCAATCGAATGGCCTTCGTTGCGCAAGGCTTCGATCGTTTCCAAGGAATAGACGCACACCGCACGATCAGGGCCGCCATGGACCTTGAGATTGCGCTGGCGGTCTCCTTCCACACCGCCTTTGGTCACGCGCGCCTGAGGCACGGCCAGCTTCGGAACCCCTCCGTTCGAGACGCTGATTTGATGCAGATATGGAAGCTTCGTTTTGTTCGTCATGCCCTCCTTGCACGAATACTGGCCTCCACTTGCCCGCTATCTTAGCAGGCCGGGAAACCGGCTGCATCCCTCGCTTGACAGGTCGCAGCATCCTTGCTAGCTTCGTGGTGCAGTTCGTCAGGTCCGGCTCGACGACGCGATAACCAGGAGGTCACGCAATGAAGAACGTGGTCGGAATGTGCTCGATCGCAGTGTTGGCGCTTCTTGCGTCAGCCTGCACGTTCAAAGGCACCACCAATCAAACGACCGATACCACTTCGAATATTACCGGCACGACGTCCGGCAAGTCGTGGTTCGAGGGCGGCCTGGTGAAGAAGGATCAGGAAGTGAACGCCTTCGCAGATTTGAATTTTGACAATCTCAAGCAGAATATGGCGGCCGGCCACGGTGAGTATCTGGCCTCGCTAGGCTCGCTGATGGGTGTGACGCCTGCCCACCAGAACGAGTTCTTCGCGCTTACGCAAGCGCATTACACGACGCTGGTCGGTTCGGAGCAGACGACGCCGACTGAAATGCTGGTCGCGCTCAATCAGATTCTGGCAGCTCCTCGCGCCCCACGCGACTAGCT
>JBGPNZ010000270.1:0-3224 GCA_041487795.1 Nitrospiraceae bacterium
CAAAATGTGCTCGCCCATTTCATTGAGCTCGAGAGGCGCTGCGGCGGCTTCCGCTTCCGGCTTCCCGACGGCTTCTTTCGGAGCCGGCGAACTACGCTGGAGTAACACCTGTTCCAACGCCGCGCTATCCGTATCCCGCTCGTTTTGGACGGTGGAGAGGCGTTGGAGCGCAAACAGCGAGAGGGAGATGGCGAGCCAGGCACGGCTTTCGAAATCTTCGGGCGTGGCCTTTACGGCAAACGTCGTCAGCCGTTCCATCAAGGAGGCCTCCGTCCGATCCAAGCCGTCGTACGGCACGGTTGAGCGCTCAACCGGCCGACCGGCCAAAACCCTGAACGTTTCTTTCCACAGATCAACGGAAGGCTGGCCGGTCGGCGGGAGGACGCTCTGAAGCCCTTGCAGGTATTGGTGCAGAAACTTGGCCTTCCGTGCAGCCAGCGTGCCGGACGGGATCCCCCAGATGTGCCCGATCTCGTGATCCTGCAAGGGGGCGTGGCCGGCGATGCCGTAGTCGCGCAAGGCCGTGTCCAACCGTTTCCGTTCCCGGTCGAGTTTTCGCAACTCCGTCTGGTATTCGATCCCCAGCCGCTTGCGGCGGTATTCTTCTTCCTCGATTTCGTTCTTGTCCCATTGCCGGTCCAGCTCCCGAATCGCCGGCTTCGGGATGGCCGCGCGGGCTTGCGCGCGCAACGTATTCGTGGCGTCGGCATCCAAGCCGAACCGTTCGCGCAGGAGCCGCTCGGCATGCGCGCACAGTGTCTCGCCGTAGGCGATCTGTTTTCGCAGGCAGTCAATCTGCAGCCATGTCTGCTCGCGTTTTTGGCGGACGCGGCTGCGGTATTGCGCGATGCGATCGGTGATGCCCTGGAGGGTCTCGCGTGCGACCACTTGCACGAGCGCTTTCACGCCGGCCTGGAAGCGAGGGTCAGGACGATCCACCGCGATAAATTCAACGTCTTCGGCCGTCGTGTCCAGATACTGCACGAGCAATAGGCGCAGCATGATCCGGCCCTGGAGCGGCAGCGCATTGATCACCGATTCGATCGTGTCAGCGGTCAATGGAGTGGTCATGGCGTGCGATTCGGCAATCGACAGGATTACGCGTGGGCGGAGCCTGTTCCCTGCGACTCCAAGTAACTGGCGACGTACTCGCGAATTTGCTGGACGGTGCCGCTGGTATAGAGATCGTTGGGGATCTCGACCCGCACGAGTTTGGAGAGGTCGGCGCCTCGTTCCTGGGCGTAGGCTTCATCCACATATAAGGTCACTCCGCCGTCTCGGTGGTGAAGGGCGAACAGGTAGTTTTTGTCGTCCATGCTGGCCTGCAAGCCGCGCCAAGTGGTTTGTGTCTGCCTGTTGAATAGCACAGCCGTCGCAACGCTGTCAAAGCGCCGGTTCCATGGGCGCAGGCACGAAACAGCGTCTGCGCCATACGATATAGAGCGTAAACGCGATGAGTGACAGCAGAAACACGGTGCGGATCCGTCCGTAGCCGAAACAGGCGTAATTAACGGAGGCGTTCGTCACGCCAAATGCGGCATACGCCAGGTAGAGCATCAGTCCCCATCGGCGCAGACGTAGAAAGCCGTAGCCGATTAACAGGTGCAGGGTCGGCGATTGGGCCTTGGCCAGCATGCCCCAGAGGCCCCCAGGTTTCAGGCAAAAGACCGTCAGGGCATAGTCGGGACGCGCCAGAATAATGTAGAGGTCCGTGACGGCGGTCAGCAGGAACAGAGCGCCCAGATATCGAATGTCATGGCCCTGTGCCCGGACGGCCTGCACGGTGAGTCTCCAGCCGAGCGGGTCGGGAAGCGACGCGCCGTAGCTTTGGATGGTCCACCACGGCAACACCAGCAACATAAGAAAGAATGCTGCGGCCTCGCCGCCACTCGTTCGCGCGAGCAGGGCCGCGCATCCCAGGAGTCCCGCCGTGGCGATAACGATGCCGGCCGCATGCGCGCGGTATCCGCGGACGGCTTGGCCAAGTCCTGGAAGCAGAGCGGAGCATACAATCGCCCGCTGGCGGAGGCCCTCCGGAATAGGAACATCAGCGGGCATGAAGAACAGAACGAGGGGGTCAGGCTTTACTGGCGGCGCGTTTGTTTCGGCTTGTGGTTCGTCGTTGGGATATGGAGCCGGCGCGCGGCGACGTTTCAACTGTATCGTCGTCGGCCGGATCCGGAGGGGTTGAGGTGCGATTCTGTGCGATCAGATGATCCAACCGAAGTCCGCACTGGATGCACCGCCAGCCCTGGAAGCGTCCGCTCTGCTCGCGGATATCTTCCTGAATCAGGAGCCCGGTGCATTTAGGACATTTCATCGGTGGTGCCTTCAGTGAATTCCGTGCCGCATCGTGTTCGGAGGCGCGATGCTCAACCGCCCAGCGTGTCGAGAACCTCTTTGAGACTCTTATGCAGGCACGTAAAGATCGGCGTATCGCGAAGCGTGTACCGGCTGCCTTCGGTTTCCCGCAGGGCCAGCACCAGATCCAGGAAATCTTCCGGCTTATCGGATTCGAACGCCACGACCCATTCCTGATCGTCCAGGCCGAACGAATAGGTCGTGTTCAGTTTGACCGACGGGAAGCGATGGCCGATTTCAATGTGCTCATCCATCATGCCCTGGCGGGCCGCTTTGGTGAGCAGGAACCAGTCGCGCGTTTTCAGGAACGGATAGACGAAGATGTACTTGCTCTTGCCGGGCACGATGGTCAGCCGCTTGCTTTCCTGGCCCTCATGCGTGTGGTGATCCACATAAATGGATCGCTTGGTCATCGAGAGATACGAATAGGGAGTTGTGATGTACTTGCCGAGACCGGTGGCCAGCAGCTTCGTGGTCATTTCCTGGAAGAGTTCCAACTCGTAGCTGATGCGCCAGAGCATGATGTCGGCCTCGCCGCGGATGCCGACCAAGGTATAGGGGATGACAAGGACCTTGCCGCTGTATTCCTCGATGACGCGGAGAAACTCCTGCTTGCCCCGGCTCCGTTCATCGGCCGGCAGCCGACGCCAGGCCGGATCGACCTTATAAAAAGCGAAGTTGACGTACTGGCGTTTTTGAGGTTGAGGCTGCTCGCCGCCCATGGGGTTCTCCGTACCGCACTTCGTGTGAGCCGCTGGCTATTCAGGCTTTATCGTAATTGAGCCAGCGGAGAAAACCTTAACGTATTTCTGTTTCTCTGAATCTGTACACTTCACTCGCGCGCTCGTCTTATGTCGAGCGCG
>JBGPNZ010000271.1:0-3198 GCA_041487795.1 Nitrospiraceae bacterium
ATCGGACACCGGTATCCCGCGTGCATTTTCACGAAGTCGGCGTCGTGGACTCGCTGGTGGATGTGCTGGGGAGTCTGTTGGGGTGCCACCTGCTTGAGGTGGACCGCATTACGGCGTCCGCCGTCAATCTTGGAGCCGGCACCATCGAGTGTGCGCACGGAACGCTCCCGGTGCCAGGCCCGGCCGTGGCGGCGTTGGCCAGGGGGCTGCCCGTCTATAGCGCCGGTCCCGCGCGCGAGTTGACGACGCCGACAGGGCTGGCCCTGCTGAGCGTGCTGGCGCAGGACTTCTGCTCCCTGCCGCTGATGCGGCCTACGGCGATCGGCTATGGCGCCGGGATGGCCGATCCCGACGGCTGGACGAACGCGTTGCGCGTGTTTCTGGGCGAACCGGTGCCGGCGGCGCTTGGCGAGCAGGATATCGTCGTCCAACTTGAAACGAATCTCGACGATCTCAACCCGCAGGCTTACGAGATGGTGATGGCGCGACTGTTTGCCGCCGGTGCCGTGGACGTCACGCTGGCGCCGGTGATCATGAAACGGGGACGACCGGGGATCGTCTTGACTGCGCTTGCGCCGCCGCAGAAAGCGGACGCAGTGGCCGGCGTCGTGTTGACGGAGACCACTTCATTGGGTGTCAGGATGCAGGAGGTGCGGCGGCGCGTGCTGGCCCGGCAGATGGAGAGGGTACAGTTACGCGGCGGGCCGGTGCGGATCAAAGTCGCGACGGTGGGCTGGGGACGGACCAAGGCGGCGCCGGAGTATCAGGACTGCAAGCGAATTGCCGAGCAGACCGGGCGGCCGGTGCGCGAGGTCATGGAAGACGCGCTGCGCGTCTTCCATGCCCGCAAGGCAAAAGGAAAAAGTAAAAAGTGAAAAGCATGAACCGAACTTTTCCCTTTCCCCTTTTTACTTTTTACTTCGGGTCGCGGCCATGACTCTGCTTATGGCTGCGACCTTGTTTCTGGCGTCCGTCGTGGTGACGCTGGGCGGGTGCGCCCTCTTCACCAACGGCATTGAATGGTTCGGCAAGCGCCGCAAGATTTCAGAAGGCGCCATCGGCAGCGTGCTCGCGGCCGTGGGCACCACCTTACCGGAGACCTCGATTCCCATTATCGCCATTTTCTTCGGCACGGGTCAGGAGCGGACGGAGGTCGGGCTTGGCGCAATTCTTGGCGCTCCCTTCATGCTCAGCACTCTGGTGCTGCCGATGCTGGCGTTCCTGCTGCTGCTCTATGCCCGGCTGGGGAAACGGGATGCCGCGTTCAAACTGGATTATCATGAAGTGCGGGTGGATCTGCTGTTCTTTCTGAGCGCCTACGCGATTGCGGTCGGGTGCGGTTTCATTGTTTCCCGGCCGGTCCATTACCTCGCGGCGGTGCTGCTGATTGCGAGCTATGTCTATTACATGCGCCTGAAGTTTTCAGCAGCGGCCGACGGCGAGTCGGAACTGGAACCGCTGATCTTCGCGCCCAAACGGGCGGTGCCTTCCTACGGTCTGATCGGTCTGCAGGGGATGGTGGGCCTCGTGGGTCTGGCGGTCGGCGCGCATCTGTTCGTGACAGCCGCCAAATCCATCGCCGAGGCCCTGCACGTGTCGCCGCTGATTCTCGCGCTCCTCATCGCGCCGCTCGCGACCGAGTTGCCGGAGATGTCCAACAGTTTTCTGTGGCTGTACCGGAAGAAGGATACGCTGGCGGTCGGGAACGTCACCGGCGCGATGGTATTCCAGGGCACGTTCCCGGTCTCCATCGGTCTCATTGGAACTGATTGGAGCCTGGCGCCGTCGGCGATGGCCACGATGGGCCTGGCGTTGGTCGCGGCAGGGGCAAGCACGCTACAATTAGTGTGGGGTGGCCACTGGCGGCCGTGGTTGCTTGGGGGAGGCGTGACGCTGTATCTCGGGTACACGGCGTCGCTCTACTATTATGGGTTCTAAATGGTCTCATGCGCAGGCCGGCCCGGCGGCGTCGAAGGTGCTTCTCGGCGAAAACGCCGCGGCACGCACGAAAGACGTCCGGTTCGTGCTCTGGGCGGTGCTGGCTCTCAATCTCATGGTGGCGGGGGCCAAGTTGCTGTACGGCGTGATGACGGGCTCGCTCGGCATGCAGGCCGACGGATTTCATTCGTTGTTCGACGGCGTGTCCAATGTCGTGGGGTTGGCCGGGCTGTGGCTGGCGGCTTTTCCGCCCGACGCGGAGCACCCGTACGGACACAAGAAATACGAAACCCTGGCGGCGGCCTCCATTGGGGCCATGCTGGTGATGACGTGCCTGTACCTGCTGTGGAACAGTTATCAGCACTGGCTGGAAGTGGTGCGTCCGCAGGTCACGGCGGCCAGCTTCGGCATCATGGTGGGCACGATGCTGATCAACGTCGGCGTGATGCGATGGGAACGGCGCAGGGGCGAGCAGTTGCGCAGCGAGATTCTGACGGCGGACGCCCGGCATACGGGCAGCGACATTCTGACCTCGTTCTCCGTGCTCGCGGGGCTTGCCGCGGTGCAGATGGGGTACCCGCTCATGGATCCCGTCGTCGCGGTCGCGATCGCAGGGGTGATTGCCTACACGGGCGTGCAGGTGTTGTGGGAAACGTCTCAGTCTCTGACCGATGTGGCCCGGCTGGATCCGGAGGCCGTGCGTCAAGTTGTGCTGATGAACAAGGCCGTGATCGACTGCCATGAAATCCGGACGCGCGGACTGCCGGACCATATTTTCGTGGATCTGTCCGTGCACGTGCGCGCCACCATGTCGCTGACGGAGGCGCATGACGTGGCGCACCAGGTGGAGGATTCGCTGAAGCAGCGTTTTCAGGGCGTGGCGGAGGTGATCGTGCACATCGAGCCGGACGGCCAATGCCATGCGAACGGGAAGGCGAGCACGCATGTCACGGTCTGAGCGCCGGCCGCTGCTGGGCTTACCATGGGGGATCCGGGTGAATTGAACCCGAGGTGATCGCTGGGCTACTGCAGCTGGAATGAGGATTCCAGCTTTAGATTTGTCAACGTTCGGGAGTCTTGATGAAACACGTAACTCGAAAGCCGATTCTTGGATTGACGATGGGGGATCCCGCCGGGATCGGGCCCGAAGTGATCGCCAAGGCCGTGATGCTGCCGGAGGTGCGGCGTCTTTGCCGGCCGTTGGTGATCGGTTCGCTGCCGGTGATGGAACGGACGGTTCGGTTGTTGCACCTGCCGTTG
>JBGPNZ010000272.1:0-3191 GCA_041487795.1 Nitrospiraceae bacterium
GCAGCCGATTGAAATGGTACACCACATCCTTGGCGTGATAGACGCCGTGGGCGGTATCTCCTTCCACGCCGATGGTCTTAGTCCCCTGCGCGCCCGTTGCAAACACAACGGCGCCGGAGCCGAGCATGCGGAGCTCCTCGACCGTGACGTCCTTATTTTGTCCGACAGACACGTTGCCGAGGTAATGCACGTTGGGACGATCGAGAATTTCCCAGTAGGTTTTCCGGAGGCCGCCGCGGAGTTTCAACTTGATGGGGAAGATGCCGTATTCGGCCAGACCGCCGAACTTGATGTCACGATTCACGATGATGACATCGTGGCCAGCCTTGGACATGAAATTCGCGACCGACATGCCGGCTGGTCCAGCCCCAACGACGATGATGGCGTGTCCTGTCTCTACGCTCATTTCCTTCTCAAATTGGCCTGAAAACGTGCGGACGGTAGCACACAAGGCCGCGAATTGTCAAAGCATCTTGGTATTTCGAAAGACAGCAGACTCAGGCAGGTAAAGACGTCGAAACGGTGCAGGAACAGGGCTATCCACCGGCGCTCCCGACCGGCCCGCCAGGTTTCGTCATGCGCCAAGGATCCATGAGTTTCTCCAATCGCTCCTCCGGCAGGATCTTCTGTTCCTTGGCGATCTGACGGACCGTTTTGCCGGTCTTGTGGGCTTCTTTGGCGATCTTGGCGGCCGCGTCATAGCCGATTTCCGGCGCGAGCGCCGTGCACATGGCCAAGCTGTCCTCGATGGAATCTTTGCAGCGCTGTTCATTGGCTTGGATGCCTTCGATGCACCGGCTGGCGAAGTTGCTGGAAGCAGCCGCCAGCAATTCGATGGATTGCAGCAGGTTATAGGCCATCACTGGCAGCATGACGAGCAATTCGAAGTTGCCCGCCTGCCCTCCGACCGTAACCGTCACATCGTTGCCGATCACCTGCGCGCAGACCATCGTGACCGATTCGGCGATGACCGGATTCACCTTGCCCGGCATGATGGACGAGCCGGGTTGGGTTTCCGGCAGGTTGATTTCACCAAGCCCGCAGCGGGGGCCCGAACCGAGCCAGCGAACGTCGTTGGCAATTTTCATCAGGCTGACGGCGATTGTTCGTAATTCCCCGCTCGCCTCGACCACGGAATCCTGAGTGGACTGGGCCTCGAAGTGGTTGACGGCTTCCTCGAGCGCACAGCCGATTTCTTTGGAGACCAGGGCGAGAACTTTTGAGGCAAATTGCGGGTGGGTATTCAGGCCGGTGCCGACAGCGGTACCGCCCAGGGCAACTTCCCTCAGGGCCTCCTGCGCCCGCTTCGCGCGGACGAGTGCCAGTTCGATTTGGCGCGCGTAACCGCTGAATTCCTGGCCCAATCGAACCGGTGTGGCGTCCTGCAAATGGGTGCGCCCGATCTTGACGATCTTGTTAAAGGCGCGGGCCTTGGCGTTCAACGCCCGGTGCAGCCGCTTCAAGGCCGGTATCAATTGCCGTTCGATCATCTCGACCGCCGCCACGTGAATCGCGGTCGGGATCACGTCATTGCTGGACTGGCCCTGATTCACATGGTCGTTCGGATGAACCAGCTTGCTGCCGCGCGCGCCGCCCAGCAGCTCGGTGGCACGGTTTGAAATCACTTCGTTGGCGTTCATGTTGGTGGAGGTGCCGGAGCCGGTCTGGAAGATATCCACCGGGAATTCGGCATCCCACTTTCCATCAATCACTTCACGGGCGGCCTTGCAGATGGCCTCTGCGTATTTGTTGTCGAGCGAGCCGAGCGAATGGTTGGCGGTTGCCGCTGCATATTTGATGAGTCCCATGGCCCGGATAAACGAGCGAGGGAAACGCAGGTCGCTGATCGGGAAGTTTTCGAGGGCGCGGGCCGTCTGGACGCCGTAATAGGCTTCGGTCGGCACGGCCAGTTCACCCATGCTGTCGCGTTCGACGCGAGTGGCTCCGGACGGTTTCACGGTCTTGCCTGGTGCGCTCTTTTTCATGATGAGCAGTCGCCCTCCTGCCTTCGTGAGAGAGGCATCTTATCCTCAGTGTGCCGACGGCGACAAGCCAAAAAAGAGGGCCTACCTTTCCGGCAGGCCCTCTCATCTCACAGCATCCGGTCCGTCCGGATGGTCAAATCAGAAGCTGCTATCGCCGTTCGATGGACACGTAGGGCCGGTTGTGCTCGCCGGAGTAGATTTGATCGGGCCGGAACAGCTTATTTTCCCGTAATTGCTCGAACCAGTGCGCCAGCCAGCCGGCCACGCGCGACATGGCGAAGATGGGCGTGAAGCAATCCACCTCGATGCCCATCTTGTCGTAGATGACGCCTGAATAGAAATCCACATTGGGATAAATTTTCTTCTCGCCCAACAGCTCCGCTGCGACCCGTTCAACCTCAATGGCCACGGCGTACAGTGGTGACGAACCGCATTCTTTGAAAAGCCGTTCGCACAGCCCTTGCAGGATCACCGCGCGCGGGTCCTTCACCTTATAGACCCGGTGTCCGAACCCCATGAGCTTCTCTTTGGCCTTGAGCTTGCGCTCGATGTACGGGCGGACTTTTCCGGGCGTGCCGATCTCGCGCAGCATCACGACGACTTCTTCATTCGCGCCGCCGTGCAACGGCCCCTTCAAGGCGCCGATGGACGAAGCCACAACGGTATAGGGATCGGCCAGCGTGGAGGCCGTGATGAGACCGGTGAACGTCGAGGCGTTCATCGTGTGCTCGGCGTGCAGGATCAGGCAGGCGTCCAGCGTATCGCTGGCGATCCGCTCCGGCACACGGTCCGATAGCATGTAGAGAAAGTTCTGGCAGAAGTCCAGGTCGTCACGGGGTGGAATCGCCTCGTCGCCCCGGCGGATGCGGGCATGCGCGGCGATGATGGTTGGGAGTTTCGCAATCAATCGAACGGCCGACCAATAATTATTGTCGATGTCTTTGACATTGCGGCCGGGATAAAACATGCCCAGCGCGGCCACGGCTGCTTGCAGGGCGTCCATGGGGTGCCCCTGCTCAGGCAGGCACTTGAGCAGGTCGACAATCTTAAACTTGATCCGGCGGTGGCGCGTGATGTCGCCAATAAAATGAACCAACTCATGCTGCTTGGGCAGGCGGCCAGATAGAAGCAACGAGGTGGTTTCCAGAAAGGAGGACTTGGCGCAGAGGTCTTCGACGCGGATGCCGCGATATTCGAGGATGCCAC
>JBGPNZ010000273.1:0-3180 GCA_041487795.1 Nitrospiraceae bacterium
CGATTCGTGAGGTAACCAATGACGTCCGACCAGTCCGTGATGCATCAGCAGTTCGTCCATGCGTTGCAGCATGAACCGATTCATTGCGCAACGGCAGGGTGTGCCGGCTCCGTGGAGGTGCATGATCTGTCGCAGATTCGTGACCGGGTCAAAATTTTTGAAGCGCGGTGCCAGCAGTGCGGGTGGCAGACTCGGTTGAGCGGCCGGGAGCAGTTGACCCCTCCGTGGGACGAGGCCGCGCTCCTCGCCATGGCCGACGAACATCTTATGCACCAGCAACCGAGCTGTCCGTTTGATGGCACACCGGTCGTGTTTACCTCGCTCCCGAATCCTCGCCGCCGGGCCAAATACCGGCTCTCCTGTTTCTATTGCGGGCGCCAGATCGAGATGGACTGGCCGCCGGCTGAAGCGCGGCGGTAACGAGGCGAGCCACACACTTGGCATGAGTCGGAATCCTTCCCGGTCCTCGGCGGCTCCACTGATCGTCTGTTTCGGCGACAGCCTCACGGCAGGCTACCAATCTCCCACACCGGACTGGCCGCAGCTTCGTGAAACACCCTATGGCGCGTTTTTACAGGAACGTCTTGGTGCCTGCGCCACTGTTGCCGTGAGCGGCGTGTGCGGAGAATTAACCAGTGAGATGGTTGCGCGGTTTTCCCGCGATGTCATTGCGCTGAAGCCGGCCAGCGTCGTCATTTTGGGAGGCACGAACGATCTGGGCTGGCAGGCTGCGCCGGCTGAAATCCTGCGCAATATGCTTGCGATGTACGACATGGCTCTGGCTGAACAAGTGCGCCCGGTTGCCGTGACGGTGCCCTCGATCCGTATTGCGGGGGATGTCGGAGAAGGGGAGGGCTGGTTATGGCTGGATAGACACATTCAGCGTCGCCGAGAGCTGAATGTGATGATTCAACGTGTCTGCCTGGAAAAACAACTCTCCTGTGTAGACTTCTTTACTGCGACGCAGGAACAGGGTAGCGGACTATTGGCCGAGCCCTATTCGAATGACGGGCTGCATCTGACGACGGACGGTTATCGCCGGCTTGCGGAACTGCTCTATGCGGAGGTGTTCAGCCGCAATGACTGGAGCAGCAATGCTGCACGATGATTCGCGCAGTGACAGACCGGGAATTCGACCAGGTGATAGAACGGGCCGGGATGCCGGTGCTGGTGGAATTCTGGCAGCCGGGGTGCGGAGGGTGCCGCTGGGGACAGGCGCCCTTCTCCCTGGCGCCTGTCCCCGTTCTGTGTAAGTACAAAAGACAGCCAAGTTGCAAGGGACAGGCACCGCCACAAACGACGGAGCCAGTCCCTTCGCTGTATCGGAACGGCCAGTTCGACCGGTTTATCTGCGGGCTTGGGAAGAAGGATGAGATTCTGAAACGGCTGGTGCTGCTGCCTAAGCTCGAATGGCCAGGATGTTCAAAAAGGTCATCCGGCAAGGCTGCAGCGAGTGAGGAGGTGAGGCGTACGCTTTTCCGTACGTTGAGCCTCCGAGCGATGCGAGAACGCCGTCGGAGGCCTTTTTCAACATCCTGCTACAGTATACGCCAGGCCCGCCCGTCGTTCTGGATAAGGCGGTCTGCCTCGACGGGCCCCGCGCTTCCTGCCGGATACTCGGGCAGCCATTTGGTGCCGTGCGCTGTCCACCCCTCGAGAATGCCCGTGATCCATGCCCAGGACGCTTCGACGGCATCGCGTCGCATGAACAATGAGGCGTCGCCGGCCATGACGTCCAGCAAGAGCCGCTCATAGGCTTCTGGAGAGGGAGCGCCGAACACGTCGCCGTATTTAAAGTGCATCTCGACCGGATGCGTCTGCGTGCGCGACCCCGGTTGCTTGGACATGATCCGAAGCGAGAGCCCCTCTTCCGGCTGGATGCGCAACGTGAGCACGTTCGGCGCTTGAGGCGCGGCCGGGTTGACGTTGAACAGTATCTGCGGAATGTCTTTGAACTGAACCGCGATCTCGCTGGCCCGTTTTGTCATAGCCTTGCCGGTCCTCAGATAGAACGGTACGCCGGCCCACCGCCAATTTTCGACGAACAGTTTGAGCGCCACGTAGGTTTCGACCGTCGAGTCTGGGCGGACGCCCGCTTCGTGCCGATAGCCCGGCACTTCCGTGCCGTGAATTTTCCCGTTTGAGTATTGCGCCCGCACGACGAATTTTTCGATATCTTTCCCAGCGATCGGCTGCAAGCAGCGCAGGACGTCGATGCGCGCGTTTCGCACGACGTCGGGGTCGAGTGAGTAGGGGGGCTCCATGGCCACCAGGCACATGAGCTGGAGGATGTGGTTCTGGACCATGTCCCGCAAGGCACCGGCTTCTTCATAGTAGTTGGCGCGGGTGCCGACCCCTTCGGCCTCGCTGACCGTGATTTGCACGTGGTCGATGTACTTGTGGTTCCAAATCGGTTCGAAGATGCTGTTGGCGAAACGGATCACCAGGAGGTTCTGGACGGTTTCCTTTCCGAGATAATGGTCGATGCGGAAGATTTGGGATTCGTGAAAGACCTGCCCGACGGTGCTGTTGATCTCGCGGGCGGAAGCCAAATCGTGGCCGATCGGCTTCTCCACGATGACGCGCGAAAAGGGAGCTTTATTGCCCAGTGACTGGATCAGTCCGGCTTGTTTCAGGCCTTCGCAGGCCGGTGCAAAGGAGGTGGGCGGAATGGCCAGGTAAAAGATGCGGTTGCCAGGCAGTTTCAGCTCGGCTTCGATCTTCTCGCAGCGGGTTTTGATGTCGTGATAAGTCTGCGGTTCATCAATGCTGCCGGACAGGTAGAAGAGGCGCCGCTCGAAATCCGCCCACTTCTCGTTCGCCAGTTTTTGCCGCGAGTATTTGGTGATGCCGTCGCGCGAACTGGCGCGGAACTCCTCGTCGCTGAGCGGCTTTCTTCCGAGTCCGAGGACGGCGTAGTTGGGAGGGAGCACTCCGTCGAGGAGCAGATTGTAGACTGCCGGAACAAGCTTGCGCTTGGCAAGGTCGCCGGATCCCCCGAAGATCACCAGTGTGCAGGGCTCGGCGGACGATCCAGGTCCGGCTTGGCTCATCGAAAGGCCTCCATGCTTGGCGGCTTTAGCGTTTCCTGACGGAATGTCCGCCGAAGGCGTTTCTCAATGCCGCAAGCATTTTTTCTGCAAACGACTCTTCCTGGCGCGAACGGAATCGCGTAAACAG
>JBGPNZ010000274.1:0-3162 GCA_041487795.1 Nitrospiraceae bacterium
CGAAGGCGTCTTCGAGGTCAAATCCACCAACGGCGACACGTTCCTGGGCGGCGATGACTTCGACCAACGCGTCATGGACTGGCTCGTGGACGAATTCAAAAAAGACCAGGGCATCGACCTTCGCAAGGACCGGATGGCGCTACAACGGCTCAAGGAAGCCGCCGAGCGGGCGAAGATCGAGTTGTCGTCCTCGCAGGAAAGCGAGATCAACCTTCCCTTCATCACAGCCGACCAGAGCGGGCCGAAGCACCTGGTCATCAAGCTGACCCGCGCCAAGTTCGAACAGTTGGTGGATGACTTGGTCCAGCGTACCGTCGCGCCGTGCAAAAAGGCGCTGGCGGATGCCGGTGTCACGGCCAAGGACATCCATGAAGTGGTGCTCGTCGGCGGCATGACCCGTATGCCGAAAGTCATCCAGGTTGTGCGCGACTTTTTCGGCAAGGAACCGCACAAGGGCGTGAACCCCGACGAAGTGGTGGCCATCGGTGCCGGCGTCCAGGGCGGCGTGCTCAAGGGCGAAGTCAAGGACGTGCTCCTGCTGGACGTGACGCCCCTGACCCTCGGCATCGAGACGTTGGGCGGCATCTTCACGCATCTGATCGAGCGGAACACGACCATCCCGACGAAAAAGAGCCAGGTCTTCTCGACCGCCTCGGACAATCAAAGCGCGGTCACGATCCGGGTCTTTCAGGGCGAGCGCGAGATGGCCAACGACAACAAGCTGCTCGGCCAGTTCGACCTGGTCGGCATTCCTCCGGCTCCGCGCGGCATGCCGCAAGTCGAAGTCGCGTTCGACATCGATGCCAACGGCATCGTACACGTCAACGCGAAGGATCTGGGCACCGGCAAGGAACAGTCCATCAAGATCACGGCCACCAGCGGATTGAGCAAAGACGAAATCGAGAAGATGGTGAAAGAAGCCCAGTCCCACACGGAAGACGATAAGAAACGGAAAAAGCTGGCCGAGGCGCGCAATCAGGCCGACAGCCTCATTTATGGCACGGAAAAGAATCTGGCCGAGCACGGCGACAAGATCGGCGAGGACGATAAAAATAAAATCACGGAGGCGGTCGCCGCCGCGCGCAAGGCCATGGAAGGCGACAATCCGGACGCGATCGACGAGGCCGTCCGGACCCTGACGGCGGCGGCGCACAAGCTGGCCGAAGAAATGTACAGAAAAACATCGGGCGGCGCGGGAACAGACAACGCCGGAACCGGGCCGAACGGCCAAGGCAGCGGCTCAACCGACTCGGCCAAGAGCGACGAGAAAGTCGTGGACGCCGAATTCGAAGAAGTAGATAAAGACAAGAAGTAGCAGGCAGCGAACAGCGGGCAGCCGATAGCTTTAAACTCTTCGTTGAAAGCTGTTAGCTACCCGCTAGTTGCTATTCGCTAACGACAGTAGCACACGTGGCTAAGCGCGACTATTACGATACCCTCGGCGTCGATCGGAACGCATCCGATGACGAGCTGAAAAAAGCCTACCGCAAGCTCGCCCGCCAGTACCATCCCGATCTCCAGACCGGCGACCAGCAAAAAAAGTCCTCCGAAGAGAAATTCAAGGAAGTCAACGAAGCCTACGAAGTGCTGAGCGATCAAGGCAAACGCCAGCGCTACGACACGTTCGGCCATGCCGGAGGGTCGCAGGGCTTCGGCGGCGGCTTCGAGGGATTCGACTTCGGACGAGGTGGCGGTGGCGGCGCCGATATCTTCGGCGACATCTTCGAGGATTTCTTCGGCGGCGGGCGGGCGCGCACGGCACGCGGCGCCGATCTCCAGTACAATCTCGAGCTCTCGTTCGAGGAAGCGATCTACGGCAAAGACGTCAAACTCAAAATCCCCAGATGGGAAAAGTGTCAGGAGTGCAACGGCTCGGGCGCGCGGTCGAGCACAGGCGTCAAGACCTGCCCCGGATGCCGAGGCACGGGCCAACTGCGGTTCCAGCAGGGATTCTTCAGCGTGAGCCGCCCGTGCAGCCAATGCGAAGGCAGCGGCCACATTATCACGGAGCCGTGCAGCGCTTGCCGTGGGAAAAAGCGCGTCCACCGCGAGCGGACGCTGTCCGTGACCATCCCGGCCGGCATCGAGACCGGCATGCGCCTGCGACTGTCGCACGAGGGCGAAAACGGGAACAATGGCGGACCGGCCGGCGATCTCTACGTCGCCGTCGCCGTCAAACCGCATCCGATTTTTACCCGACAGGACACCGACATCGTGTGCGACGTACCGGTCAGTTTCGTGACTGCGGCACTCGGCGGCAAGGTGGCCGTCCCTACTCTGACCGGCGAGACGATCATCAAGGTTCCATCCGGCACGCAGCACGACAAGCTGCTGCGTTTGAAGGGCCTGGGCGTGCCGAGTCTCAAGCACAGCCGGCGCGCCGGCGATCAGATCATCAGGGTCAAGGTTGAAATTCCCACCAAACTGACGACCAAACAAAAAGACATCCTGGCCGAATTCGCCAAAGAAAGCGGGATGTCGCTGGATAAGGATGGCGACGGGTTTTTTGAAAAGATGCGAGACTACTTCGAGTGACCGCGACGATCGTGAAAAGTTTTTACGGTGTTTTCTGCTTCTGCCTGTGATGCACGCTCCTCCTTACTTTTCACTTTTTACTTTTTACTTTTAACTTTTCGGAAGATGCCCGTCTTCTTCATCAAGGCCGATCAGATCCAAAACGGAACCGTGACGATTGCAGGCGATCTCCTGAACCATCTTCGCGCCAGCCTGCGCGTCCACGCCGGCGAGCGGATCTGGACCGGCGACGAGCACCGACGGCGCTATCTCATCGAGATCGCACACCTAGACCGCCGGATCATGCGCGGAAATGTCGTCGAACAACGTACCGGATCAGCACCTTCGACTTCACGTATTCTGATCGGGCAAGCCATCCTGAAGGGCGAGCGGATGGACTGGGCCATCCAAAAAACCACGGAACTTGGCGCCGCGGCTATTATTCCTCTGGTGACCGAGCAGACGGTTGTCCGGCCGAAGCAGGCGCGCATCAACGCGCAACAGGAGCGCTGGCAACGGATCGCTCTCGAGGCGGCGCAGCAGTCTGAGCGGTGGGATGTTCCAAGCGTCGGCACTCCCTGCACCGCCATGCAGTTCTTTTCAACGCCTGATCTGGCTACGCTCAAATTGATTTTGAGCGAACGGGAA
>JBGPNZ010000275.1:0-3139 GCA_041487795.1 Nitrospiraceae bacterium
CATCACCGAGCGCAAGCAGACGGAGGAGGCTCTGCGGGAAAGTGAGAAGAGATTTCGAACCATTTTCGATCAGGCGCCGCTCGGAATGGCGGTCATTGATTCAACCACGGGACAATTCCGGCGAATTAATCGGAAGTATTGCGACATCGTCGGGTACCCGCACAAGGAAATGCTGACCCGCACGTCCCAGGACATTACGCATCCGGACGACCTGCAAGCCGATTTTGACAACATGACACGCATGATGGAGGGCCGGATCAATACCTTCAGGATGGAGAAGCGTTATATCCGAAAAGACGGCGCTATCATATGGGTCAATCTCGTGTGCGTGCCCCTGTGGTGGGACTATGAGACAGAAGGGCGTTTTCATATCGCCATGGTCGAAGAAATCACCGAGCGCAAGCAGGCGGAAGAGGTCCGGGAGCAGTTGGTCGCGGAACTGGCCGAATCCCGGAGCCGTTTCGAGATGTTCTTCCGCCAGACTCCATCCGGCATCTCAATCACGACGGTCAAGGAAGGGCGGTTTCTTGATGTGAATAAGCAGGCGGAGCTCTTGACAGGATACTCGCGAGAAGAACTGATCGGCCGTACGACGCTGGAGATGAACTTGTATGTTGACCCGACAGAGCGGGCCGAAATCGTACAAAGTCTAAATAAGACAGGCTTGCTCACCGGCCTGGAGAGGCAAATCCGGACCAAGTCCGGCGAGATCCGCACTGCGATCTTCTCCCTGGTGCCCATCCAGATGGGCTCCGAGCCCTGTCTGCTCTCCATCGCACACGACATCACCGAGCGCAAACAGGCCGAGGAGAGGCTGCGCGAACGGTCCCGGCAACAAGCGATCCAAGCTGAATTGAGTCTGCTGGCTGTCACGACCCCGGATCTGTCAACTCTGCTGAACACCGCCGCCGGGCTGACGGCGAACGCTCTGGAGCTGGATTATTGCGAGGTGCTGGAGCTGCTTCCAAACGGCAGGGACCTGTTGTTGCGCGCCGGCGTGGGGTGGAAGGACGATCTCATCGGGCAGGCCAAGACGAACGTGATGCCGTCATCGCTGGCCTACATTGCGTTGAGTTTGAACGACCCGGTCATCGTCCAGGATCTTCCGACCGAAACCCGATTCAGCGGCCCGTCGTGGCTGCGCGATCATGGGATCGTCAGCGGCATGAGCGTCACCATTCACGGCAAGGAAGGACACTGGGGCACCTTGGGCGTCTACACGACCCGCCAGCGACGCTTCTCTCGCGACGACATCAATTTTCTTCAGACTGTCTCCAGCATTCTGGCCACGGCCATCGAGCGCGCGCAAGCCGAGGACGTCCTGCGAAACGCCAACCAGGCGCTCCGGAGCCTGTCCAGACAATTGCTGCGGGTCCAGGAAGACGATCGCCGTGCGATCGCCCGCGACCTGCACGATGAGATCGGGCAATCCCTGACGGCGATCAAGCTGAACGTGGAGCGTGCACAGCGGACCTCGGATCGCGCCGCCAGAGAGAGAATCATGAAGGACTGCGTCCAGATCACCGACAGCGTGCTGAACCAGGTCCGCAACATCTCACTTGACCTGCACCCTTCGATCCTCGACGATCTGGGGCTGGGTTATGCGTTGAAGTGGTACGCCGACCGCCAGGCTGAGCGGGCGGGATTGAAAGTGGAGGTGACGGCCGATCCGTCGGGGCCGCGCCTGCCTCAGGACGTTGAAATCGCCTGTTTTCGAATCGCCCAGGAAGCCTTGACCAACGTCGTGCGACACGCGCAAGCCAGCCGGGCCAGCATCACCCTGAAGAGATTGGCGAAGAGAGTGGAACTTCGTATTCAGGATGATGGGATCGGATTCGACGTCAAGACGGTGCAGAGTCCTATGAGCGGCGGAACGAGTATCGGATTGACAGGCATGCGGGAACGCGCAAGGCTCGTCGGCGGAGAGGTTCATGTGACGTCGGTTCCCCGAAAAGGCACAGAAGTCACCGCCATTGTGCCGCTGCCATCCGTTCCATCAGCGGACACAACGACGCCACAGGCGCCACCGCCATGAAGCCCGTTCGCGTCCTGCTGGCCGAAGATCACACGCTCGTTCGCGCCGGCATCCGGGCATTGCTGGAGAGCCTGGAAGGCATCGAGGTGGTCGCCGAGGCGGCCGACGGCCGGGAAGCCCTGCGACTGGCGAAGGTGCATCATCCCGACATTCTGCTGATGGACATCACGATGAAGGAGCTGAACGGGCTGGAAGCAGCGGCCCGGCTCGCCAAAGAGCACTCGGCCATCCGCGTCATCATCCTGTCCATGCACGCAGATCAAGCCTATGTGCGCCAGGCCTTGAAGGCCGGCGCAAAAGGCTATCTCCTCAAGGGCGCGGACGTGGCGGAACTGGAACTGGCGCTCAAGGCCGTGACGCGCGGCGACACCTATCTCAGCCCCTCGATTTCCAAAGATCTCGTCGGCGACCTGCTGAGCGGGAACGCGCCGGCGGCCAATCCGCTGAATGATCTCACACCGCGCCAGCGGGAAACTCTGCAGTTGATCGCGGAAGGCCAGACGACCAAGGAAATCGCCAGTCGTCTCAACCTCGGCATCAAGACAGTCGAAACCCATCGGGCCCAGTTGATGGAGCGCCTGAACATTCACGACGTGGCCGGTCTCGTAAAATTCGCCATCCGCGCCGGCCTCACGCAGGCCGACAAATAATCTCAATACAGCGTTAAAATAGCGGGTTTTCTCTCCTCTCTCTCAGGGTTGTTTCTCCCCTATCTCAGGGATTCCCTGATAAAGCCCACACTACTTCTGTGTCAGACTCGCCCCTCTGAATAAGGAACTTCTTGATTATGACCGCTCACATCGCAGGCAGACCGCGCGTCCGCACGCTGATGGTGGACGACCACGCGGCATTTTTGGACGAGCTGGCGCACTTGCTTGCGGAAAAGCGAGAGATAGACGTCGTGGGACGGGCCGCGTCAGGCGAGGATGCATTGGAACAAACCACCGTGTTGCGGCCCGATCTGGTGTTGATGGATCTCGCCATGCCGGGCAAGGGCGGTCTAGCAGCGACGCGCCGACCGCACATCAACACCGGGCCCGCCCCGCCGCGCGACCTCATGCTGTCGCTGCATGAACATCCGCGGCATCGCGCGGCCGCCCTGGA
>JBGPNZ010000276.1:0-3122 GCA_041487795.1 Nitrospiraceae bacterium
GATCGACCACACCGACTACGTCCACGCGGTCAACCGCGCAAAAGCGAACCTCGCGGCCGCGAAAGCCGAGGTGTTCCGCCAGGAGGCCAACATCCGGAACGCCAAGCTGACGTTGGACCGGATGAAAGCCCTCATCAAGGAACAGTTCGTCTCGCAGCAGGATTTGGACACGGCGCAGGTCAATTACGACGTGGCGTCTGCGCAGATCGAAACGTATCGCGCGCAAGTGCAGCAGATGGAGGTGGCCCTGCAACAGGCTGAAACCAATCTGACCTACTCGTACATTCGCGCGCCGTTCGCCGGCTACGTCGCCGAGCGGAACCTGGACTCAGGCGCCTACGTCACCGGCTCCACCGCCAGCACCTCGACGATGTCACGCGGTATCCTGAGCCTGCACGACATCGAAACGGTGCGGATCCTGGTCGAAGTGGTCGAGAAAGACATCCCGCTGGTGAAGATCGGCCAGCAGGCGGAGGTCCACGCGGAAGCCTACCCGGACCGTCGCTTCACCGGTCAGATTACGCGGACCGTGCAGGCCTTGAACAAGAATACGCGCGCGATGACCGTGGAGGTGGATCTCTCCAACAAGGATCAGCTGCTGAAAGGCGGCATGTTTGCCCGCGTGGCGATCATGGTCGGCGTCCATCCGAAGGCGATCCAGATTCCCATCGATGCCGTGACGCGGCTGGAAGAGAACCAGTATGTGTACGTGGTGCGGGACGGCAAGGCTCACCAGATGCCGGTGGAACTCGGCGCGCGCGACGAAAACCGGATTGAAATCACCAAGGGGCTGACCGGTGCCGAACAGGTGATCCTCTCCGGCAAGGATCTGGTCAGCAACGGCACGATCGTCGAAGCGCATCCAATGGCACAAGACGTGAAACGTGAGGGGTGACGCGTGACTTCTCGCTCTTTACCCCTTACCCCTTACCCCTTACCCCTTGCCTGCATATGTGGCTGACCCTTCTCGCGCTCCGCAATCGCATCGGCATCCTGATGCTGTCCCTGGCCATGGTCGTGCTGGGCGCGACATCGCTCGACCGCCTGCCGGTAGACCTGTTCCCCAATATCTCCGTACCGGTCGTGTTCGTCGGCGTCATCTATAAGGGCGCCCCTCCGGTTGATATCGAAAACAGCGTCGTCTACCCCATCGAGAAAGCCGTCAGCTCTGCCTCGAACGTGGAACACGTGGAATCCTTCGCCAAGCATGGCATCGGCGCGGTGCAGGTCTGGTTCAACTGGGGCGCCGACATCAACGTCGGCCAGATGGAGGTGATGCAGCGCATCACGCAGATCCTCAACAACCTGCCGCCGGGCGTACTTCAACCCTTCGTGGTCAAGTTCGACGTCTCCAACATCCCGGTCGCCTTCGTTACGGTTTCCAGCGACAACCTGGACGAACGCGGTCTTTATGACCTGGCCTACAACACGATCGCCCCCCAGATCGAGCAGATCAACAACGTGGCGGCCGCGACGGTCGAGGGCGGCAAGGTCCGCCAGATCAACATCAACCTGGACCCCGCGCTGCTGCAGGCGCGCAGCCTGTCCATTCTGGACGTCGTGAAATCCGTGAAAGCGGCCAACCTGATCCTGCCGTCTGGCGACATCAAGGCCGGCAACCTCGATTACAACGTCTTCACGAACAATCAGTTCAAATCCGTCGCGCCGATCAACGACGTGGTCGTCAAGGTCAACGCGCTGGGCAATCCCGTCCGCGTGCGCGACGTGGGTACGGTCACCGACTCCTCCGACATCCAGACCAACATCGTCCGGACCGACGGCAAGCGGTCGGTCTACCTGCGCGTCAACAAGCAGCCGGTGGCGAACACGGTCGAGGTGGTGGATGCGCTGCACGTGGCGCTGCCGAAGATGATCGGCATCCCGCCCGGCGTGCATCTCGGCATCTCGTTCGACCAGTCCCTGTACATCCGGATGGCGGTCAAGAACCTGACCGAGCAGGCGCTGCACGGCTCGGTGCTGGCCGCCGCCGTTATTCTGATTTTCCTCCGCAACCTGACCAGCACGCTGATCATCTCCGTCGCCATCCCGCTGTCCATCCTGGTGACGTTCATCGTGCTCTACTTCACCGGCATGACGCTCAACGTCTTCACGCTCGGCGGCCTGGCGCTCGGCATCGGCCGGCTCGTGGACGACTCGATCGTCGAGCTGGAGAACATCCAGCGGCACCTGAACACGGGCCAGAAACGGTGGGACGCCATCGTGGAAGCGGCGCGCGAGGTGGCGATGCCGATCTTCGCCTCCACCGTCACGACCGTCATCGTGTTCCTGCCGATCTTTTTCGTCGTGGGCATCGCCCGCCTGCTGCTGATCCCGCTGACGTTCACGATCGCCATCTCCCTCTTCACGTCCTTCTTCATCTCGCGCACGGTGACGCCCGCGCTTTGCTTCAAATACCTCAAGCCGGAACAGGAAGCCCATCGCGGGATGCCGGACTGGTGGGTGCGGTTCATGGAGAAGACGCGGCGCTGGTACGTAGCGATCGACGACCGCTACCAGCAGGCGCTCACCTGGGCGCTTGCGCACAAGAAAACGCTCGTCGCCGTGATCGTGCTCGTGTTCACCAGTTCCCTGGCCCTGCTGCCGTTCATCGGGCAGGAGTTCATCCCCGTCAACGACGAAAGCCAGTTCCGCATCGTCGTGCGCGCGCCGGTGGGCCAGCGGGTGGAGAAGACGGAGCAGCAGGTCATCGAAATCGAGCGGGTGCTCCGGGAGAACGTCACACCGGAAGAGCTGGACACCATCGTCTCCAGCACCGGCGTGCTGCAGCAGGGCCGGTCGTCCCTCTTCAATCCGAACACCGGCCCCCACACCTCGGTCGTGCAGGTCTATCTGGTGCCTCAAGACCGGCGGGCGCGCAGCCAGACCCAGATCATGAACGAGGTGCGCCCGAAGATCCTCAAACTCTTCCCCGGCGTCGCGATGTACTTCGATCCGGGCGGGATCATCAAGCGCGTGACCAGTTTCGGCTCGCAAAAAGCGGTGGACGTGGAAATTTATGGCTACGAATTCGAGAAGGCCCGTACCGTCATCAAGCAAGTGGAAGCGATCATGCATGATGTGAAAGGCCTGGCCGACATCGAGGTGAGCCGCGAGGAGAACTA
>JBGPNZ010000277.1:0-3120 GCA_041487795.1 Nitrospiraceae bacterium
GCCGCTGATCGAGGCGTTGAGGGAGGAGGGGTGGTCGGTGCGGGAGCAGGCGGCGTCGGCCTTGGGGAAACTCAAGGACCCGCGCGGGGTCGAGCCGCTTGTGAAGGCGCTGAAAGACCGGGACGGCGCGGTGCGGACGGCAGCGGTATGGGCGCTGGAACGGGTCGGCGATCCGCGGGCTGTGCCCGGTCTGGTAGAGGCCTTGGGTGACAGCCTGGTGCGTGAGGATGTCGCCCGCGTGCTGAAAAAGATCGGCGACGTGCGCGCGGTCGACGCGCTGATCGAGGGACTGAACGGGAGCAATTGGATGGTGCGCCGCCATGCGGCCGAGGCGCTGGGGAAGATCGGCGACCCGCGCGGCGTCGACTCGCTGATCGGGGCGCTGCAGGACGAGGATTGGCTCGTCCGGCGCAATGCCGCCGAGTCGCTGGCCCGTCTCGGCGACAAACGTGCCGTGGACCCATTGCTGCCGCTGTTGGAGGACGAGAACGAAATGGTGCAGGAAACCGTCGAGGGAGCCCTATCCAGTTTAGGGTGGAAACCGAGCGAACAAACATAATACAGTAACGGCGTCATCCTCATATTCATATAAGGAATGATCCATGGCTAACGAAACTCCGGAACAACCGCCAAAGCTGATCCAGATCGGACCCAAAGGAGGGGCCAAGCAGGACGGGTTTAACCTCGTCACTGAAAGAGTGGTCTCCGTCAATCCCGCCGCGAAGCAACTTGAGGTGGAGTTGCTGGCCTACGACGGCAAGACCGTTGTGTTGGAGGTGGCGGAAGAGGCTCTCGCCGACCTGCAGACGATCAAGCCCGGCGACGGCGCGACGATCCGCGTCGTCGAAGAAGGTGGCAAGCGCATTGCCAAGAGCTTTAAGATTCGCGCGAAGGATCCCAACGCCGCCAGGGCCGACGCGATGCTGGTGGACCTCAGGGACACGCACTGGCTGAACCGGAAATATGCCGCTGAGACACTGGGCGAATTGAAAGATGTACGGGCGGTCGGGCCGCTCGTGGAGTCGCTGACGGACGAGGTCGGCGACGTCCGGCAACGGGCCTATGACTCGTTGATCAAGTTGGGCGGCGTGTCGGTCCCGTCACTGGTGGCGTTGCTCGTGTCCGAAGAGGACGAGCTCCGGCAGTCTGCCACGGAAATTATCCGCAAGATCGGCAAGCCCGCCGTGGAGCCCCTGGCCGTTGCGCTGGAGGAAGCGGACGATCGGTTGAAGACGAGAATCCTGAAAGTGCTCGACCGGATGGGCTACAAACCGAAGACGAAAGAGACGGAAGTCGTCAAGCAGATCGGGCACCAGAACTAACGATTATTTCTTCGGCGACTGCGCCGGACGTCCCACGGATACGTATCGGAATCCCATTCCCGCCACACGCTCCGGCTCGTAGACATTGCGTAAATCGATCAGGACTGGCTGGCGCAGCAGCATCTTGAGCCGGTCAAACTCCAGATTCCGAAATTGGTTCCATTCGGTCATGATCACGAGCGCGTCGCTGCCCTTGGCCGCCTCATAGAGATCGGTGCAGGGCGTGATCTTCGGCAGCAATTTTGAGCCTTCCTCCAGGGAGGCCGGATCGTAGGCTCGAACGGCGCACCCTGCGTTCAGGAGCCCCTCGATGATCGTCAGCGCGGGCGCCTCGCGCAGATCATTGGTATTCGGTTTGAACGAGAGGCCGAGCACCCCGATCGTCTTGCCCTGCAATCCGCCGAGCGTCTGTCGAATCTTCTCGACCATAGCCAGTTTCTGCCGCTCGTTGACCGCCGCCGCCGCTTTGGCGATCTGCATCTCGGAGCCGACCCGGTCGCCGGTCTGAATCAGCGCGGCCACGTCTTTGGGGAAGCAGGAGCCGCCGAATCCGGGTCCGGCGTGGAGAAATTTCGAGCCGATTCGGTGATCCAGTCCCATCCCTTTGGAGACGACCTGGACATCCGCGCCGACCTTCTCGCACAGGTTCGCAATCTCGTTGATGAACGACACCTTGGTGGCGAGAAACGCGTTGGAGGCGTACTTGATCATTTCCGCGGTGGGAATGTCCGTGATGACGATCGGCGTCTCGAGGAGGTACAGCGGCCGGTAGAGATTCTTCATGATGGCGACCGCCTCCGCGCTGTCCGCGCCGATGACGACACGGTTAGGTCGCATAAAGTCTTCGATCGCCGAGCCTTCGCGCAAAAACTCAGGGTTGGACACGATGTCGAACCGAATCGGCTGCTTCTGACTGGCCTTGATCACCTCGCGCAATTTCTCGCCGGTGCCGACGGGCACCGTGGACTTGGTGGCGATGACCTTGTAGCCGGTCATGTGCTTCGCGATACCGCGGCCGACTTCTTCCACGTACGACAAATCGGCGGAGCCGTCGCTGCGCGACGGTGTGCCGACGGCGATGAGAATGACCAGGGCCTCGTCCACCGCTTTGGCGATGTCGGTGGTGAACGCCAGGCGGTTATCCCGGATGCCTTTGGCGACCAATTCCGTGATACCCGGCTCGTAGAAGGGAACCTCGCCCTTTTCCAGTTTGCCGATCCGCTTGCTGTCGGAGTCCATGCAGGTGACGGTGAGGCCGAACTCGGCAAAACAAGCCCCGGTCACCAATCCGACGTACCCGGTTCCGATAACACTGATATGCATTAATGCTCCGTTACAGGATTTTCGGATCGGCCAATCCGGCGGTCGTCCGGATCCATGTAGGCGACGCGCAAGTCAATTCTACAAAACAAGCCCCGGTCACCAGTCCGACATAGCCCGTTCCAATTACGCTGATGTGCACGCACGCTCCTTATGCTGCCCGAATCAGGGCCGAGTATAACACAGGGGTTGTTCCTGCACGACCGTTCGAGCATTGCGGGCCGGGACAGGCACCCGCCTTCGCGAAGCTACGGCGCGCGCCTGTCCCTATAATTGACTCGCCCTCCGGCGTTCAGTAGACTGCTCTCGCGGGAAGGACTGGTAGCATGGCATCGCAAGGCGGCACAATGATGCGGCCTCTGGCCGTGATGATGAAGCGGAACCCCCGGTCGATCAGCCCGGAGGCGACGCTGGCCGAGGCTGCGGCGATGATGCGGGACACGCGCGTCGGCGCGATTTTAGTCGCCGAACATGGGAC
>JBGPNZ010000278.1:0-3111 GCA_041487795.1 Nitrospiraceae bacterium
AAAGGATTCAAAGCCAAGCGCATGAAACGGCAACCCAGAATCAGGTGGGACCGGTTTGGGCCGGACATGATGGTGCCGGAGAAACTTCCCACACCCATTGAAGAGATCCGGCGGGAGGTATTGAAGCTGGCCAGTCGGGGGATGAAGCCGGGCATACGGACCCTGCCGGCTGTCCTCCATACTGGAAAGACAGTGCGCCGCAGGCGGCGCGGAGCCACCGAGTAGACGGGGACTCCACATACCGCATTTCGTGTGAACCGCTGCGTTCGATCAAATCGCGGCGGATCGTGACTGTGCCGCCAGTGGATTTTCTCTTAGCGCCCGAATCGACCGCCACCGTTTCCAAATGTATTGAACATTCCCGTATTCGGTGTCAGCGGCACCACCGGCGCCATCTGCTCGCGTGGCATGAGAGATCCTCTTGGCGTGAAGGGAAGAACCGGCGCAGGCGTGAGGCCGGCCGGCGGCGTGTCGAAACTGGAACGGGGGGAAGGCAGGGTCAAAATTGTACCGGACTGCATGCCTCCATGCGGCGACGTGAACTGATAGGTTTGGAACCCGCCTCCCAGGTCCATGATCGTGCCCATGTTCCCGTGAGAGTCAGAGTAGGTACGGAATCCATTGCCTAACTCCATCACCGTGCCGCTTGTCCCGTCGCTGCCTTGAATAATACTGATGCCCTGCGCCCCTGCATTTCCAGCTGACAACAGAAAAATGATTGTGAGGATCCGTGATGTGGTGTTCATGATCGGCCCCCCTTCGATGAAAGCAATCGCTGTTTCTTCATCATAACAGGTCCCAAGCGGTGTGTGGGGGAGGCGGAATAACGAGTTACGCCGACGCTGCGTGTTTCAACGGTTCCAACAACTTAGTAGGGACAGTCAGGCCGCCGCGGCCGACTCCGACTTCGATATCCGGTTTGGTGAGTCCGTGGAAGTCGCTGCCGCCGGTCACAAGCAGATCCAGCCGCTTCGCGATGTCGAGCAATTCGGCGGTCTGCTTGGGGTTGTGCGTGCTGTAGTGCACTTCCATCCCGCCTAAGCCTTCCGTCTTTAATCGTCCGCATAATGCGAATAGTCCTTCACCGTTTTGTTTGGCCCAGAGGGGATGGGCCAGGACAGGGACGCCTTTCGCAGCCCTGATCCAGGCCATAGCCTCCGCCGGGTCCGGCAGTTCGCGCGGCACGTAAGCCGGTTTGCCCTGCGCAAGGAAACGGTCGAAGGCTTCCTTGGCCGACTTGACGTAGCCTTTGTTCATCAGGACGCGTGCGATGTGCGGGCGTCCCACCGATTCGGTCCCGGCCAGTTCTCTCACTTCGTCGTAGGTGATGTCGTGTCCCATTGCGCGCAGCCGCTCGATGATCTGCGGGTTCCGGCTGTGGCGGCTGGCGCGGAGCCCGGCCAGCCTGGCGTTCAACGCCGGGTCCTGCCAATCCAGAAAATAACCGAGGATATGCAATTCGCTCTCGCCGAACCGGGAGCTGATCTCCACACCGGGGATGACTTCAATGCCGAGGCTTGCGCCGGCTTGCAAGGCTTCGGGGATGCCGGTGATGATGTCGTGATCCGTGATGGCCAGCGCGGTCACGCCGGCTTTGTGCGCGAGTGCGAGCACCGCGGCCGGCGGCAAGCTGCCGTCCGAGTGGGTGGTATGGAGGTGGAGATCGAGGCGACTCATGGGAGTGGTTGATGGGTTATGGTTGGTGCGAGGAAATTTGTCCAGCCAAGTCCGTCACGCTCTTCTGGGCGATAAGCCGGGCCGTGAAGACAGGTTCGGTTCCGTGGCTGTCATGGCGCTCGCCTTCGTCATAATGGAGAATCCGAAGGCTGCGCACGAGGTCCAGCAACTCATTGTGTTCGAGACAGAATTCTCTCCGGCGTGGATGTTGGTAACGGAGATGATTGTCGATGAGAAAGGTTTCATAGATCAGGACGCCGCCGGGCCTCAGGGCCTGAAGCAGCACAGGAAAGAGAGGCCGATGGAGGTAGCAAAATCCGAGTATGACCTCGTAGCGGGCAGCCGGGATCTCAGGCGGCCGAGCGGGATCTTCAAGTTCCATGGCGCGGATGGTGACCGATGTCAAACCGTGTTGCGCGGCGTCGGAGGCCAGATCAGCCAGCGCCTGCTCGTCCCGATCGACCGCGTCAACCGTAAAACCCTGAGAGGCCAGGTAGAGCGTGTTTCGGCCTCGCCCGCAGGCGACATCCAGGGCCTGTCCACGTGGGAGTATCGTGAGAGAGTCTTTCAGGAATTGCGCGGGGGCATGATCGAGAAGCGCTGCCGGCCTGGTGCGATCGAGTTTGACGCCGACGGACCCCTGCACGCCGTCCACCGGCGGGATGATCTTCCGAATCCACAGCCTGGCTCTGATGACCGGGAATTCGTGAAACAGCATGGCGGTCACTGTTTCGCCCAGCGTCTCCAGCAGGACATAGGGCTGCTTGCGGCCGACTTCCAAGACCCGCGCGGCCACTGCAGCATAGTCGACCGCATTGGCAATATCGTGTGTGGAGGCGGCGAGGGCAAAGGCATCAGCCGCATACTCGAGTTCCAGGTCAACCGCGATGGGCTGAAGCGCCTGACGCTCGGCGGCGGTGATGCCGCAATGCCCTTGGAATTCAAGGCGTTCAATCATCAGATGGTCGGCCATGCGGCATTGTCGTTGATGAGCCGGCCATCAGTCAAGAAAGCCCGTGCTTGCTTGACTACTATTCTCAGCGACTCCTATAATCGGCTTGCAAGTTCCCATCATCGCGAAGGCTGCAATTTTTCGATGAAAATGGGCGACCTGACGCACTTCAATAAATCCGGACGGGCACGGATGGTCGACGTCTCGCAGAAGGCTTCGACTGAACGGGCGGCTGTGGCCCAAGCCCGTGTCTTCATGCTGCCGGAGACCCTGTCGCAGATTCAAAAAGGAAAGATTGCCAAGGGCGACGTGTTGGCGGTGGCCCAGGTGGCCGGAGTCATGGGTGCCAAACGGACTCCCGATCTCATTCCCATGTGCCACCCGCTGCTGCTCAGCAGTGTGGATCTGGCGTTCAAGGAAGAATCTCAACCGGATCGGGACGGGCGGTGCGCCATCATCGTTACGGCGACAGTCAAAACGAC
>JBGPNZ010000279.1:0-3085 GCA_041487795.1 Nitrospiraceae bacterium
AGCCTCCGCTGGGATCCTGAATCTGCACCGAGAATCCCCCCGTGGCCCCCAGCCCCCGGATCGAGGGCGCGTTGAAGGACAGAATCAATGCCTCGGGGATCTTCGCATATTCCATGAAGGCGGCTCCGATCAGCGCCTTGACGTGTTGGTCCGGGCGTTTCCGCTGGTCCCAGAGGTGCAGGGGCGTGAACAGGGTCGCTGAATTGGGGCCGCGCGTGCTGAACACAAAGTTCTGGCCGACCAGGGCATCGGTGCTGTGGATCACCGGATTCGAGAGGAAGTACTTCTCCAGCTTGCTCATCACCTCGATCGTCCGTTGCAGGGAGGCTCCGTCGGGAAGCTGCACCATGGTAATAAAGTAGCCTTGGTCCTCTTCCGGCAGGAAGCTGGCGGGGATCAGCTGGAACAGCACGGCGCTGAGGGAAAGCACGATGGCGAAGACCGCCAGCGCCAGCGCCGCCCGCTTGATGACCCGGCCGGCGGTCGTGGTATAGCGATCCCTGGTCCAATCGAAGAGGCGATTGAACTGCCTGAAGAACCCTTTCCGCGGGCCATGGCTCGGCTTCAGGACCAGCGCGCAGAGAGCCGGACTCAGCGTGAGCGCGACGACCCCTGAAATCGTCACG
Source organism: Nitrospiraceae bacterium (assembly GCA_041487795.1). Taxonomy (GTDB): domain Bacteria; phylum Nitrospirota; class Nitrospiria; order Nitrospirales; family Nitrospiraceae; genus 2-02-FULL-62-14. The sequence continues at coordinate 627 of JBGPNZ010000279.1, forward strand.
GAGATCGCGATCGTGATCGCAAACTGCTTGTAGAGCTGGCCCGTGATCCCCCCCAGGAATGCAACCGGCACGAACACCGCCGCGAGCACGAGCACGATCGCGATGATGGGCCCGGTGACCTCCTCCATGGCCTTCTTGGCGGCCTCCTTCGGCGGAAGCCCCCGCTCCATGTGGCGTTCGACGTTCTCGACGACCACGATGGCGTCGTCCACCACGATGCCGATGGCCAGCACCATGCCGAACAGCGTCAGGGTGTTGATGGAAAACCCGAGGGCTTGCATGCCGGCCAATGCGCCGATGAGTGAGACCGGCACCGCCACGGCAGGAATCAGCGTGGCCCGCCAGCTCTGCAGGAACAGATAGACGACCAGCACGACCAGAACCAGCGCGATAATGAGGGTCTTGGCGACCTCTTCGATGGAGACTTCGATAAAGCGGGTCGTGTCGTAGGGGATGTCGTACTTCACGCCGGCCGGAAAGCTCTTGGCCAGCGCGTCCATCTCCTTGCGGACCCGTTTGACGGTGTCGAGGGCGTTGGCTCCCGGCGAAAGGAACGTCAGGAGAAACGTATTGGGCTGGCCGTTCCACCGTCCTTCGAGGTTGTAGGACTGGGCGCCGAGCTCGACCTTGGCCACGTCCTTGAGACGGACCATGTCACCGTTCGGGAGGGCCCGGACGATCATTTCTTCGAAGTCTTTCACCTCCGTGAAACGGCCTTGCGTGATCACCGGGATGGTGAGCTGCGTGCCCTTGGGGGCGGGCTCCCGCCCGACCAGACCCGCGGGAAAATCCCGGTTCTGCTCGCGGACCACGTTCGTAATGTCGCTTGGGGAAAGGTTGAGCTGCGCCATCCGGACCGGGTTCAGGATCAGCCGCATGCTGTAGTTCTGGCCCCCGAAGACCAGGGCATCGCCCACGCCGCGGAGCCGCTTGATGTTGTCGAGCACGTTGATGATCGCGTAGTTGGAAAGATAGAGCATGTCGAATCGAGGATCACTGGAACTCAGCGCCACAACTGCCAGCAGGTCCGGCGACGTTTTTTTCACCGAGATGCCCTGGCGGACGACCTCGGTCGGGATCTGCGGTTCCGCCAGCTTCTCGCGGTTCTGCGTCTGGACCTGCGCGATGTCGATGTCCGTCCCGATCTCGAAGGTGAGCTTGATGGTCATGTGCCCGTCGTTGGTGCTGGTGGAGTCGTAGTAGAGGAGATTGTCGATGCCGGGGAGCTGCACCTCGATGGGGCGGGCCACCGAATCCGCCACCACCTCCGCGTTCGCGCCCGGATAGTCGGCGTCGATCTGCACCACCGGCGGGGTAATTTCGGGAAACTGGGCGATGGGCAGGGCCTTCATCGCCGCGAGGCCCACCACCACGATGACGATGGAAAGGACCGACGCGAAGATCGGACGGTCGATGAAAAAGTGAGAAATCACAGGTCGCTCTTCGTCTTAGTGTCCACCGGCTTGCCCACGGGAGCAGGGCCGGTATCCGCGGCGGGAACCGGTTTCACGGGCGCGCCCGGCGCAATTCTCTGGAGGCCGTCCACCACCACCCGCTCCCCAGCACGCAGTCCTTCCTCGATGAGCCATTGGTTGCCCTGCCAGCCGGTGGCCTGGACGTTGCGGACCTCCACCTTATCGCCCTCTCCCACGATATAAACGATGGACCCCTTGGGCCCTTGCTGCACGGCCCGTTGCGGGATCAGAATCGCCCCGGTTCTCGTGTATCCCTTGACCCGAATCTTGACGAACTGTCCGGGCATCAGAACCCGTTCGAGGTTGGGAAAGACGAACCGCCCCTGTCTGGAGCCCGTCTCCGTACTCAGCCCCACGGAGGCGAAATCCAACTGCCCCTCATACGGATAGGTGGTGCCGTCCATGAAGATGAGAATCCCCCGGAGTTGGTAGAGGTCCGGCCGCTCGACTTGCTTGGTTGCGAGTTCCCGACGCCGCTGCAGGAGGTAACTCTCCGGAGCGCTCCCCACGACATACATCGGATCCACCTGGTGGATGGTCGTGAGCAGATCGGTCTGGGCGGAAATCAGACGGCCTTCGTAGAACTTGGTCCGCTCGATCAGTCCTGAGATGGGAGCGATGATGCGCGTGTTGTCCAGGTCGAACTGGGCCTTTACCAACTGCCCTTTGGCCGATTCAAGCGTCGCCTTCGCCGCTAGTTCTTCCGCGACGGCATCATCCACGTCCTTCTGGCTCACGGCCTGTTCCGCCAAGAGCGGCTTGACGCGGGCGAGGTTTTGCTTTGCCTGGACCACCCGCGCTTCGGCCTGGGCCACCATTGCTTTGGCGCCCGCCATGGCCGCTTGGAACGGCACGGGATCGATTTGATACAGCCGGTCGCCTTTTTTGACGTCGCGGCCCTCGCGAAAGAAGAATTCCTTCATGATGCCCGTCACCTGCGATCGGATCTCGACGATGCGGGAGGCTTCCGCCTGACCGATGAAT
>JBGPNZ010000280.1:0-3078 GCA_041487795.1 Nitrospiraceae bacterium
GGCCATGTTATTGAACAGCACTTCGGTGCGGGCGACATTTTCGCCGAATTCATACGGCACCGAGTCATGGCCCGCTTCGTTCAGACCAGGCTGTGTCTGCTCCGCGGTTTTGAGAAATGTCCCGAACCCGGACCCTTTAATCGTCACAATTTCGTCCAAGCCGGCGGAGGTCGGCGCATAGGAAGCCACAGTGGGCGCGGTCACCGTAAAGCGACCGGCCTCCGTCGTGATCAAACCGCGCTCAGCGCAGCAGGAGCCATCTGCTTTGGGTTTCGTGCCGCCCCGCTTGACCACCACCGGTCCGCTCTTTACGCTGAACGGCACCCAGACGTCTATTTTATCATCATGCCAACGATAGACGACCGCCGGCACGCCGCCAATCTCGAGGGCATTCTCTCCTTTATTGAAATCCACGAAGGAAAACGGTGTCGCGCCGCCCTCGGAGTAGAATCCAAAATTCTCACCGGTGATCCGCAGCAGTGTCCCGATCGGCCCGCTCGACACCGACAAACCGCTTGCCTTGGGCACGAGGACCGAAAACGTCCCGACGGTCCGCTGCGTGTCACCTTTCTTAAGCACCAGCGGACCGCTTGCCGCGTCCAAGGGCACGTGCGCGACCACGAGGACGTCCGTCCACTGGGCAACGACGCCGGGATGGCCGTTGAACAGCAGTTGGTCGCCGGGCGCCTTGACGCCGAATCCCTGGCCGAAGAGCACGACTTTCGTACCGATCGGCCCGCTGAGCGGATCGGCACGAATCGCCGGAATGACCGTGAGTGGAGCCGGATTGCTCATGCTGTACTCCACCTGCGCGCAGCAAGACCCGTCGGGCAGGGGATCGGAAGACGCCAGCCGCACGACCACGTTACCGGAGACGGCGGTGCCGGGTACTTCGACTTCGATCTTATCGTCACGCCAACGGCGGACTTTGGCCGTGGCGCCGCCGATCACGACATCGTTGACGCCGAACATGGTATTGGGATCGCGCGACCCCGCCGTGGTGCCGAAATGCTCCCCCACGACCTGTAGCACGCCCCCTGGCTCGACCTCTGCGGGCGAAACCGATCGAATGGTCGGCTGCTGTGCGGTAAACGCGCCGACCGTGATCGTCTTTTTGCCGCTGACGACCGTGACCGGTCCGCTGGTTGCTCGCAACGGAACTTTCACCGCGATGAGTTCGGAGTCCCACTGCTGCACCAGCGCCGATAACCCATTGAAGAAGACGCGGTTGTCGTGGGTCGATTTAAAAGACCCGAATCCCTTCCCTGAAATAACGACAGTCGCGCCGGGCGGTGCGGCGTGGGGCGACAGGCCGTTCTCGGCCAACGCAGGCGACGCCAAGCCGACCAGTAAGCACCCCATCCACGCGAATACAGTCACCAGCATGCGCACTGCTCCCCACTTAACCCGTTTGAAAATGTCCTGCATGGCGATTTTCCTGGCGCGACAGGAGGCACACCGAGGCAATCGCAGGCGTGTCGCGAAGCGAAGAAATCGTGATCGGACTATAACAAGCGCCTCTTTCCGCTGTCAATTTGCCACGGGAAAGAGGCGCGTCCCGTGGAAAGGCGCCTGTCTCGACAGGCACGGGGTGGGTGGGTGCGACGACGCCTGGGGTGGGCGGGTGTAATAGCGCCTAGGCCTTGACCTGCACGATCAGCTCAATTTCAATCGGTGCATTGAGCGGCAATTCCGCCGCTCCAAGCGCCACGCGCGCGTGCGTGCCGGCCTCACCGAAAATCTTCACCAGCAGATCGGAGGCCCCGTTAATGACCGCCGGATGCTGGACAAATCCATCGGCGGACGCCACATGGCCGGTCATGCGCACGATTTTTTTGACCCGATCGAGCGTGCCCAATTCATGGCGAACGATCGCAAGCGCATTCAGCAGCGTCACTCGAGCGGCCTCGTACCCCTGCTCCACCGTCAACTCTCGCCCGAGTTTCCCCTCAAAGGCCAGCTTGCCGTCCCGAAACGGAATCACCCCGCTCAGAAACAACAAGTCGCCGGCGAGCACCGCCGGAATGTAGGTCGCCACCGGTTTGGGAGGAGCCGGCAGCGTGAGACCAAGCTGTGCGAGTTTTTGTTCGTAGGACATTTCTAGAACTCGTCGGTCGTCATTCGCCGGGAACGCACCCCTGGCTGCGAGATTGACGGTTGACGCATGGCGCCTTTCGGCTCATCCCTGCATCACCACATGCAGAAAGCTTTCACCCCACGCGAGACGCTTGACTCCCAAGGCCTCCGCGATCGTCTGGCCAAGGTCGGCAAAGCTTTTTCGCGTTCCCAGATTCACGCCTTTCGCCACACGAGCGCCATACACCAGGAGCGGCACATACTCGCGCGTATGGTCGGTTCCCGGCCTGGTCGGATCGTTGCCGTGATCGGCTGTAATGCAGAGCAGATCATCTTGCTGCATCCCGCCGATGATATCCGGCAGCCGCGCATCGAACGCCTGCAACGCCCGCGCGAATCCTGCCGCATCGTTCCGATGCCCATAGAGCATGTCGAACTCGATCAGATTCGAAAAAATCAGCCCGCGCGGGATGGACCTCAAGACCCTCAAGGTTTCTTCCAGCGTCGCCGTATCGTTTTTGGCCGGCACGGCGCGCGTGAGTCCACGCCCTTTGAAGAGATCCTCGATCTTCCCGATCCCGATCACCGGGTAGCCGCCTGCCTTGAGCCAATCGAGCAAAGTCTGAGCCGGCGGCTCGACGGAAAAATCCCGCCGCCCATCCGTTCGCGTGAACGCGCCGGGCTCGCCGATAAACGGCCGCGCAATGACTCGCGCCACCTGATGAGGCGGAGCCAACAGTTTCCTTGCCGTCCGGCACATGCCGTACAATTCCTCGACCGGGATCACTCGCTCGTGCGCGGCAATCTGGAAGACACTATCGGTACTGGTATAGACGATCGGCGACCCGGTTTGGAGATGTTGCACGCCCATCTCCCCGATAATGGTCGTCCCTGAGGCGGCATAGTTGCCGAGCGTTTTTCGTCCAACCGCCTGCTGAAACGATTCGATGACGTCCGGAGGGAAGCCGTTCGGATACGTCGGAAAGGGTTTCTCCAGCACGA
>JBGPNZ010000281.1:0-3076 GCA_041487795.1 Nitrospiraceae bacterium
CACTTTCCCGCGACGGATCTGAACGTCCTGCTGTCCTCCAGCGCGGACGAAAGCTCCAAATGTCCCGAGTATAAGGTCTCCACGGTGCGGGTGGAAAAACTTGACCGCGCGCCGGCGCCTGCGCATCATTTCCGGTTAATCACCTAAAATCAGGCGAGAGGCAATAGGTATGGTCATTATTAATATGGTTTGCTTCCCATCGCCCATTGCCTAGCTGAAGGCCATGATTTACACCATCACCCTCAACCCGGCGCTGGATCATTATCTGGAAGTGGACGACTTCCGGGTGGACGATGCCAACCGTGTCCAGGCCGAGTGTCTCTATGCGGGCGGCAAGGGGATCGATGTCTCGCGCGCCATCCGGCATCTCGGCGGCGACAGTATGGCCCTGGGGTTCATCGGCGGGCACAACGGCCGGGTGATGGTGGAGCTGCTCAAGGCCGAGGGCGTGACCACCTATTTCACGCCGATCGCGAAGGAGACCCGCCGCAATCTGATCGTGAGCGCCGCGCGCGGCACGCAGACCATTTTCAACTCGCGCGGGCCGGCCGTGTCCGCAGACGAGTGGCGATGTTTTCTCACGCACCTCCGCGCCCTGGAATTACGGGACGCCTACGTGGTGCTGGGCGGCAGCCTGCCGCGCGGCGTACCGCCCGATGCCTACACCCAGATCGTCCGGCTGGCCCAGGATCGGGGCGCCAAGGCAATCCTGGACGCCGACGGTCCGGCGCTGAAAGCGGGATTACAGGCGAAACCCTTTGCGATCAAGCCGAACGTGAATGAATTGCGCCGGCTGACCGGGCGGCCGCTGCGCACAGAACGGGATTTGCTTCGCGCAGCCGAGGGTCTCACCCGTCAGGGCATCGCGATCGTGCTGGTATCGCGCGGACGGCAAGGCCTGTTGGTCGTGAGCCGGACGGAACGCTATCGCGCAATTCCTCCGCCGGTGAAGGTCCGGAGCACGATCGGCGCCGGGGACTCCACAGTGGCCGGTTTCGTGTTCAAGCATGCGGGTGGAAAAACATTGGAAGAGTGCGTACGTTATGCGACGGCTGCGGGGACGGCTGCGGTGTTGGAGCCCGGCACCGAGTTATGCCATCTGTCCGGTGTGCAGCGGCTGCTGCCGCGGGTCAAAGTCGAGGCGCTAGGCACGAGGCACGAGGCGCGGGGCAATAAAAGGAGAGCAAACCGATGAAAATCGTCATTGGAGTGGATGGATCGAAATACGGCCGGTGGGCCGCCGGGTGGGCGGCGCGGCTGCCCGTGTCAAAGCCGGTACGCGTCACGGCCGTGCATGCGGTGGACCTGACGTATTTGAAAGCGCCGTTCATGTCCCAGCCGGTGGTGATCGGCAATGAGCCGTTTCTCCGGGCCGAGGTGCGGCGCATCGAGGATCTGTCCAGGCGGGTCGTGCGCGAAACACGGGCGATGCTGTCGTCACTCCGCCTCACCGGAAAGGTTATCTGCCAGAAAGGGGCGGCCGCCACGACGATGTTGCGACATGCGAAGCGCGGCGATCTGATTGCCGTGGGGAGCCGCGGGCTCGACGCGCTGGACCGGTTCCTGCTCGGCAGCGTGTCCACGCAGGTCGTGCTGCATGCGCCCTGCTCCGTGCTGATTGTGAAGGAGGCCCCGCGGCCGGTCCACCGCATTCTGGTCGCCGTGGACGGTTCGACGGCGTCTGAAAAAGCCATCCGGTTTGTCGAACAGGATCTCCTGCCGCAGTGGCAGTTGCGCAACACGGAGATCATCCTCGTGCACGCGATGCCGCTGTTGAAATACCCGGAGGTGAAGGAGGCGGGCAAGAGGCTTTTCAAGCGCTACGCGGACAAACTGGTTAAGGCTGGATTCACGGTGACGGAGGCGCCACGGCTGGGCCGTCCCGCCGACGAGATCATCGCGGTCGCCAAGCAGAAGCAGGCGGACCTGATCGTCATGGGTGCAAAGGGTCTTGGCGCAGTCGGGCGCTTCTTCCTCGGCAGCGTCTCCACCAAGGTGGCGCAGCACAGTTCCTGCTCGGTGCTGGTGGTGAGATAATTTCCACGCACAAACCCAAGTTTCCGGTCCGGCCGTGAAGCTTAGGGCGCGTCTAACATGCTGAATATGTGTCCAATTCTTATTTTTCCCTTCCCCATGAATCCTTTGATGAGGCCGTGCCTCTTACGGCCAGATCATCAGGCATGATGATGGGTCAATCACATAACAATTAAGGAGGGTGCGATGTTGAGAGGATTTGTTGTGAGTCTGTTCAGTTTCGCGCTGATGGCTGCCGGCACAGCCTGGGCGGAAGAGGGCAAGAAGCCGTCACCGGCGGAAGGCTTCAATATCCACGTCATGGCGCCGCATAAGTTTGAGGATGGAACGGTCCATGGCCCCTATCACCATTACTGCAAGGGAATCTCGCCGGAAGTGTTGCAGTGTCTTCTCTTTGAATCCACCGACCCCAATGCGTTGCTGACCGACATCGAATATTTTGTCGCCAAGGACGTGTCCCGCAAGCATGTGGACCTCAAGACCTGGAACAAGTTCTATCATGATCATGAGGTCGAGATCGCCACGGGCCGGGTACAAGTATTGGACATGCCCGAGGACAAGGCCAAGGAAGTGGCGGCAGCCGCCGCCAAGACCGACGGGATTATCTTTCACCTGTGGCCGGATGGCGCCAAGGCGCCGAACGGGAAAGTCGGCCACCCGCAATCCGTCGGGCATAAGCACCGCAAGTAATCGCTCATTCGTAATGTGATCGAGGGGCCTTGTGCCCCCTCGGTCACGGGACCTATGCAACCCTCACTCCTGCTCGCACTGACAGCCTGCCTTACTTTCTTCCATGGGACGGCAGCTTGGGCGGCCGATCCGCAGGTGCTCACGCCTCGAGTGCCGCCCGATCAAATTGACTCGGCCAAGTCCGTCAAGAATCCGTTTCAACCGACGCCCAAATTGCTTGAGAAGGGGAAGGCGCTGTTCGAGGGGAAAGCTTTCTGCAAGGCCTGCCACGGCGCCGACGGCAAGGGATTGCCGAAGGATCTGGAGCTCAAAGGCCCGCTGCCGAGAAATTTTACGGATAAAAAGTGGCAGG
>JBGPNZ010000282.1:0-3066 GCA_041487795.1 Nitrospiraceae bacterium
CTTGACCTTGAGCGGCCGAACCTTCTGCATGAACGAGTTGAACTGGTCGGCATGGTAGATGGCCTGCGTCTGGAAGAACCGCGCGCCGGCATTCACCTTGGCCTCGAATTTCGCCAGCATCGGGCCCTGGGGATCCATCTCGGGAGTCACAGCCGCGCCGATCATAAAGTCGGCCGCGCCGTCGAGCTTGTTGCCGGCCAGATCCCGTCCCTGGTTGAATCCGCCGACAAGCTGCATGATCTCCACGGAATCGAGGTCGTATACCGGTTTGGCGTCCTTATGATCGCCGACCGTCGGATAATCGCCGGTCAAACAGAGGATGTTCCGGATCCCCAGCAGATGCGCGCCCAGCAGATCGGACTGGATCGCGAGCCGGTTGCGGTCGCGGCAGGTCATCTGCATGACGGGATCATGCCCCATCTCGTAGAGCAGGCGGCAGATCGACAGCGAGCTGGCCCGCATGATCGCCGCCGTGTTGTCCGTGACGTTCACGCCGCTCACGCGCCCGATGAGCGACTTGGCGTTATCCAGGATCGTGGAGGCGTTTGTGCCCTTCGGCGGGTTGTACTCCACCGTGACGGCGAACTCGCCGCGTTCGAGAATTTCTTTGAGGCGGCGTTGGGGACCAGTGCTCACAGGCGTCCTATTTTTTTGAAGCGGCGAAGCGCTTGGCGGCTTCGACGGTATTGTGGAGCAACATTGTAATGGTCATCGGCCCGACGCCACCCGGAACCGGCGAAATCCAGCCGGCTTTCTGGCTCACAGGCCCGAAATCCACGTCGCCGACGAAGGTCCCATCGCTCAGCCGGTTCACCCCGACGTCAATCACCACGGCGCCTTCGCGAACCATGTCAGCCGTCACAAATTTTGCCTTGCCGATCGCGACCACGAGAATGTCCGCTTCGCGACAGACCGCCGGCAAATCCTTGGTCTTGGAATGGCAGACCGTCACGGTCGCGTGCCGGTGCAGGAGCATCAAGGCGACGGGCTTGCCCACGATGTTGCTGCGGCCAACGACGACCGCCCGCTTGCCTTCGATGCCGGCGCCGGTGGACTCGATCATCGCGATGATGCCCTTGGGCGTACACGCCTCGAAGACCGGATTGCCTTCCACCAAGCGGCCCAGGTTGTAGGGATGGAATCCGTCGGCGTCTTTCGAGGGCGACACGGCGTCCAGAATCACCTTGCTGTCGATGTGCTTGGGCAGCGGGAGCTGGACGAGAATGCCGTGGACCTTCGGATCGGCGTTCTTTTTTTCGATGAGCGCCAGCAAGTCGGCCTGGCTCATCGTGGCCGGCAGCTTGTGTTCGTCCACATAAATGCCGGCCGCATCGCAGGCTTTCTGCTTGTTTTTTACATATAAATGAGAGGCTAGGTCGTCTCCGACCAGTATTGCCGCCAAACCCGGCCTCACGCCGGTTTTTGCGTGCAACTCGGCAACGTCTTTGGCGATCCGCTCCCGGATGGACTGCGCCAACGCTTTACCGTCAATCAATTTCGCCGCCACGGACCACCTCAAGAAGGTTCAGGTTTAGGCTAAGGTTAAGGCAAGAAAAAATGCGGACGCGGCTTCTCTCAACCTCAGCCTTACCTCAACCTTTCAAAAACCGTCGCACAATAGCAGGGCCTTGAAATCGGTGTCAACGTTCCTTGACACACCTTTCAAGCGTCCCGTACCATGCCTCAAGTCTGCGACTCCGGCACACAATCAGAAAGCCCCGACCGTGAACCACCGTCTCGTGCGTCGTTCCCTTGCCGTTGCCCTCACCAGCCTGTTGCTGTGGATGCCGGCTATCACCATGGCGCTGCAAATCACCGGCCTGCAGGCTCCTCAGAGTTTCGTATCCGATCAGACCTGCGAGTGCTACTTCATCTCCAACGTCAACGGCGAGCCGACCGCGAAAGACAACAACGGCTTCATCACGAAGCTGGACCGGGACGGCAAAATCATCGCCGCGCAATTTATTCGCGGCGGGGACGGGGTCACCACGCTCCATGCGCCCAAAGGCATGGCCGTCATCAACCAACTATTGTACGTTGCCGATCTGGATACGCTCCGCGCCTTCGACATCAAGACCGGGAAACCGGTGACGACCGTCTCGTTTACCGGACAGCCGGGCACGGTCGCGCTGGTGGATGTGGCCGCGAATCAACAGGGTCTCCTCTATGCGTCCGACATGGATGCCAACATCATTTATCAGATTGACCCCGCAAAGCAGCATGCCGTCTCCGTGCTGACGCACGATGCCGCGCTGGCCGGTCCGCGCGGGCTGGCCGTGCACCCGAAAACCGGGCGGCTGATTGCCGTCAGTTGGCACAAGGGCAGCATCGTCGAGATCGCTGAGAACGGCACGATCACCGAGTTGGTCTCGAACGGATTTTTCTCGTCCCGGTTCCGCAATCTCGACGGCGTGGACTTCGACACCTGGGGGAACATGTATGTCTCGGACTTCACCGCCGGCAAGATTTGGCGGATGCGTCCCGACCGTCACTTCCATGTGATCGCGGAGTATCTGCCGACCCCGGCCGATATCAGTGTGGACCGCGCGAAGAATCTGATTCTTGTCCCGTATCTCTACGGGAACGCCGCCGAGATCAACGGGCTTGAATCGCCGTTCAAATCCGGCAAACAGAAACGAACCCTTGCGGATTATGGGTTCACCGGTTCCAGGCCACCCCAGGAAGGTTCTGACAGCAAATGAGCAAGTGTGTCTATTGTCACGAACGAAAAGGAAAAAGATCGTGCCCGGCTCTGAACGGACTTATCTGCAGCCAATGTTGCGGGGAACACCGCATGGTGCGCATCGCCTGTCCCGCCGATTGCCAATACCTGGATTCCAGCAGCGATTACCAGCAGAAGCGGTCCGGCGAACGGTTCGCGCAGGCACGCAAGGATTTCTACAAAGACCTCTTCGCGCTGGGCGACGAGAAGGCTGCCGCGCTGTTCAACTTCGTCGAAACCATCTCATTCAGTTATTTCTGCGACCGGCGGGACGGGCAGGATGGAGAAATCATCGCGGCACTCCAATCGCTCCGGCGGAATCTGAGCCCGCTGCACATTCCGGC
>JBGPNZ010000283.1:0-3065 GCA_041487795.1 Nitrospiraceae bacterium
GCCTGACATCAAGCCGACCACCTTCATGCAACCAATGCTCCTACCGGCTGCGCGCTACGCTAACGGAAGTCCCGCGGTCGGTCAAGCGAGGTTTGACATTGGATTAAACCGGGTGCTACGGTCCGCGCATGCGTGGCCGGAGAGTTGTGTTCGTGGCGGCGGCGTGCCTTGCCTTCCTTGCCGGTTCTGTTGACCCACCCCTCGCGTCGGAACCCTTGAATGTCGTGGTGACGATTCCTGTCCTGAAGGACTTTGCCGACCAAGTCGGCGGGCCGCATGTCCGGGCGGTTTCCCTGCTATACGGGTCGGAGAACGAACATACCTACTCGCCGAAGCCGAGCGACCTGGTGGCGGTCCGCAAGGCCAATGTGTTCATCGAAGTCGGCATGGGACTGGAGGTCTGGGTCGGCGCGCTGGTCAGAAATGCCGGGACTGCGGGGCTGCTTGTCGTCACGACGTCGGAAGGCATTGCACGGATTGCCGATCATGCCAAGACATCGGACACGCATGGCCATGGTGATGGCAATCCGCACGTCTGGCTCGATCCGGAGAACGCCAAGCTGATGGTCGGGCGGATTGCCGAGGCGTTTGCCAAAGCCGATCCGGCGCATGCCGGCGAGTATCGCGCGAATCAGGATCGCTATGTTCACCGGCTCGGCGCGCTCGAAGCCGAGCTGGCAGAGCAGTTGCAGCGTGTGACCGACCGCCGCATCGTCGTTCACCATCCGGCCTGGCCCTATTTCGCCAGACGATTCGGGTTCGACATTGCGGGCGAGATTATCACTCAACCGGGCGCGGAGCCCTCCGCGCGCCATATCCAGGCGTTGGTCAAGAAGATTCGCGAGGGGCGCATTCGCGTGATCGTGTCGGAGCCGCAACTGAATCAGAAACTCCCGCGCATTCTTGCCCAGGAATCCGGCGCCCGCCTTGTCGTATTGACGGCGATGCCGGGAGGCGTGCCTGGAACTGGCACCTATCTCGACATGCTTCGGTATAATGTCATGAAATTGGCTGAGGCGCTTGAATCATAAAACTGAATTGCGCCTCAGGTCATAAAGTCGTAAAGTCCTCAAGTCTTAATGTCACAGGACTTTATGACTTTCAGACTTTTTGACTTCTAGACTGTTATGGCACACCCGATCATCAGATTTTCCCATGCGACGTTCGGCTTTCCCGGCGTGATTGCGCTGGAGGATATCACGCTGGAAATCTCTGAAGGCGAGTTTGTCGGCGTCATCGGGCCGAATGGATCGGGCAAAACGACGCTCTGCCGCGCGATCCTGGGATTGATGCCGCCTTTTGCAGGCGGGCTTCAGATTTTCGACTGCGCCTGCCAGGAATTGCGGTGTCACCATCGCGCGCGCATCGGCTACCTCCCACAAAAGGACGCGCTGGACCGCCATTTCCCGATCACGGTGCTTGAGGCCGTCATGATGGGCCGCTACGGCGCGTTGGGGCTGTTCACGCGGCCCTCGAAGCAGGACCGCGAGATCGCGCTGCATGCCCTGGAGAACGTCGGCATGCAGGATCATTCCAATACTGCGCTGGGGCATCTGTCGGGAGGCCAGCAGCAGCGGGTCTTCATTGCACGGGCGTTGGCACAGCAGCCTCAAGTACTCCTGCTCGACGAGCCGACCACCGGCATCGATATCACGACGCAAGCCAGCGTACTGGATCTGGTACAGCGGCTCCATCGTGACATGGGGCTGACGGTGTTGCTGGTGACGCACGACATCAATATGATCCGCGAGCGCGTGAATCGGCTGGTGTTGCTCAAAACCAGGCTCTACGCGGCCGGCCCGCCGGCTGAGGTGTTGCGTCCGGACATTCTGCGCGAGGTCTACGGCAAGGACCTCGTGATTACGGAAAAAGATCTGATCATCGTCGAAGACTATCACCATCACCACCACTAGGAAGGCGAGAGGCTAGAGGCAATGGGCGATGGGCAGAACAAAAGATTCCGACCTCTTGCCCATAGCCTAGTGCCTAGCGCCCGATTTTATGCTTGAGCTACTTTCATACGACTTTATGCAGCGGTCGCTGGCGGCAGCGATGCTGGTGGGGGCTGTCTGTTCAGCGATCGGGGTCTTTGTCGTGCTTCGGGGCCTGGCCTTTATCGGCGCCGGCACGGCTCATGCCGCGTTTGCCGGCGTGGCGCTGGCCTATCTCATGGGGTGGCCGCCGTTGGCAGTCGCGATCGTCTTCGGCCTGGCGACTGTCTGGATCACGGGACTGATGGAAGAGCAGGGCCGGATGAAACTCGACGTCTCGATCGGGATTCTCTATACGGCGACCATGGCCCTGGCGATTCTGTTCCTCGGTCTCATGAAGACCTACAACGCCGAAGTCTATGGGTATCTATTCGGCAGCGTCCTGTCCGTGACGGCGGACGAGCTCCGCGTCATTCTGGTGCTGGGGTTGTGCGTCGTGGGCGCGCTGCTGGTCTTTTCCAAGGAGTTGTACTTCATCGCCTTCGATCAGGAAATGGCGGAAGCCTCCGGTGTGCCGGCCCGCCGGATCTTCTATCTGCTGCTGACGCTGGTGGCGGTGACGGTGGTCGTGTCGCTCAAAACGGTGGGGGCGATTCTTGTCTTTGCGATGGTGCTGATTCCGGCCTCGACAGCCTATCAACTCACGCACAGTCTCGCACAGATGACGACGCTGTCGGTCGTCATCGGTACCCTCTGCGCAGCCGGCGGTGTCCTGCTCTCCTCCGCGTGGGATCTGCCGTCCGGTCCAGCCATCGTCCTGCTGGCGACCGCGGTGTTTTTCCTCTCGGTCCTGTTCTCGCCCAAACGGCTCAATCGATCTCAGGCTTAGTCTCGCCGTTTTCAGCAGCCGTGTGCTTATCGGCGTGCGCGGGGCAAGCCCCGGCAAATGGATTGATACGCTTCGTCGGCCGTTCGGCATTCCAGATTGCGCTTGGCCTGGTCCGCATGAAAATCCACGAGAAACTCCTGGACCGCCGTATAACAGTCGGCCTTGTACGGGCCATCGACGACGCGGCAGAGTGCGATGCTGCGTTGCGGGCTGGCGTGGGTAAAGCCGAAATCTTTTGCCGCGCC
>JBGPNZ010000284.1:0-3060 GCA_041487795.1 Nitrospiraceae bacterium
AATCACGGCCGCCGCAGACAAGGACTCTCATTGTCCGTTCCCTTCTATCAGCGATGGCGGGGGCCAGTCCCGGCCGTCAGCGCGAGCGAGCGCGTGCTGCGCGTCTTCTGTCAGAAGATAGATCGTGTCACCGGGGTCGACCTCACTCTCCCCCATCGCCGCCACGTGCTCACGGTTCTTCGGATCATAGTCAACGGCTGTCGCCAAGCCACACTTGACGAGCAAGTCCTGAAAGTCCCAGACTTCCAACTCCGTATGCTCATCGTGCCAGAAGTGGTCGATGAGACAACGGAGCAACTTGTCGACGGGCGTTGCGGGCTCTTTGTCTCCCAAAGTCAAATGCAGGATCGCAGACTCGCCGCTTTCGAACAACGCCTTCGCCGTGCCGTCGGGATTGTCCGCCGATGTCATCTCGTCGACAAGCCGGTCAAGGACTTCGTGCAGCGCTCTCGGCGCGCTCATGTCTTTTCCTTCAGAGCAGCAAGGATAGTCTTACAGGCTTCGACGCGAGCGTTGAGCCATTCGTTGACACGGATGGCGAAGGCGAGTTGGTTCTGAACGTCAGAGACGCAGAGCAAGCAGTCACGCGGGCGATCACTCCACGCGAGAACAGAATGACGTACACAATTCGTGATCCGCGTCCCCGCGTGAAATTCCTGAGACAACTCCTGATTCAGCCTCTCAAGCACCTCTAGCGCGGCGCTCATGTTCTTCCTTTCAGAGTGTCGACGATGTAGCCGATAATGGCGAGAAGGAACACGATGGGGACGGCAATCGTCGAGAAGACAACGACGACTGTAATGACCTTGGTGAACGTCCAGAGTTTGCTCATGGTTTCTTTTCCCGCTCGGCCTCGGGCACGAGGGCCTTAATCTCCTCCCACGTCTTGAAATCGGTCGTCGCAGCGAACTCGTCAGCGTCTGGACGACATAACCCAGCCCACGCGACGAGCGCCTGGGCGAGTTGCTTCTTCAGCCGATCCCGCTCCGCGTGGAGAGTTGCAACGTATTTCTCTTGTTCCCTGACCAGTCGATGACTCGTGTCGGCGAGATCATGAAACGCACGGATTATTTTATATAGTTCCTCCGTTCGCTCGGCAAGGTCGTGTTCCAGTCGGAGCATGTCAAGCCCTTTCTGATTAAGTATGCGTTCGCGGGCTTGATTCGACTCTACGGACTTGGCGAGGGCGGCGCGGAGGTCGGTAATCATGGCCATGTGCCTGGCCTGAGAACTTTCTAGTACCGTTCTCCATTCCGCCTCCTTCTCCTCCACCACGGCGCGGACGTGGGCGGCGATGCAGTCGGCGCATGCACCCGACATTTTATCTAGGCTGATACGTCGTGGCGTGTGCTGACACTCCTCCACCACCTTCCGCGCCGCGTCCAGGTCGTTCATGGCTTGCATCCCTTTCCAGGCTTGCACCAGAAAGGGACCATGTCATAGTAAACCTGCACGGTGCAGTTCTTCGCCCAGCGTTGCTTGCGGCAGCATGACGTTGGGACAGTTCGATGTGGCGGATTGCGCTTCCAGAAGCGCAAGGTGGGCTTCGACTCGTCAATCACGATGAGAAACCGCGTGGCTGGCTGATGATCCCGGGTATAGACGTGAACGCTCATCTCTCCTCCACCCGCAGCGCGGCGGCGCGAATCAGTTGGGCGATAAACTTTGCCGCCTGACTAGATAGTGCCGTAAGCGGAGAATCCACCGGATCAATGACGCTCTCAGCGATCTTCGCCGCCTCCTCCCACACCTCGGCGCTCTTGACGTTGAGAGCACGAGCGATATAGTCAATAATGGGCTGGAATGAACCCATCGTCTGACAATCCGTCAGGAGCCGTATCGTCTCCTGCTCTATTGCATCGCGTTCCTTCCGCACGCTCGCGTCAGTCGGCTGCGGCTGCTCGCGATTTTTCCTGTCAGTGTGACACGTCATGCGCGATCTCCTTTCGTTCACAGACACACGCGAACCGGGTTTCAAGATGCCCCCACAATCGGCCACGCTCGACGATCCAGCCGACGACTGCGCCGCACGGACAGATGATGACTGGCTTGAGACGGATGCTGGGCTTCATGACGCCTTGCTACGCAGGGCTCTCTTGCCCTTCTCGGAAAGATCGTACTCGGTAAGCCAGGATTTCCGCTTTCTACGAGCGACGAGATATTTCCTGTGCGACAGAGAGAACCCTGTGCGCGCATTGATGCGGAAAGCCTCAGCGTGAAAAAACCAATACCCTCCCCCTCCATAACATAGTGGCCGTTTCGACCGCACGTGTGACAAGACCTCACGTTGACGACGCGTCAGTGGCTTCATGCCGCTCTCAGTTCACGGGTGACTCTTATTTGACGGCTCGCTTCTGTGTCGCGGATGACTCGTTCGAAATGGCTCGCTCCCAATGACCGGACGGCTCCCAATCTGCGGCTCGCTTCTATGAGACGGACGACTCGCACCCCCAGGCTCGCTCGCTCTTGACGGGTGACTTCTCGCGAATGGCTCGCTCTGCACAGCACGGACGACTCATCATTGACGGCTCGCTCGCTTGAAATGGGTGACTCATCTGCAACGGCTCGCTTCACCATCACGGATGACTCACTTCGTACGGCTCGCTCCCTGTCAATGGGCGACTCATGAACGGCGGCTCGCTCTTCGACAACGGGCGTCTCGCGAAGTGCGGCTCGCTTCTGATCAACGGAGGACTTCGGTGGAACGACTCGCTCAAGTGTCACGGGTGACTCACTATCGACGGCTCGCTCCCCGATCACGGACGACTTGATTGACACGGCTCGCTCATCACCCCCGGACATCTTGCCTATGACGGCTCGCTCAAATTTCACGGACGGCTCATATCCGGCGACTCGCTCTCTCAGCACGGGCGTCTTTGACCACGCGACTCGCTCATCGTGAACGGAGGACTCTACTGTGACGGCTCGCTTCGATTGCGCGGGCAACTCTCGTCTTACGGCTCGCTTGCTTGCGATGGGTGCCTCCCGCGTTGCGGCTCGCTCTTCAGGAGCGGAGGACTCGTACCTGACGGCTCGCTTCCAATGGGCGGGTGACTCACG
>JBGPNZ010000285.1:0-3056 GCA_041487795.1 Nitrospiraceae bacterium
CGGCCAGAAAGAAGGGACGGCGCAAACCGTCGGTGACTGACGGCGACGAAGCGGCCTCCCTCGATGTGCTTGAAAACCTGGTGTTGGAGGAATCTGCGGATGTTGAGGACAGCCAAACGCCATGGGCTGACACCTGAAGCGGCCAAGCCCTGGTCGCTAGTGATGTTTTCGGTCGGGGGGAAGCGGGTGGCGGTGCGTGCTGGAGAAATCGGCGGCGTCTTGCCGTGGACCGATGCGATGCCGGTTCCCAGCCTCACGCCGTATGTGAATGCAGTGGTGCGGCAGGGCGAGGACATTCTGCCGGTGTTTGATTTTGCTCGGCTGTTGATGGTGCAGGTGTCCAAGGCGGACCCCTTGTGCCTGCGGGCCAAGCGTCATGACGGTCTGATGGCGATCTGCATCGATCCGGACGTGCCGACCCTGCATCAAGTTGAGGCCAAGGCCGTTCGGCCGGCTTCATCCGGGTTGCCCGGGGTGGTGGGAATGTGTTCGATCGGATCGGAAGAAGTGCCG
This sequence comes from Nitrospiraceae bacterium, assembly GCA_041487795.1. GTDB lineage: Bacteria > Nitrospirota > Nitrospiria > Nitrospirales > Nitrospiraceae > 2-02-FULL-62-14. The sequence continues at coordinate 514 of JBGPNZ010000285.1, forward strand.
ATCTATTCGTGGGCGATGCTCGGGCAAACGCCGGCGCAGCAGGTGGCGTAGCGCGGGCGAGCCTGTGTTGAGGATGTGAACAGGAGATTCTGATGCCGAAAGTGCTGATTGCCGACGATAGCATGGCCGTCCGTAAGGTGGCGGAGCGCCTTCTGGTGCAAGCCGGCCTCGAAGTGGCCCTGGCGTCGAGCGGGGAAGAAGCCCTCGCCTGGCTGGCGAAAGAACGGGCGGATGTGATCATTTCCGATGTCATCATGCCGGGTCGGAGCGGCTACGACGTCTGCACGTTCGTTCGATCGCAAGCGGGACTGGCGGATACGCCTGTGCTGCTGATTTCCGGCATCGTGAACGACGAAGTGGCCAAACAGGTGGAGTTGTGCCGGGCCAACGGCGTGCTCAAGAAGCCGTTCCAGGGGTCGTCGCTTCAAGATAAAGTGAAGGAGTTGCTGGCCCAGCGGCAGCAAGCCGCCCCTGCGGCGCCGCCGCCGCAACCGGAGCCTGCACCGGCATTCACGGTGTCGGCTCCTCCTCCAAGCCCTGCTCCTGTGCCGGAGCCGATGCCGGTGGCTGCTGCGGCTCCTCCGGTCTTCACACCCCCGCCGCCTCCTCCGCCGAGCCCGGCTCCGGTTATGGCTGCCGCCCAGGCATTTGTGCCGCCGCCGCCCCCGCCGTCGCCTGCGTTCGATCCGACGCAGACCTCGAAAATCGATTTATCACAAACGACGAAGGTCTACCGCATCACGGAAGACAAGTTGCAAGCGTTCCGCCAGGCGGTCACTCGCGTGAAAGACTTGGAAGCGGCCCTGGCCGAGGAACAGGCGCAATCGGCCCGCCTGTATGAGCAGCTGGAAACGGCCGGGCAGCAGGGCGGGGGAGAACGAGTGCAGCAGTTGGAGGCCATGCTGGCCGAGGAACAGCAACGGTCCGCGCAGCTGGCGAAGCGAGCGGAAGAATTGGAGCGCGCCTTGGTGGCGGCCAATGAGCGGGTCGGTCAAATCGCGAAGCTGCTTCAGCCCGGCAGCTGATCTTCGCGCCATCGCATGAACTATGGAACCTAACAGCACGACAGATCCCTTCCAGCAAGAGATTATCGCTCTCTTTGCGGCTGAAGCGCAGGAGTGGATCGGCCAGGTGGAAACTGCGCTCCACGAGTTGGAGGCGGGTCCCCCTCAATTTCGGTGCGTCAAGTTGTTTGAGACGATCCGGAACGGGGTCACGAATCTGGGAGGCTCCGCAGCGACTGTCGAACGTCCCGATATCGAAAAGCTGGCGTTTGCGATGCTGCCGCAGCTGGAAGCGATCGAGGGCCAGGGGCGGGTCAGTTCAGGAGGTCAGTGCGCAGCCCTGCGGGAATCCTTGGAACATCTGGCGACGGCCATCCAGCGTCTCATTCCCTCGTCCGTTCCTGCCGCCAGAGCAGGCGCGCAACCGGTGGCGGCTCCCGCCGCGGCCATATCGGTTCCGCCCCCCGCAGCCGCGCCGACGGCTCTGACCGGTCCGATCATCGACGCGCTCATTGAACTTCAGCAAAGCCGCGCGGAGTCGGCCGAGACGACCAAGGCGCTGGTGGATTCGCTTATTCAACTGCCGGCGGGCAGCGCGAGCCAGGGTGTCGTCACCGGCGACCGGGCGGCCATTGTCCGGAACTTGAAAGAGCTGGACGCGTTGGATGCGCAGCTTCTTGCTGATGTCCAACAACGCATGCCGAACATTCAAAAGGCATTTTCAAGTCTCAAAGCGGGAGGGGCGGCTGCCTTTGCGTCGAATGGGAGCCTTGACGGGGTGCTGCAGGATGTCGTCCGACTGCGCGACGAGGCCTTTGCCGCCGGCGCGTCATCGGTCATGTCGTTCTTTAAGGGGCTGCATAGCTGGTTGTCGCTCGTGGCCCGGCAACAAATCGCCGTACCGGCCCAACGCTTCGAAGCCGTCGAGTCTCGATTAAAGTCGGCGCTGACGATGACGCAACAATGGGTCGACGTCGGGCGCATGAAAAAAGCGAATGTCGAGCAATTTTTGGGCAAGTAACCCCGCCCCGCCGGTTTTCTGCAAGACACTCAGCTTCCCGTGGATATTTTTTTGACGCCGAACCGGCTGGAAACGGCCTGCGGAAGGTTTTGGTCGCTGTTGGGGCCCTATAGATTGCGTGGCCAGTGCGGTCGCACAACAGGACTTGTAAGCGCTCAAAATTTCAGGTTATTGTCAGCCTAAATTTTGTGCAGTCTCGTCGTCATGCTGACGTACCGTGACAGACCGCCTGACAGTTCACATATCTATCCACAGTCCGTTCACAGTTTTTGTGGACAGGAATTTCTTGCATAAAAAATCTCGATTGCGGATCGGCTGTCTGAGTGCTGTGAATCGCGCCATGAAATGCGAATCGACGTGCTGGGTGCCGCGATGCGAGAGGCCGACTGCGAGCGAGCGCGCCACGCTTCACGAAATGCAGCCTCGCATGCGCAACGCGAGTCGCAATGCGGTGATAACAGGTACTGCCGTTGCAACGCCGCGATGGATGCGGGAAATCGTCGGAGGCATGCCGGGCC
>JBGPNZ010000286.1:0-3035 GCA_041487795.1 Nitrospiraceae bacterium
CACGCTGGTCGCCAATCGTTTCGTTTCGAAAAGGCGAGCCTGGCACGATCCGTCCGGTCGGGTGGTCGAGATCGCGACCTATCTGTTTCCCGATGATGCAGGGTTGGCCGATGACTATCTGGACGCCTCCATCAAGTACCTGGACGTCTACACCAAACTGCTGGGGCCCTATCCGTTCCCGAAGTTCGCCGTGGTGGAAAATTTTTTCGCCAGCGGCCTGGGCATGCCGTCGTTCACGCTGCTGGGCAGCGGCATTATCAAGCGACGCTATGTCCAGCCCTACGCGCTCGGGCATGAGATCGTCCATTCGTGGATCGGCAACGCTGTCTTCAACGCGGTCGAACAGGGCAACTGGGTGGAGGGGCTGACGACCTATCTCGCGAACTATTATTACGAAGAATTAACGGGCACGCCGGAGCAGGCGCGTGAGCAGCGGCGCATGATGCTGTTCGGCTACGCGGTCTATGTCAGGCCGGAGGAGGACTATCCGGTTGCGCAGTTCAAACAGAAGACCGAGCAGAAGGATAACGCCATCGGGTATCAAAAATCCGCGATGGTGTTTCACATGCTCCGCCGTGAAATCGGCGAGGAGCCGTTCTGGCGGGGGCTCCGGACTCTGGTGGCGCGCTACCATGGCACGTATGCCGGCTGGAAGGACGTGGAGCAGGTCTTTGCGGAAACAGCCGGCCGCGAACTGCGCTGGTTTTTCGCCCAGTGGGTGGAGCGGCCGGGCGCGCCGAGCCTGCAGCTCGCGGCGAGCTCGGCGCGACGAGTGAACGAGCGCGACGTGCAGCTCGCGCAAGGGCAGGAGACCTACCGATTGCGAGTACCTGTGTCCATGACATTAGAGAACGGCGAGGTGAGGACGAAGACCGTTGAGTTCGACGGGCAGGTGAGCGTGCTGACCGTGCCGGCACCGACGAAAGCCGTGCGCGTGGATCCGGAGTATGAGATATTCCAGCGGCTCAGGCGTGAGGCGCTGCCGCCGATGCTGAATCTGTTTGTGACGGATCGGAGCAGAGCGCTCGTGGTTGCGAGCGGAGGGACGGAGGAAGACCGCGTCCCCTATGCAGAATTGTCGAAGCAGATCGCCTCGCGCGAGCCGGCGATCGCCACGCTCGACGAGCAGCCGGCACGTTCGGCGAACAGTTCCCTGCTGATCCTGGGCGGGCCCGGCGTCAACCGGTCGGCAGAATGGGCCGTCCGTGGATGCGGCCGGCACGTCAGTCTGGGAAACGGCTCCGTGACGATTGCCGGGACCACCTACGTGGGACGGGATACGGCCGTGCTCATCTCGTGCCGGCACCCGGATCATCCCGAGCATGTCATAACCCTTTTTTACGGCCAGACGCCTGCAGCAGCGGCCAAAGTGGCGCGGCTCTTGTTTTTTTACGGGTGGCAGAGCTATGTGGTGTTCCGGGATGGAGCCGTCGTGGCGCGAGGGGATTTTCTTCCCGAGACGAGAGACTTGGAGGTGCGATTTGATTCTCCCTAAGGTTAAGGTTGAGGCTAAGGTTAAGGTCCGAGCTGTATTGTTGGTCGTGGCGTTGGCTGCGTCACTCGCGGTTCTGCCTCAAGCTGAGCCTCAACCTCAACCTGCATCGGGGGAACGTCACCTCGCCAACGTCCGGCAGCTCACCGCCGGGCGCCAGAATGCCGAAGCCTATTTCTCCTTCGACGGCGCCAAATTGATCTTTCAGTCCACGAACGATTGGGGCCAGGGCACGAGCAACCTGGCTCCGAATAAACCCGCGTCCAGCGAGAAGGGGCTGGGCTGCCATCAGATGTACGTGCTGGATCTGGAGACCGGCAGCATCCGGCGGGTCAGCGTGGGGACGGGGGTAACGACCTGCGGGTATTTCTTCCCCGGCGATCGGCGCGTGCTCTTTTCCTCGACGCATCTCGCCGGTCAGCAGTGCCCGCCCAAGCCGAAGCGGGAAGGGCGGTACCGGTGGGCGCTGGATGATTACGACATTTTTGCGATCGGCATGAACGGGCAGGGACTCCACCGCATGACCTCGACTCCCGGCTACGATGCCGAAGCGACGGTGTCGCCGGACGGCAAGACGATCGTCTTCACCTCGATGAAGGACGGCGATCTGGACCTCTATGCGATGGATCTGGACGGGACGCACGTACGGCGCCTGACGACGGAAATCGGATACGACGGCGGCGCGTTCTTCTCGCCTGACAGCAAACGGATCGTCTACCGGGCGTCCCATCCGAAGAATCCGGCCGAGCTGGATGCCTACACAGCCTTGCTCGCCCAGAATCTGGTCGAGCCCGGTCAATTGGAAATCTTTGTCATGAACGCCGACGGCAGCGACAAGCGGCAGGTGACGTCCAACGGGTCGTCCAATTTCGCGCCCTATTTCCATCCCGACGGGAAACGGATCGTTTTTTCCTCCAGCCTCCCCCCCTCCCCGCCCCTCCCCCTCGAGGGGGGAGGAAAGGAGGGGGCGACGTTTCACCTCTATCTGATTAACGACGATGGTACGGGTTTGGAGCAGGTCACGGTGACGGGCCGCTTCAACAGCTTTCCCATGTTCTCGCCGGACGGGAAGCGCGTGGTGTGGGTATCCGATCGGAACACTACCGAGCGCGGCGAGTTCAATCTCTTCATTGCGGATTGGGTTCCGTGACGGACAAGGCACGGGGTGCGGGGCACGAGGTACGGGGTACGGGGTGGGAGGGCCGAGATACGAGTGGGCCAACCTCGAACCTCGAACCCCGAACCTCGAACCCTGTGCCTCTACTTTTTGCCCTCGCGGCGCTGGTGTTGCTGTTCTGCGCGGCGTTCCAGATGGATCGCCCGATTATCGAGTTTGTCCGGTCTCTGCAGGGGCTCTGGATCGAACGGATTGGCGATGCGGGCTATGTGATCGGCAGCGGCGTCAGCCTGATCGCGATCAGCGGCCTGTTCGTTGCCGTCGGATATGCGCGCGCCAATCCGGTGTGGCGCCAGGCCGGCCTGCGTGGATGGATGGCTCATGCCCTGACGGCGATCCTCGTGCAAGGCCTGAAACACGGCATCG
>JBGPNZ010000287.1:0-3013 GCA_041487795.1 Nitrospiraceae bacterium
CCGCATCCCTTGAGCAATTACGGACCGACCGCCAGCACCGGAAAAGCAGGAGTCAAGGACTACAACAATCTCTTTGGCAGGAAGCTTGCCCAAATTTTCATACAATCGCTTCACCGAATAGCCGGTTTTCTCAATAAAAGACGGGTCGCCGTCATAGGGCACCAGATAGGCATCACCTGTTTTCGCATTAGGCGCCCCATGCCCGGAAAAATAGATGAAGACGGAGGCGTCCTTCTCGACGTGATTCGGCAACCAGCTCTCGATATACTTCTCGAAATCCGTGCGAGTCGCATTGTCGTTGAGCCTGATGATGACGTTCTCTTGAGGGAAGCCGAGCACCTTCATGAGATAGTCACCCATGATCTTGGCATCGTGAGCGGCGAAATCCGCCTGGGGAAGCTTCTCGCGATACCGTTCGATGCCGATCACCACGGCATACGCATGCTTGTTCGATGCAACGCGTCCCGAGCGTGCCGGCTCATCTACATCGCTGGGTGCCGGAGCGACTTCGGCAGGCTTGGGAACGTCACGCTGAATTTTGGCTTCAAGCAGGAGCTTGTCTTTGATTTTTCTTGTAACGTTGGATTGGATCTCAGACAGATACTGAACTCCTCCGCAACCAGTCCTGACAACTTCCTGAAATTCCGCTTTTGTTTGATTTACGTTGACCCGCTCCAGAAACACCGCGACATAGTTACCATAAAAACACTCGGTCATTCCTCCCATGAATTGTCTCTGCCCAATGATTTCCCCCTTTTGGGGATCTTGCCGTTCAATTTTGAAATTGACCTCCTCCAACGCTTCGATCGCGCCTTGATAGACATCCTCATAAGCCGACTCATAGAGCTTGGTCTTTCCACCAGGCTCCCCGCGTTTGAGATCATCCATGGTTGCGCAACCGACGACTGTGCCGACCAGCAAGGCTTTCATGGCGACATCAAACACGTGTCGATAAATAGTGTTCATCAGAGCCTCCTCATGATGAGTCTTATTTAGGGGCGAAGCGGTCTACCAAGTGGATGCCTCCGGTCAACAAGTCCGGACTCCCAAGAAGCTGGGGTGTCTGATCGTTGTTGAACTCACGCCGCGCGATGCGCTCGACCTGGGGTTTGACATACTCGAACGCCTCTCCAAGATCGATCACACCATCCCGATTGCGGTCAGCGTCACCTTGCAAGCCCTTGAGAAAAAAATACGTCAGAAGCCCATGACTTTTCTGCCGATAGGTGCTGGACACCTGATCACCCGCACTGGCCGCCAGAACGACCGTCCTGCCGCCGGTCAAGAGAGGAACTTCCACTGACAACCCCATCGGCCTCATACCTTGCGCGATCACCGACCGGCCGCCCGCTCCGGAAAAGCACGAGTCAAGCATGACGATCACCTGTTTGGCAGGCAACTTCGCCAATTGCTCGTACAGCCGCTTCAGTGAATAGCCGGTTTTATCAATGAAGCCGGGGTCGCCGTCGTACGGAACCAGGTAGGCGTCACCGGTCTTGGGGTTCGGGGCTCCGTGTCCGGAGAAATAGATAAAGACGGACGCATCCTTTTCAGTCCGGTTGGGCAGCCAGCTTTCGATGTATTTCTCGACGTCGGTTCGTGTGGCGCGGTCATTCAACAACACCGCGACGTTTTCTTCTGAGTAGCCCATGACTTTTGTAAGGTACTCACCGACCGCTTTCGCATCGTGCGCGGCAAAGTCCGCCTTCGGAAGTTTTTCCCGGTATGTCTCGACCCCAATGACCACGGCATAGGCGTGTTTTTTGAGAGCGACCTTGATTGAGGGGAGGGTATCTATATCGCTCGGAGGAACAACAGCCTCGCTCGGCACCGATTCGGCAGGGCGCTTCGCTGCGGCAAGGATTCTCTGTTCGCCGAGTTCTCTATTAATCTCTGAAAAGATTTTCTGAAACATATGTTGGCAGCCGGCTGTACGACCGTCAAATCTCTCCTGTATTTCGACTCTGGTTTTGCTTGGTTCAACACGCTCGAGATACAGACCGACAAGATTCGCGTCGCATGCAATCCCGCGAGCAAAGTGACCGCGCGCAAGAACTTCACCAATCTGAGAACTCTGACGTTCAATCGTAAAGCCGACGGATTCCAAGGCAGCTACGGCACTTCGCTGGACATCCTCATAGGTCGCATCATAGACTTTGATTTTTCCGCCTTCCCCGCCACGCTTCAGGCTGTCCAATGTATTAAAAGCGCACCCCGTTACCCCGAACAGGAGTGCGAGGAAGAGGAGCATGCTGTGGCGAATGTTGTATGTGGGCGTCATGTTTCGAACGACCTCCTATCCTCCCGACTCCAGCTTGATTTCTTTCGCTTCGCCGAAACTGGAGAGCAGCGGGACAAGGGCGTTCGGCGGGCCGACGGCGAGAATCCGCAACTGATCCGGATGCAAATGCTTCCTGGCGGCGGCCAGCAGATCATCCTTCGTGAGCTTGACCACCTTGTCGCGCAGTTGCTGGAGAAAATCCTTCGGGAGGCCGTCGTACTCCAGGCCGATCAGCCGGCCGACGATCGCTGACGGGCTGGCAAACGAAAAGACGAACGAGTTCACGAACGATTCTTTCGCTTCGGCCAGTTCTTCATCGGTGACCGGTTGTGCACGGAGCTGTTCCATGTTGGCCGTTAGGCGACTGATGGCTTCCTGCGTGGACTCCACCTTGGTTTCGGCCCGCATGGCCCAGACTCCCTGCTCGCGTACGCCGGCGCGGAACGAACTGCCGACCGAATAGGCCAGGCCCCGCTTGGTGCGCACGTCGTTGAACAGGCGGCTGCGGAAGGAACTGCCGCCGAGGATATCGTTCAGCACCGTCAGCGCCGGATAATCAGGGTCGTCTTCCTTCACGGAGAGGTGCCCCACCCGAAGATGGGTCTGCGAGGTGCTTTTTCCGACAAAGCGCACAACTGTTTTGTCGGCGCGCGCGGCATCCGTCACGACCGGCGGCAGGACAATCGGCGCCACGTCGCCCTTCGTCCAGGCGCCGAAGGTCTCCTTGAGCAG
>JBGPNZ010000288.1:0-3001 GCA_041487795.1 Nitrospiraceae bacterium
AAAACGCCCCATCTCATGCGAGATGGGGCGTTCGAATGCGACGAACCGAGCGGAGCCTAGTTTCTCACGCCGCTCCAGACCTTCGCAGGATCGATGGCCTTGTCGGGATTCAGTTTAATGGCCCTGTCGAGCAGAACTTGCGTGGTTTCCGGATAGAGCGGGTCCGAAATGCAGCAGTTGTCCACCGGGCACACCGCCGCGCACTGCGGTTCGTCAAAGTGGCCGACGCACTCGGTGCAGCGGTCATGCGTGATGACGTAGATGTTGTCGCCTTCCCCTTGCCCGTCGCCGACGTGATTGCCCTTGGCTTCCGCGTCGCCGCGCGTCTCGAAGATCGCTTCGTTCGGGCATTCCGGAATGCAGGCGCCGCAGGAAATACATTCAGCCGTAATTAACAGAGCCATGACCCAGCCTCCTTACACCAACAGTATTGACAAGATCGCAAAACCGATATGCAATCGGTTGAGGGCGCCATTCTAGACTGCGCGTCTTTTCCAAGTCAACAGGATGGACCGAGAGCAGAAGGCCTAGGTGCTTGATAGATATGGGCCGTTGGGCCTAGGTTGCCAAAACAACGAACGCGCATGGATATTCTGACACCATCAAAAACTCCGCCGACCCAACGCCGGGTCGTGGTGCTGATCGTGCTGGCGCTGGGGCTGCTGGTCGGGAGTTGGTTTTTCACCGGCCCCAAGGATACCGACACCATCATTGTGACGTTTCCGAGCGGCGCCCTGATCGAAGCGGAAGTCGCCGATACGCCGGAAAAGCTCCTGTTCGGGCTGGCGTTTCGGGAGTCGTTGCCGCCGGACGCCGGGATGCTGTATATCTTCGAGACATCCGATCGCCACCGGGTCAGGACGAAGGGGTTCACTTTTCCGGTCGACGTGATCTGGGCGGACGAAAGCCGGCACGTGGTGCATCTGGTGGAGCGCGCTGCGCCCTGCGAAAAAGATCCGTGCCCGGCCTACGGGCCACCGCCTGAAAATGCGCGGTATGTGATCGAAACCGAAGCCGGGTTTATCAAGCGGGAACAACTCTCGACCGGCGTCGAGCTGAAATTCACGCTGAAGTTGTAACGAGGATTATGAGCAGCCCATCAAAAACAGTCAGTATGGAAGGCTTCACGCGGGTGGCCGCTGTGGGCGATATCCCGGCAGGGGGCGCCAAGATTGTCGAAGTGAACTCACGCGAACTCGCGGTCTTCAACGTGAGCGGCACGTTCTACGCCATCTATAATATCTGCCCTCACCAGGGAGGTCCTTTGGGCGAGGGGACGTTGAAGGGGCACACGGTCTCCTGTCCGTGGCACGATCTCGCGTTCGACGTCCGGACCGGGCTGGCGTCCGACGGCGGCGGCAACTGCGTGGGCAGCTACGAAGTGCGGGTCAAAGAGAACGAGGTTTTCGTCGGACCTCGCCGCAAGGTTCAGGATTAATTGCCGGGAACAGGCACGATGGCGGGACAGGACGGCACAGCGGGCGAGGTCAAACACCTGTCGGTCCGGACCGGGCAGCCGTTCCAGATCCATCTCTGGGAGGATCGGACGCGGGGAGAACAGTGGGTCCCGTCCTACGAGGCCGCCTCCATGGCGTTGGTGAACGACGACTTTCTGCGGATCGCCAGCAACAATGCCGTGGACAACGGCACGCGGACGTTCGAGTTTCGCACGCTCGAGCCGGGCGAGCATCGGATCGTGTTTGAAAAGCGCATGGGCTGGAAATTCACCGCCGAAGATCGCCGGGTGTTTGTTATTCAGGCAGCAGATGGCGTGAAGCGTGGTTCGTGAAACGTCCCTCGTCACGCGCTTCACGCTTCACGAGAGACGAGATACGAAATCATGCCTGACATCGGATTTGTAAATGGCCGGTTCACGCCGCTGGACGAAGCAACGGTTTCGGTGGAAGACCGGGGCTTCCAGTTCGGCGACGGCATCTACGAAGTCATCCGCACCTACCACGGAGAACCCTTTCAACTCGACGCACACCTTGCCCGGCTCGAACGGAGCGCCAAGGCCATCGAACTGTCGCTGCCCTGGAGCGTTCAACAATGGGCGACGCACGTGCGGGACGGCATCACACGGAGCGGTTACGCGGAGAGCAAAGTCTATCTTCAACTGACACGTGGCGCAGCCCCGCGCGATCATGTGTTCCCGGCTGCGGCTAAGCCGACCGCCGTCTTGACTGTCCGAGAAATGAAACCGTTGGATCCCAACTTGCAGGCATCTGGCGTCTCAGTCATGACCATGGACGACTGGCGCTGGGGCCGCTGTGACATCAAGAGCGTGAATCTGCTTCCTAATATTATGGCTCGCCAGAAAGCCAAACAGGCCGGGGCTTTCGAAGCCGTGTTTATCCGAAACGGGCAGGTGACCGAAGGCGCGGTCAGCAACGCGATGATGGTCAAAGCCGGCCGCGTGTTCACCGCACCGGAAGGGGAGCAGATTCTCTCCGGTGTGACGAGGACGATCGTGCTGGAGCTGGCACGCAAGGAAGGCCTGCCGGTGGAAGAACGATTCGTCACGCTGGACGAGTTGCTCCGCGCCGACGAAATCTTTCTGACCGGCACCACCGTGGAAGTCCTGCCCGTCATCCGCGTGGACGGGAAGCCGATCGGCTCCGGCAAGCCCGGTCCCGTGACGCAGAAGCTCCAGGCCGCCTTCCAACGGTTCGTCGAGTGAGTCAAAAAAAGAAAGACGAATCTGCAAAGTCCTCGCCAGTAATGATATCCCTGTCCGATGCTACCTTCGCACTGCGGCTGTCCGACCATGTCATGGGAAATTTTCTCAAAGATAGAAAGATTGTAGTGGGCATACTCAATGGTGAGCCGGCCATGACGATCGACTCGTTTAAAAATCTTGCACATTCTTCAGATACACAAACTGGTGCGATAAGCGCATTGGCTTGGGAATCCAATAGAAGGAAACGAGATTTAGATTCAGGAGAGGATGCTAAATTTGTCCAGAAATCAAAAGAAGCCATAGGTCGTTATCATCAGTATA
>JBGPNZ010000289.1:0-2961 GCA_041487795.1 Nitrospiraceae bacterium
AAAGAGTGTGGGCGGGGACAGACCGCTGATAGGCCTGTCCCCGCTCGGAGAATTGAGTAGTCGGAGCCAGCTGGTCCTCGCCCCTGCAGGCCTGACTATTGCGTCACGGAGATTGCTTGTGATGCCAAGATCGCCTTGTGAACGGTTGGGGGGATACGTTCTGCTTCCGAGGCTGATTGATAAGGTACGGCTTCATGCGCGTGGCAGCTTTCACCCGAATACATGAAGAACCTCCTTAGCCAGGATCCGACGACGTTGGACGGTCGGTTTCTCGCGTTCACGGAACTTGACGGTGAACAGCTGCGGCGTGCGATTCTGTCAGAGGCGACAGATGAAGCTGTGCTGACCTGGGTAGAGCATCATGCGCGTCCCCATACGCTTACGGAGAAGGACGCGTGGGCGGAGAAGATTAGAGCGTACCGGGCTGACTCCGCACGGGTGGCGTATCGGCGGCAGGTCTATCCCAACCTAGCCGCCAAAGTGGACGTCGGATCGCTCAACGTCTTCGATTTGATTGACATGGACGAAGGCCGGATTCCTATCCCGAGTCAGGTCAATAAGTGATAGGTTCAAGATCTCAATTCATGCGAAGGGGAACGCCGTGAGCATTCTGGTCAATAAGAACACACGGGTGGTGGTGCAGGGGATTACGGGAAAGGAAGGGTCGTTTCATGCGACCCAGTGCAAGGCTTACGGTACACAAGTTGTGGCGGGCGTCACGCCGGGCAAGGCGGGGCAGGAGGTCGAGGGCATTCCGGTGTTCAACACCGTGCGCGATGCGGTGAAGAAGACCCAGTGCGACACGTCGCTGATCTTCGTGCCGCCGCCGTTCGCCGGCGACGCAATTCTTGAAGCGGCGGATGCCGGCGTCAAGCTGGTGATCTGCATCACCGAAGGCATTCCCGTCAACGATATGGTGCGTGTGAAACGCGCGCTGCGCGGTCGGCCGGTTCGGCTGATCGGTCCGAACTGTCCGGGCGTCATCACCGTGGACGAAGCCAAGATCGGCATCATGCCGGGCTTCATCCATAAGAAAGGCGTCGTGGGCGTCGTGTCACGCAGCGGCACCTTGACCTACGAGGCCGTGCACCAGCTTTCGACGCTGGGTCTGGGCGAGACCACCTGCGTGGGGATCGGCGGCGATCCGGTCAACGGCACCAGCTTCGTGGATGTGCTGCCGCTCTTCGAGCAGGACCCGGAGACCAAGGCCATCGTCATGATCGGCGAGATCGGCGGCGACGCCGAGGACAAGGCCGCCGAGTTCATCAAGAAGAACATCCGCAAGCCGGTCGTCAGCTTCATCGCCGGCATCACGGCGCCTCCCGGCCGCCGCATGGGCCATGCCGGCGCGATCATCTCGGGCGGCAAGGGCACAGCATCTGAGAAGATGAAGGCCCTCGAAGCGGCCGGCGTCCGCGTCTGCAAGAATCCGGCTGAAATTGGCGTGACGGTGAAGGCTGCGCTGGGCCGTTAGCCCGCATGAATTATGCGGGCTAGACAGGTGCCGGAACCCCACCTCGTGTTTGCGCGAGATTCTCTTTTCATCACGGTTGCGCTGGTGAGCGTTCTGACCGGCGCGTCTGTCGGCGCGGCGGCCGATGAGGGGATGGAGCGCACCCTGGAAATCCAGGCGCTGCATCAACAGGCGGCGGTCGAGTCCATGCACGCGCAGGAAGCGACCGATCTCCATCTCAAATGGACGGCAAAACGGAAAGCCGATCCGGAAGACAAAGAGCAGGCGGCGCAAGTGGCGCAGGCGCTCAAGCAGGCCATCGAGAAGTACAAAGACTATCGGGTGGCGCTCAATAAGGGCTTCCGGCCGTTCCTGTTGAACGTACCGCAGCCGTACTACTACTTCACGAAACAGCTCGATCGCTTCAAAGTCCCGCTTGCATTCGATCTTGCGCAGCCCACCTCGCTGCTGTATCGGAAGACCGAGAACGGCTACGAATTGATCGGCGCCATGTATATCGCGCCGAAAGATGCAAGCGAGCGGGAACTCCATGCCCATGTCCCGTTGAGCGTGGCGCAGTGGCACGCTCACGTCAATGTGTGCATCCCGCCCAAAGGGACGACCGATTGGACCCGATTCGGCGTGAGGGGCTCGATTGCCACCGAAGCGGAGTGCAAGAAGGCCGGAGGCCGGTTCGTTCCTCAGTTGTTCGGCTGGATGCTGTCCGTCTATCCCTTTAGGAACCAGCCGGAAGAAATCTGGAGCCGTTAGGCTCAGACCGACACGCCCCACACAGTCTTTGCCAGTATCCCGATCGCGTAGGTCACGCCGACGGCGATCGTGATGATCACGAGGTTGAGCGCGATCCGTTTCGTGACGTCCATGCCGGACAGAAACGCGAGCAGGGTGGAGACCAGGATGGTCATGACGCCGGCGGTGAGCAGCGACATGAATGCCGTCTTCGCGCCGAGCAGGACCGGCAGCACCGGCACCAGCGCCCCCAGGAAGTAGCTGCAGCCCACCACCACGGCCGATCCGAAGGGCTGCTCTTCCATTTGCGAGTCTGTCTCTTCTCCCAAAAACTGTTTCCTCAGAAACTCCGTCGTTTTGACTTCCTTCTCGGAGTTCAGGGCGGCGTAGGCGCCGGCGGCCATGGAGATCGAGCCGGCCACGGCGGTGGTCGAGGCGGCGATCAGCACCGTCATCGCGTCGCCGAACGCGCCGAAGAAGCCGCTCACGGCGCCCAGAATCTCCACCAACCCGTCGTTCAATCCCAGGAAGATATTCCGGATCCGCTCCGGGTTGATTTTCCGTTCCGTCAATTGCGAAACCAGCACGTCTTCGTGCTTGAACTCGTCCATCAGGATGCCCTTGAGGGCGTTTCCCAGCGGTTGGTCCTTGTAGATGGCCCAGAACGAGAGATATTTCCGCACGCCGTGGACTTCGATCGCTTCGAGGACGAGGTGAATGCCCGTGGTGCCGAAGAGCCGGCAGGCCAGGATCATGAA
>JBGPNZ010000290.1:0-2949 GCA_041487795.1 Nitrospiraceae bacterium
CAGACTTGGCTGAGCAGCCAGCCGTCCTCGCGGGCTTCGGGCTGACGGCGTTCGAGAAGGAAAGCAAGGGCCGACGCGAGCAAGTCGATGATCAGAAAGACTGCAAAATACAAAACCAACTTTATGAAATCAGTCGGATCGGTGGAATCGGGATGGAAATATTTCTTGATGGCATACCAGAGTGCGCCGCCGACGAACATTACGTCAATGAATGGCGATACCAAAGGCAGCAGAATCTGGAAAATGAGGATGTTGGGCAGCGCCACCCATCCCAGCACGCCCTTGCGGGCGAAAACATCACGGTGCTTCCAAATAGACTGCAAGATTCCAAACGACCAGCGAAAGCGCTGGCGCATGAGGCCGTTGGCGTTGGTCGGAGCTTCGGTGAAGGCGAGGGCGCGGTCTTCGTATTCAACGCGGTAGCCGTTGCGCAGGAGGGCCATGGTCAAGTCCGCGTCTTCGGCGACTGTGTCCAGGTGAAAACCACCGGCTTCGCGGACAGCGTTCACGCGCCACGCGCCGATCGCTCCTGGCACGACGCTCACCGCGCCCATGGTGTTCAGAGCTCGCCGCTCGAAGTTCTGGCTGGTGATGTATTCGAGCGCCTGCCAGCGCGTCCAGAGATTTACGCGATTACCAACTTTGGCGTTTCCCGCGACTGCGCCGACTTTCGGGTTCAGGAAGTGCGGCACCAGCCGTGAGATTGCGTCAGGAGCAATGATGGTATCGGCGTCAATGCCCACGAAGATTTCCGCATCGCCAATGTGCTCGAGACCAAAATTCAAGGCCTCAGCCTTGCCGCCGTTGGGCTTGGTGAGAATCACGACTCTCCCCGCAGCTTCTTCATGGCGGAACGCTCGTCGGGCGATTTCGAGTGTGCGGTCCTTGGAGCCATCGTCGATCACGATCACGAGCAGGTTGGGATAATCGGAATCAAGCGCTCCCTGGATCGTACGTTCGATAACCTTCTCCTCGTTATACGCGGGAATCAAGACCGCGACTTTCGGCTTGTAGGCGGCAATCTGCTCGGGCGTTCCGTATACCTGGGAGCGCAGGCGATCATAGATCGCGAGAATGCCGATTGAAACCAGGCGCCCGGTCATGAGCACGTCACCCAGGAAGAAGATGACCACGATGCCGGCCAGAACCGCGTCAAAGAGTCCGAAGCTCACCCAGTTCAGGCGGGCGCCCCAGAACTCATCGGCGCGGAGAGGCGGCATCACGTCAGCCTTGGTCTTTCCGAGCAACTGGTATACGGGAACGAACTCGAACCCGCGGGCGCGTGCGCCTTCGATGATCAAGGGAAGAGCCTTCACCGTCTCGGAGCGATCACCACCGCCGTCATGCAGAAGGATGATGTTGCCGCACCGTTGATCATTGGGAGCGCAAGGTGGCAAATGGGCGAGCACGTCCTCGGAAATCTGTTCGGCGGAGTATCGGGGATTGTCGCGCCAGTCGTGCGGGTCGATCTTGTTGCCGACGGTGATGTATCCCATGTCCTGCGTGATCTCAAGCGGCCGAACCTGATCTTCGGTGTCCGGTTCCTGATCAACGGAGTATGGGGGACGAAACAGAACGGTGCGGATACCCAGCCGGCTGGCGAAGAGGCGCTCGGTCAGGTTCAACTCGACCTGCATGTAACGGGATCCGATGTTGCTGATGTCGGGATGGGTAAATGTGTGATTGCCGATCTCGTGCCCCTCGCGATAAACGCGGCTGGTGAGACTGCCGAACTTGTCCGCCTGAATGCCAATCAGAAAGAACATTGCGGGAGCATGCTCGCGCTTCAGGACATCGAGAATCTTCGGCGTCCATTCGGGATCGGGACCGTCGTCAAATGTGATGGAGAGCTGTTTTTTGCTCGCGCCATAACGCGCTACGCGGTACGGCAGCGGGAGAGACTTGAAGGTTTCCCCATCGATCAAGCCGGTCGGTGCGTCGGTGGTAAGATCGCGCTGGCCATTCGAAGGGCGCGCCTCAATGCGCAGGATTTCGCCTTCGCCCTCCATGTCCACATCCTGGCCGGGCGGAACGTCACGCAGTTTATCCACCGCGCCCGCATCGCCGGGCACGTCCCACACTCGCCACAAGGAGCGGTCTTCGGCGCCCAGACGCCAGAGCGCGAAGGTGTTGATGCCAAGAGTCTGCGCGGAACGCATCTGATTGAGGGCGGTCACCGCATCCAGAAACCAGATGTCGTGCCGCAGGTTCTGCTCGTCGAGATAGCTGAAGTGTGGGTTCAGGCTGTCGCCATCAAAATCAATGTCCTCTTCGGAGTCGCGCGAGCCCAGCCAGGCATCCTGCACCGAGACGTTCTTGTCGGCGAGTCCGGGCGGCAGCTTGCCCTTCTTCGGCTTTTCAACCCAGTCGTATCCATAGTTGCCGATCGCGCAGATGAGCTTTTCTTTGGGAATGATCTTGATCGCGGCTTGCACGTTCGACGCAAACCATTCCTGCGAGGCCACCGGGCCGGGCGTTCCGCCGGGATAGTGTTCGTCGTAGTTCATAATCACGACGCCATCGACGGCGGCGGAAATGGCGGCGTAGTCGTAATCCTCGTTGCGCACCTGCACGCTGACGTAGAGCTTCATCCCGCGTGCGTGCAGGTCCGAAGAGAGTTCCCGCAGGAGCGCAACGTAACCCAACTGCCCCTTCTTGGGGAAAGATTCGAAGTCCACCATCAATCCCTTGTAGTGGTCGGAGGCCAGGAACAGACCGATCTCGCGGCGGAAGCGGGCGCGGGCCTGCGGATTGTTTAGGAAATCGGCAATGCCGGGAACGAAGTCGGTACCATCGAAGTTTTGGACGACCGGGAAGACATCCACACCGGTATCTTCCGTTTTCAGAAATGGCATGACCTTGTCGTCCACAGAATGGAGGCTGGTCCCATGGACCATATCAAACATTTTGTTGGTTTCCGGATCTACTCCCTGCAAGTGGCCGTCGGGC
>JBGPNZ010000291.1:0-2929 GCA_041487795.1 Nitrospiraceae bacterium
ATGGGGGATCCCGCCGGGATCGGGCCCGAAGTGATCGCCAAGGCCGTGATGCTGCCGGAGGTGCGGCGTCTTTGCCGGCCGTTGGTGATCGGTTCGCTGCCGGTGATGGAACGGACGGTTCGGTTGTTGCACCTGCCGTTGCGGGTGGTCGGGGTGAGCGGGCATGGCGACGCAATCGGCCGCCGCGGCGAACTGCCGGTGCTGGATCCCCTGGCGCGCCCGCTCGGGCGATTCACCATGGGCAGGGTCGGCAAACAGACCGGCGCGGCCTCGGCAGCCTTCATTATCAAGGCCGTCCGTCTGGCCCAACTCGGCTGTCTGGATGCGATCGTCACCGGGCCTATTAATAAGGAAGCGATCAATCTGGCCGGCTACAATTATCCGGGCCACACGGAAATGCTGGCCGATCTGACCAAGTGCAAGGAATCCGGCATGATGATTCTAGGCGGGCCACTCAAAATCATGTTCGTAACGACGCATGTGGCGGTGAAACACCTACCGGCTTCGCTGACCACCGAGCGGATCGGCAAAGCCATCCGGCTGGCGCATAAGGCGCTGCGCGAGTACTTCGGCGTCAAGAAACCGAAGATCGGCGTGGCGGCGTTCAATCCTCATGCCGGCGAGCATGGACTGTTCGGCAACGAAGAGCGCACGACGATTTTACCGGCCTGCGCGCGCGCGCGGGCAAAGGGAATCAACGCCAGCGATCCGTTGCCCGCCGACACGCTGTTCGGCAAGGCGGCGCGCGGCGCCTACGACGGCGTGGTGGCCATGTACCACGATCAAGGCCTGATCCCGCTCAAGCTGCTTGCGTTCGGCCGGTGCGTGAATCTGACGGTCGGTCTTCCGATCGTCCGCACGTCGGTGGACCACGGCACGGCCTACGATATCGCCGGCAAGGGCGTGGCCGATCCCGGGAGCATGGTCGAAGCGATCGCGCTCGCCGCGCGGCTCGTGAAGCGGAGAAAGTAAACGGTTTCTCTGGTTTGTTTGGTTTGTCTGGTTCATCTTGTTTCTCTGGTTCAACGAAAGAAACCAAACAAACGAGATAAACGAGACAACCCAGGCATGCTAGGAGTTCATTGATGTCCGACCAACTGAACGCAGCACTGGCGATGCTTCAAAAACAGCTCCAGGAGCTGGACGCCATCGAAAAAGAAGCGGTCACGCAGAGCTTGAATACCATGGGAGCCACGGAGCGTGTCCATCAATGGAAGGCTCGCACCGCCCCGCTGATCGCGCAGCATCTGAGTGCGGCGGCGGCCCGGCGATTCACCGACACCAAGCCCGGCCCCTCGTTCACCAACGACTTGTTCGAAGAATTTTCCGATGAAGTGGATGTCTACCGAACGGCGATCCGCGCGGTCATGAAAGAGGCCCGGCAGGCCGGGCCGGCGTCCGGTCCCGCCTGACCATGGCGCTCCCGCCACGCCCCAAGAAACGCCTCGGCCAGCATTTCCTCGTCGATCACAACATTGTCCGGAAGATTGTGGCCGCCGCCGCGCTTCAGCGCGAGGACACGGTGTTGGAGATCGGCCCGGGGCGCGGGATTCTGACTCGCGCCCTGTGTGAAAAAGCCGGACATGTCATCGCGATCGAACTGGATCGCTCGCTGGGCGAAACCCTGGAGGCCGCGCTGGCAGGAATCGATAATCTGGAGCTTCAGTTCGGCGACGCGCTGGCGTTTCCTTACGACACGGTGCCGCCCGGGACGGTGGTGGTCGCCAATCTGCCGTACGCGATTTCGACGCCACTGCTGTTTCAATTGCTGAACGCCCATGCTCGGATTAATCGGATGGTGCTGATGCTGCAGACCGAAGTGGCTCGGCGCCTCGTGGCCACGCCGGGGACGAAGGACTACGGCATCCTCTCGATCCTGACGCAGTACAGGGCCGTTCCATCCCTGGCGTTTCACGTCTCCGCCGGCTGTTTCCGTCCGAAACCGGCCGTGAGTTCGACGGTGGTTGTGCTGCCGGTGCGGCACGCGCCGGCGGTTTCCGTCGTGAATGAACCGATGTTCATCCGGACCGTGCGGGCGGCGTTCGCGCATCGCCGGAAAACCCTGGTCAATTCTCTGCGTGACGAGGGGTTCTCTTCGGAACAGATCATGCCCGCGCTCGAAGCGGCCGGGATCGAGCCGACACGGCGGGCCGAGTCACTCGGCATCGAGCAATTCGCTGCGCTGGCCGATGCGTTGGTCACGAGGGGGCTAGAGGTGAAAGACAAGGAAAATGCGCAGGAATTTCGCCGCTAGGCCCTTGCCCCTTGCCCGTGGTGGTGCTACCATCGCGCGCATGGGTGGAGCCACCACGACCAAGCGCGGTGATCCCCGCGGCCCGTCCAACCCCCCAATCCATCTGAAGCACGAGGTGATCGGCGTCCTGCTGATCACGCTCAGCCTGCTGACATTTCTAAGCCTGGTGTCGTTCGTGCCGGCCGATGCGTCGTTGTTCGGCTCGTCGTCTTCCGATGGTGCGCCGGCGGGCCCCACCCGCAACATGATCGGTTCGGTCGGCGCAACCCTGGCCTTGTTTCTTTTCGGGCTGTTCGGCGGCGGAGCCTATTTACTGTCGGTGCTCCTGGCCATGCTGGGCGCGCGATGTTTTGTGGAAGGAGAATTGGCCGTCACGCTTCGGAGCGCGGCCGGATCGTTCGCCGCGCTGCTCTTTCTGAGCGGCCTGCTGCATTTGGAAGTCACGGCCATCCCGACGCTTTCCAGTGGCTTGGTCTCCCGCGGCCAGGCAGGCGGGCGGGTGGGTCAGGCGATCGCGGAAGGTCTGCGCGGGTACTTTGCCAGCACCGGCGCCCATATCATCGTGCTGGCCGGGTTGACCATCTCGTTACTGCTGGCGACACCCATGTCGCTGGCCGATCTCGCGCGCCGGCTTTCGCAGTGGTGGATCTCGTGCAGCGAATTGGTGATCCTCCG
>JBGPNZ010000292.1:0-2911 GCA_041487795.1 Nitrospiraceae bacterium
AATCCCTGTCGTCATGACCCATTGCTTCGAGATGCCGTCCGTACCCTGAAAGTTGACCTGATACTGACTGTACTCAAGCGCCACGTCGAGCGACACGCCGAACGCCAGCGGAAACCGCACGCCGACCTGGCCGCCGAACAGATATCCCGGACCGTTGGCGCCACGGCCCGGGACGAGCCCGCCGGCAAGCAATCCCAGATAGGGAACGGCGCGGTCTTCCAGCGGGCCAAAGAGGGCGTGCCGGAGCATCCGGTTGATCGGCTTGCCCTCTGGAAAATTGAGGACGTCGATGAAATTGTTCCAGCGGGGGTTGATCAGGATGGCATTTTGATCCGTCGTCACGTTCTGCTCAGGGGCATGGTAACTGAAATGGCGGTACAGCCCGCGCACTTCCAGGTTGCCGTAGCGCAGGGCAGTGAGGCCCGCCTGGATCGTGATTTCACGATCGTGCGGCGCGTACGACTGCTGGCGAAATACCACGTCGAAGCTGATCGGCCTGACCGGAAGAATTTCCAGTGTCGCTTCCTGGGCGAGCACCGCCGGCGCCCACGCCAGCACCCCGACCAGGACCGGCAGGAATCGGAAGAGAACTGCAGCGATCATCATGACAAATAAACTGGCGGAGCCGATGAACTCACCGACTCCGCCGTGTACGCCTCACAGGCTGTTCGAAACTAGTGCGTAGGCTTGGGAGCCATCTCCCACGGCACCATCGGCATTAATGGCGCCGGCTTGGCGTCCGGCGACGCCAATAGTACCGCAATGGCCCCGCGCAACGCACCAGTCAACGAGTGGGTAACGAGCGGGTAGGCTCCGGCCGACTCCACGACCACATCGAAGGTGGCCGCGCTACCTGGTCCGACCACGTAGGTCTGGACGCCGTTCAACTTGTTGCTCGGATTCCCGCTTTCGTAGACATTGTCCCAAATCTCACCGATGGGATGGAACGCCGAAAACTCGTTCGGCCCCGCATTGACGAAATAGATGCGGACCCGCTCACCCGGCTTGGCATCCAGTTTCCCACCACCGGTCACGAACGGATGGTACTTGAAGATGCCCCCGTTGAAGATGATGTTGTCGAACTTTCGATCGAACATCGCCTGGACATCATCCGGGTTCTTGAAGAGTTCCGATTGAATCAGCACATACTCCCGGTCCGCCTTGGCCCAGGCCTTGGGATTCTTCGGATCGACAATAATGGCACCGAACATTCCGCGGGCGATGTGCTGAATCATCGGCGGCGCGCCGCAGTGGTAGAAGAAGATCCCCGGCTTCTTGGCCGTGAAGGTGAACTCGATGGTCTCGCCGGCATTGACCGCCCGGTAGTTTTTCAGAAAATCGATCTCCGCCGCGTGAAAATCCATCGCGTGCGGAAACTTGTTTCCAGCCGGATTGGTCAGCTTGAACTTGACCGTATCGCCTTCGGTGATACGCACCACCGGTCCGGGGACCTGGCCGTTGAATGTCCAGGCGGCATAGGTCGTGCCTTCGCCATCAATGACAACATCCTTCTCGACTGCCGTCATCTCAACCGTGTGTGTTTTGGCCGGGGCAGGGCTGGCTGTAAAGACAACTGCACACCCCGTAAGCAGCACAACTAGGGACACCGTTCTCATTATGGGCCTCCTTGCGTGAGAGAGCCGAGTAGGCCGTAAGGATAGTGCAAACCGGTGCCTTAAAACATGACCCACGTCATGTTTTTAAAATTAGCTGCCGTGGGCTCGTTTTACGGCAACGCAGGGGACAGGGGTCGCGAGTTGCTGCAGCTTGGCGAGGTTTCGGATGATGAGAGACTTGGCGGTGCCGGACACAAGCTTCTCCCGCTTGAAACGGCCCATGATGCGCGTAGCCGTTTCGACTGTCATCCCGACCATATCGGCCAAATCCTGGCGGGTGAGACGAACCGTCAACCGCACATGGTTTCCTTCGCGAAGGCCGGCGCGATCTGCCAGCTTGATCAGCAGAGCGGCCAGCCGCTGCTCAGCAGGATTCAAGGCCAACACTTTGGCCGCTTCTTGAGCTTCCTGCAGGCGAGAGCCGAGATACTGAATCACTTGGAGCGCCGCATCCGGGTTCCGGCGAAGCAACGCATAATACTCGTCTTTGGTGAGGCTCAGCACGCTGACATCGCCCATCGGCTGGGCACAGCCAGGATGCGTGCCGCCATCCAAGACCGCCACATCACAGCAGAAGAGATCGCCCGGCATCAATACTTTCAACGTGACCTGTCTGCCTTCGGGAGACATCTTCACGCACTTGACCGTTCCGGCTTTCAGAATATGGAAGGACGTGGCCCGATCGCCCTCGCGGAAGATAAATTCATCTTTTCGATAATGAGTCTCGACGATTTCTTCGGCGACCTTGCGGCGTTCGCGATCGCTTAAATGCTCGAAGAGAGGGATTTTCGAGAGAGGATCGGGCTTCATGGATACCGACTCAGAGCAATTTCTTTACCGTATCGATGATCGCGCGCGCGCTGAGCCCAAAATGATCGACGAGTTCGTCGGGCTTCCCGCTGTGCGGAATCTCGCGCACCGCCATCTTCTGAACCCGCACACCTTCGCTCCCGACGGCTCCCAGCACCGCATCGCCAAGCCCGCCATGCGCATAATGATCCTCGACCGTGAGAATCCGGTTCTTCGTGGCTCGCGCGCTCTCCAGGAGAGTCAACCGGTCGATCGGCGCCACGCTGTAGAGATCGACGACACGAACGGGGATGCCGGCGGATTTCAACTGCTCATGGGCCTTCAGGGCCTCGAACAACGTCACGCCCGCGGCCACAATCGTGAGTTGGTCAGACGCGCTTTGGCGGAGCACCTTGCACCCGCCGATCTTGAACGTTTCGTCGTGACCGTAGAGGACCGGCGACTTGGGCCGGCCGGCACGAATGTACACCATGCCGCGATGGGCC
>JBGPNZ010000293.1:0-2907 GCA_041487795.1 Nitrospiraceae bacterium
AGCGGCGCGTAGACGCGCCCGCCCATTTCCTGAAGCAGATAGCGCGCGACTCTCGTGCCGGTATCAATCGTCGTCAGGATAAACAAGGCCTCGAACAGCAACGCAAATTGGTACCAGTAGGCCATTAATCCCGCCATGCCGGGCAACGCAGAAAAAATGGACGCCATCCCGACCGCCAGCGACACCGCGCCGCCGGGACGCCCTTCGACGTTCACTTCCACAAGTCGTGACAATTCCTGAATCCGATGCACGGGGAATCCCATCGCTGCCAGCGCATCGGCCGAGAGCGTCGTATTGATCGCCAGATAGTCGCCGGGCACCAGCACCGAGGCCGCAATCAAGGCCATCACACCCACAAAACTCTCCAGCAGCATCGCGCCGTAGCCGACCGTTGCATGGGATTCGCGCTCGATCATCTTGGGTGTCGTGCCGGACGAGACGAGCGAATGAAAACCGGAAATGGCCCCGCAGGCAATCGTGATGAAGAGGAACGGGAACAGCGTACCGGGAATGATCGGACCGCCGCCCTGCGCAAAGGCCGTCACGCGCGGCATCTCGATCGTGGGCGCCATGAGGATTACACCGATCCCGAGCAGCGCCACCACGCCGAGCTTCATGAAGGTGGACAAATACCCGCGCGGCACCAGCAACATCCAGGCAGGCAGGACCGAGGCGAGAAATCCATAGCCGGCCAGCAGCCACACCAACGTGTCGCGCTCGAACTCGAACCAGCCTGCAACGCTCGATTGAGCTACCATTCGCCCCACGATAACTGCCGCGAACAGCAGTCCGACGCCCACGACCGACACCTCTCCGATCCGGCCGGGACGGAATTTCTCCAGATAGAATCCCATCAGAAAACCGATCGGGATCGTCATCGCGATCGTAAAGGTTCCCCAGGCATTCAGATAGAGCGCATAGACGACAGCGAAGCCCAGGCCGGCAAGCGCGACGACCACAATGAACAGCACGGCCACAGCCGTGGCCGTTCCGGTAATGACGCCCAGTTCGTCGCGCGCGATCTCCGGCAGCGATCGGCCGTTCCGCCTCATCGAAGCGACCAGGATGATGAAGTCTTGCACCGCCCCGGCCAGCACTGCGCCGATCACGAGCCAGAGAAATCCCGGCAGATAGCCGAACTGTGCCGCCAGCACGGGACCCAACAGAGGTCCGGCGCCGGCAATCGCCGCGAAATGGTGCCCGAACAACACGTACTTGTTGGTCGGATGAAAATTGGTGCCGTCGTTCAGGCGGCAGGCCGGCGTCACCTGTTGATCGTTCAGCTCCAAGACCCGGCGCGCTAAAAACTTGCCGTAGAACCGCAGCGCGAGGACATAGAAACAGGCGGCCGCGACCACCAGCCACAGCCCGTTGACCTTTTCGTGAGGATTGAAGAGACCGGTGACGAATCCGAACGCCACCGCACACAACACCGCCACCAGCGCCCAGATCGCGATCATGACCGATTTCATGCCGCGCATCCTAACAAGGCACCAGGAGAGTGTAAATGGGATCGCTGAGTCATTTACTGCGGTGGGGGGGCCATTTCCGTTCCGCGCACAGGCACCGTGCCAACGCCGAGTGCTCCGGGCCCGACCGGAAACGGCTGGAGTAACCGGACCGTGTTCAGTTCTGCTGCTTTCGTGGCAATCTCCATCACCAGTTGCTCTTTGGTGCGGGTCCTTCCGCTTGCCAGAGTTCGCTCGAACCGCTGCAATGCCGCGGCTTCAAGCGCCGCAACCGCATCGGGCCGTAGTAACAGATTCAACATGAGCCGGACTTCCTGATAGAGGGGCTTGCCGGAGGCTTTTTCGACCAACTGCTCTCCAATCCCCACCATCAGACCGGCAGCCACGTTCCCGCCTTCTTTCTTTGCTTTGCCTTCGCCGGTCGGTTCCTCGCCGATCTCCACCGTCGGAATCGTAAACCACGGAGCGGGAACGAGGTCGAGTCCCCCCGGCAATTTCCCAACGGATTGCCCGCCTGTTATTTTTTGCGCCTGTTCAGTCGACTCCTTGGCTGCCTCAAGACGGGATGCCGCTTCGAAACCGGCCGCCACTTTCCCCGCCGTTCCGCCGACGACTCTGGTCCGGCCGATCACCCCCGCCCCACTCGCCCATATCTGCGAGCCGTCCGACGCGTTGACGAACGATAACCGAACCCGGCTTCGCTTTTCGGTTAGAAGGCCGAAGATTTTCGTCGCGAAATCGTCCAGCACCCCGAACACCAACCCGTCCACCCCCAGCGCGGCGCTGAGTTGCTGCACAGTCGCCAGATCCAACTGGCGCCCCAATGTGATGCCGAGTCGATCCCGTAAGATCTGATCGGTCTGTTGCACCGGCTGGACGGCATACTGCAAGGCGTGCAGGCGCACGACCAGTTCGTCGCGGACGTACTGCGGGGCTCCTACGTCGTTCGTGTTATTGACCAACGGGAGAATCGCCACTGTTCTGATCGGATTGCCGACATTGGGCGTAACCCGAAGATACATCGCGTCGAGCGACGAGCACGCCGTCGCAGACCACGCGACCAGCCACAGGGTGACCAGAAGAAACAGGGCTCGGACACGCGCCATATCAGCTCCGTGGTCCCGGCGAGCCGTCCTCATCAGCCACAACCGTCCGGCCGCCTAGCGCGGCCAGACAGGCCAGCCCGATTGCAATCCACACCAGCTCACGGACCCGCCGCAGGAGCGCGAAGGTGATGCCGGTCACTTCCGAGTAGCCAAACGCCACCATCACCAGCAGGTTGCCGCCTTCCTGCGCGCCGAGGCTGCCCGGGATGAAGAACGTCCCGCCCTTGATAAAGACCGACAAGGCGCCGATCGCGATCGCCGCCAGTGGACTGACCGGCGGCCCGCCGATGAAATAGAGGATCACGTAGACTTCCAGGGCTTCCGCCATCCAA
>JBGPNZ010000294.1:0-2896 GCA_041487795.1 Nitrospiraceae bacterium
GATGATCTCTTCCTCCGTCAGGTACGCCACCGTATCCGGGATGCCGTCCGTCCCCAACGCCTGCAAGATCGCATTGAGCGAATCGCGCTCCTGTGGAGGAGTTTCGTTTCGGATTGGAATCTCGATCCGGCGCTGGTAGGGACTGCGGTACTTGCCCTTGAAGGCTTGGATGGTCTTGATAATCAAGCGATCCTGCTCCCACGGTTGCAGCGATCGCGGGGAAGGATACGATGCAAGGAGATCCATGAGGCTGATCACATTGGTGCCCAGACTGCGCCCGATAAATTCTCGCTGGGTCTCGATGGTCACCGCGCGGATGCCCACATAGGCGGCAGCCGATTCCGCGAGCGCGAAGTTCACCATAAAGCTGTACTGCCCGCCGAACAGGCCGTAGCACGGCTTTTCGGGGTCGTTCATCACCGCCATCTCATCCGCCCCCGCGTCAAAGCTGCTGAAGCCGACCGCTCCCAGGGCCAGAAGCCGCTTGGCCTCCTTCAAGGTCGCAAACGCGCCCAGGTTCACCGGTACGAGGACATGTTCGTCGATCTGCTTGAGAAAGTCCGTGATGGTTTTCCGGTAGGGCACGTCCTTCCATTCGGCCTTGTGGTACTCCTTCTCCCAGATAATGTCCTCCAGGAAGGCGGGAAAGGTCTCCAGCGCTGCCACATTCTTCCCGTCGAACGCGCGCACGAATCCGGACCAATCGTCGATGACGGCATGTCTCTTTTCGCTTAGATTGGGGCGGAGATACTCTTCCTCGATCTCGTTCCCCTTGCGCAGCATCAGTTTGGCCGGCAGATCGTTCCACAACTCGTTGCAGAAGATGCGGTCTACCGTGCCGTCCTTGACTGCGGCCAGCGACGACGTCTCCGCACACAGCGTTTCCACCCGTTCCCGGTGAGGGAGCAGGTCGGGATGGTTCTGCGCGTTGTCCAGGATCGCCTGGTGCATATCCACCAGCACGTAGCGGACACGCGGGTAGACGAGCCCGTCTGTGTCCAGCGTCTTGAGGTGGGTCAGGAAGCAGGCCGCCAGGTTCCCGTTGCCGGGGCCCCATTCATGAACAACCAACGGGGGTGCGGGGGTGCGGGGTGCGGGGTGCGAGGCGATATTCTCCCCTGACTTACCTCGAACCTCGAACCCCGAACCTCGAACCTTCTCGCGGGCGCAGACCCGCAAGAAATAGTCCGCCGCCAGCGCATGGGCCAGTCGGTAGTCGGCTGAGGCGAACGTTTGGTAATAGTCCTGGACGCGCCTGCCCCGAAGCCCGTAAAAGAGCCGGCCGATGTGCGCCTGCCACTCGTCCACAGGCCTGAATTCGCCCATGGGCTGCGGCAGCGCGTCGGGATTGGTTGCAGCGTGCATCACCATAGCGCGGCATAGTACCAGAACGGCTTTTCACCGGGCAATGCGCTCCAAACTAGCCCCCCTCCCTACCCTCCCCCACGTTGGGGGGAGGGAATGGGTGGGGGCGTCGCAACGCGCTCTTGCGGGCAGGAGAAGTGGTTTGTCTCGTTTGTTTGGTTTGTCTGGTTGTTCCGGCGAACCAAACGAACCAGATGAACCAGATAGACATCCTTGACAGCCCCTTGGAGGTACGGTACGACAGCGCCATGCGTTCGACCTGCGCTCGCTGCGTCCAACTTGCTCTGCTGTTCACATTCTTATGGATGAGCGCCGGGCTCGCCGCAGACGGCTTGCCGGACCTCCAGGACAAAAATCCTCTTCCGACCTATGACTTCGACAAACCGCCAGAAGGATTGTTCATCGCCATCCAGACAGCCGAAGGATTCGACGAAGAACTGGGCTACCGGCGCACCCACGAGATCGTGCCCGTCCAGCCGACCGACGTATTCCACCTTTCCTCATCGGCTGTCTACATCGTCTTCAACGTGCACCAGCACTACCAGCCCTATCAAGTGTTCGGCATCTGCTACCCTGAAAAAGTCCCGGGGCTTGATCCGAAGACTCTGATCGCGCAGGACACCATGTACATGGCGCTCGAGGACGAAAGCGGCTATGTCAAATTAGCTCCACCGGCCGGCGGCTGGAAGCCCGGCCAGTACAAGGTGGAGATCCATGTGGGGTTCTCCGTCACGGAACTGAGCCTGATGGGCACAATGCGGTTTACCGTCGTGCCGAAGCCGTGACGAGTCTGGAGGATTCTGGTTTGTCTGGTTCATCTAGTTTGTCTGGTTCAACCAAAGAAACCAAACAAACGAGATAAACCCGCTTCTCCGTCACCACCCGCGCGCCCAAGGCGCGCCGTTTGACCGTCTTCCGTGCCTTCTGTAGAATGCGCATCACAGTCCGTTCAGTCTGTTTTGTCTATTCAGTCTTTTCAGTCTAGACGGAACAGACCAAACAGACGGAATAGACCGAACAGACCAGATAGACCTTTCAGGAGTCGTCAGACAATCATGTCCAATTCACCCCGTCCCTGGATCTCCGTCGTCATCCCGATCAAAGACGAACGGGACAACCTGCCGCCGCTGACCGAGCAGCTATTAAAAGTTTTGGGCTCGCACGAGCGGTCCCGTACAACTCCATTTGAAATCCTTTATATTGACGACGGCAGCACCGACGGCAGCAGCCAGCTGATGGACAATCTGGCTGCCCAATACCCGCAGGTCCGCGTGCTGCACTTCGACCGCAACTACGGCCAGACCTCGGCCTTCGATGCCGGATTCCGTCAGGCACAAGGAGACCTGATCGTCACCCTAGACGGAGATCTTCAATTCGATCCGGCCGACATTCTCACGCTGCTTCCGCTGGCGTCGCAGTACGACCTCGTGTGCGGGTGGCGCAAGGACCGCCACGACAACCTCGTGCGCAAACTGTCTTCGCGCATCGCCTACGGGTTCCGGAGCGCCGTGCTCGGCGACCGGATCCACGA
>JBGPNZ010000295.1:0-2880 GCA_041487795.1 Nitrospiraceae bacterium
AGCACGACCCCACGGTCAACCAATCGACGCCGGCCGGGCGAAACAGCCATCCCGCGCAGCTCACGCCGGATCAAGTTCGGCTCCTCCTGGGATCGCTTCAGGTCAGCGGTTGGAGCGGCTCCCTGATGGGATTCCTCGTCACGCCGACACCCATTCCGGTCTTCAAACAGGGTGAGTTACGCACGATCGCAGGGCCGATATCCCACGCCCTCTCATCGGCCGGTCCCGACGAACGGGTCTTTTTTACTCTTCCGAACCAGAAAACCCCGTACAGCGATGATCGCATTACGGGCGCCTTGGCCGTCCGCGGCCCGTATCTCCACTTTGTTCTGACGGATCATTCCGCTTTCACGCGAGGGGATACGGCGGGTGGAGACGATCTTCGGGATACGAAAGGCATGAAGCTGTTTGTCGCCAATCCTGCCACGCCGGCCCAGTTGGCGAAATCGGAAGAACCGCACTGGGGTCCGTACGAAAAGGTCCATCTTTCAATAGTTATTCATGAAGTGCTGGCGTTCAGTCAAACATCGAATATGCCGGCGTCGAACGCGGCGTCTGGAATCGGTGTCCCGGCGTCACCGAAACAAGGGGAATCTTCGCCAAGGCCCGTGTCCGGGCAGCCCGTCGAGCGGTCCAATGATCTGCAACTCCAGCTTCAGGAACTCACCACGTCCAATCTGGAGCTAAAAAAACGTCTGGAAGAGCAGTCGAGCCAGATGACGGAATTGAAGACCGAACTGCAGAAGCTTCAGAAGGAACTAAAGAAGGTCAAGCCCAAATCCCTTCGCACGCCTCCGTTGCCCTAACGGAGGAATGTCTAGCCACAGAACCTATCCGTTTTCTTCCTTGGGAGATGGCCCGAGGAGCAGGAAAGACTCGGGCGACGGCTGATCTTCTGAAAGAGACCAACCGTCGCCATATTGTGTCAGGCGTACTTAGCGGGAAACAGGATTTTTCAACGCCACGGTGGACTTTTCGACCAGCGCCGCAGGAAGCGGGAAGAAGCCGGCTTTGACCACTGCTTCCTGTCCCTCCCGGCTGTTGATAAAAGTCAGAAACTCCTGCGCGGCCGGAGAGAACGAAGCCTTTGGCGCCTTATCCACATAGAGATACAGCACCCGGCGAAGCGGATAGGTTTGATTGCTGACGCTTTCTGCTGTCGGCTGAACAAACGGAACCCCGTCGCTTTCAGCCAGGGGAACCACACGGACGGTCGAAGCCCGCCAGCCGATGCCGCTGTAGCCGATGCCCAAACGATCCCTGCTGATGGCAAGAATCACTGAAGCTGAACCTGGCTCTTCATCCAGACTTGGATTGAATTCGCCTCCGGCCAAGGCATGCTCCTTAAAGAACTCCCGGGTCCCTGACTTCTTATTCCGGCCGTACAACGTAATTACGGCATGTTCCCATGTTCCGGTCAGGCCCAGTTGTCCCCACTGCGAGATATCAGTTTTATAGCCCCGATTCCTCGTGGTCGAGAAAACGGCATCCACCTGATCCAAGGTCAGCCCGGCAATGGGATTGTCCTTATTGACATACAGGGCTACCGCATCGATGGCGACGGGAATCGCCATCGGCTCGTAGCCGCGCTCGGCAGCAAATTGCTTCATCTCCGACTCGGTCATTTCCCGCGAGGAGGCGACAAAGAGGGTGCGCGTGCGCTCTTCTTCGGTGGCATAAATCCGCTTCGGGAATTGAAGTGGCTTTAAGAACTCCTTCATTGCCTGCGACGACCCACCGCCCTTGACCGATATCTTGACATCGGCCTGGCGTGAATGGAATTCAGCTGAAAGGCGGGACATCAACGTGTGCATGGTATCTGAGCCCTCGACGCTCAGGCTGCCTTTGACCTGGCTTTCCGGGGCATATTTGGCTACCCGCGGATCAATGCTGACCGTGCCTTCCAAACCGGGATGTTCGGCTGACACAGGTTGGGCCAGACCCGCCAGTAACAGGACGGCACCTAGAACCGACCCGGTCACGCCCAGGATGCCATGCCGTCCGATGGCTCCCTGTTCATTCGCACACGTCATTGTGAACCTCCTCTGGTTGTGGAACAGGAACCATTCAATTCTCACCACCCAAGATAAGAGGCGAACATTGCCTGCGAATAGCGTGCACGTTACAAAACTGTTAATTTTTTTGAGCGAAGGTACTCAGAGTGCAAGGCGTGGCAGGACAGATAATTTTCCCTTCGATCATACTACACCACAAACTTGACGAGAACCCGGCAAGTCCGGACTGACGAACCGGCGAACCTGCCCGGCAATCTCGTCCCGCACCCGTCTGAAAACCGCCCGGCGTTCTTCGTCTGATCCACGAGCAGCAGCCGGGTCATCGAAGCTCCAGTAGAGCATGGAAGACACACCCGGGAAGATCGGGCAAGTTTCCTTGGCCCGGTCACAGACGGTGATGACGTGATCGAATCGGACGCCCAGAAACTCGTTGAGATGCTTTGAGTGGTGCGCAGCGATGTCGATACCGAGTTCGCGCATGACTTCGACGGCGCCTGGGTTGAGACAGACCGGCTGAGTTCCGGCGCTGGCAACCTCGTACCGATCGCCCGCCAGATGTCGAAGCCATCCCTCTGCCATCTGGCTCCGGCAGGAATTCCCCGTGCAGAGAAAGAACACTCGTTTCTTTTTTGCTTCCTCACCTTTCACGTTTCACGCCTCACGTTTCACGGTCAGCAGGAAACCAGTGACGGGTCCTGTTACAGACGTTGCAGACGGACAGCATCACCGGCACTTCCACCAGCACGCCGACCACGGTGGCCAGTGCAGCGCCGGAGCCGGGGCCGAACAGGGCAATGGCCGTTGCGACGGCCAGCTCGAAGAAATTGCTCGCGCCGATCAAGGCTCCTGGTGCCGCAACGGAGTA
>JBGPNZ010000296.1:0-2860 GCA_041487795.1 Nitrospiraceae bacterium
CGAGGAAATGGACGGGCTGCAGGCGAAAGGCGTGAAGATCGGCAGAAACTTCTTCGTCAGCGAGCGGGCGCATGTGATCCTGCCGTATCACAAAGCGATCGAAAAGGCTTCCGAGCAGTCCAAGGGCTCGCGGAAAATCGGGACAACCGGACGCGGCATCGGGCCGTCCTACGCGGACAAAATGGCCCGCATCGGCATCCGCATGGGCGATTTGCTGAACCCGCAGCTCTTTCGACGTAAGCTGGAGGAAAACGTAGCGGAGATGAACACGTTTCTGCAGCGGCTCTACCAGATGGAAGGCTTTCAGGTCGAAAAGATTTTCCAGCAGTACCGGGGCTATGCCGATCGGTTGAAGGACCATATCGCCGACACGACAGTGTTGCTGAACAATGCCATCGAACGCGGACAGTGCGTGCTGTTCGAGGGGGCGCAGGGCACGCATCTGGACGTGGATTGCGGGACGTATCCCTACGTGACGTCGTCCAGCGCGGCAGCCGGCGGGGCCTGTACCGGCACCGGCGTGGGACCGACGAAAATCGATGGGGTCATGGGCATTACCAAAGCCTATACGACACGCGTCGGCGGCGGGCCGTTCCCGACCGAGTTGAAGGACGATGTGGGAGGCTGTTTGCAGGAGCGGGGCAAGGAATTCGGTGCCACCACCGGACGGCCGCGTCGCTGCGGCTGGTTCGACGGCGTCGTCGTGCGCTATGCCACCCGCGTCAACGGGCTCACGTCGTTGGCCGTCACCAAGCTGGATGTGCTCGACGGCTGCAAGGAAATCAAACTCTGCACCGGGTATCGCTACAACGGCGCGCTCTACAAGGACATGTCGGCGGATCTGCAAGTCTTGACGGATTGCGAGCCCGTGTATGAAACGTTCAAGGGCTGGGCGACACCCACGACGGGGCTTACCTCTTATGCGAAACTGCCGCTGCAGGCGAAGCGGTATCTCGCGCGGATTGAGGAAGTGGCCGCCTGCCCGATCGACATCATCTCCACCGGGTCGAAGCGTGAGGAGACAATCGTTCTTAACAATCCGATGGTGCCGAAGCGGCGCAGGCCGATGGCAAAATCTCACTCGAAAATCGCCGCGCGTCGCGCGCGCTAGTCTCCACTCATCACATCTGGAAAAGTTGACAAGGTATCCTAGTGGATGCCAGCATGCACGGGCTATTGAACTTGTCGTACGGAGTGAGCCGCTAGCTCAGACGGTAGAGCATCGCCCTTTTAAGGCGAGGGCCCTGGGTTCGAGTCCCAGGCGGCTCACCACAAAACCTTCGGTTCAGCCGCCCGGTTCATCGTTGTATCGAAATTTGACGCGCGCGGATAAAACCCTTAATCTAGCCTCGTTTTTTATTCTTTTTCTCAACCCGCGAGGCCCTGTGCTGACCATTAGCGAACCCCGCCTCCGCGCCGCCGACTCCGATGCCCCCGTGTTCGGGCCAGTGCGATTCATCGGCCGGGCGGGACTTGTGAAAAATCTTGCCGGCCGCTGCAGCAATTGGCAGTCCGTTCTGCTCTATGGCGGGCCGAAGCTCGGCAAGACCTCGCTGCTTTTTCAACTCCGTTGGGTGCTGGAGCGTCAGCAGACTCCGTCCTGGGCCAATCCTGCCGTGCAATATCTCGATCTGCTCGACCAGGATACCCGTCGCAAGTTTCTGGTCGGGGAGTGGGATTTGGTGCAGGTGCTGCTGCTCGACAATTGCGACGCGCTGATGGCGGAGGGCGATCTGCTGGCAGAAAAAATGAAAACCCATGTGCAGCGTGGAACAGCCGGCCAGGCGGTCGTGTGGGCGGGCGATCGTAGATGGTATGAGTATGCGAAGAGCGCGAAGGCCGAGTTGAATCTCCAGCTTGCTCCGCTGGCGGTGCTGCTCAACAGTGAAGCGCGATCGCTCGTGGGCCCGGCGCTTCAGCCCGCGCAGATTGACACGGCTTTGCAGCATGGCGGGACGCATCCGTACGTGCTCAAAGCGCTGCGGGCACAGTTTCTGGCAGCCGGGCCGAAGGCCGGAACCAAGACCGTGATGCGCGCAGCGACTAAGACACTCGTCCCGTTTTTTGAGGCGTGCATGAAGGCGGTGGAGCCGGGCGAACGCAAGTTGCTTCGCTGGCTCGTCAAAAAAGGGAAGCCCGTTAATCCCAAAGAGGCCGCCAAAGCGCTGAAGATGCCGTCAGTCAAGGCCGCGGCGGACGCACTGTGTTATCTTGGCGTGATCAGCCGCTGGAATCTGGAACAGGGCGCCGTGCTCCAGGCGAATTGCCGGCTATTTAACGAATGGTATCTATCAGCGCAACGCAGGTAATCGTCGATGATCAAGGTCACGCAATCGGCCGTGCAGCATTTGAAGGCGCTGATCCTTGCGCACCCTGAGGATCCCATCGTCCGGGTGCAGGTGAAGGACCTGGATGACCACCGCTTGACCTTCAACATCACCCTGGAGGATAAGGTTCAGCCGGATGACGAGGTACAGATTGTCCACGGTTTGACGGTGGCGATGGCAGGCGGCAGCGCCGCACGGTTGGAGGGTATCACCATGGATTATCAAGAACCGGGAGGCTTCAAGTTTCATCATGCCGAGCCACAGGAAGATTTCCGGCTCGATCTCATCAATTTGAATTAACGGGCCGTTGAAAAGCAGTTTGATGAAGATCCCAACCAACAATTCAGCAAGAGCCGAGATGGAACAGCCGACCACCCAGGATGTTCAAAAAAGTCGTTCAGCAAGGCTGCAGCGAGCGAGGAGCCGAAGGCGTACTTTGTTCTGTACGTTGAGGCTCCAAGCGAGGCGAGAACGATGCTGGCGGCCTTTTTCAACATCCTGTTAGCGATCATCCATCAACCAAGGAGCAAACA
>JBGPNZ010000297.1:0-2856 GCA_041487795.1 Nitrospiraceae bacterium
CGCCGTCTCCATGAGCTCGTGAGGACATTAGGCGACCCTGCCGGGCTGGACGTCCTCCTAGCTCATGTAGAGGTAGTCGGCTTCGAGGGCCGAGCACCCGTGCTCTTGGCAGATCGCGAGAAACGAATCGCGAGTCATTGTGCCGAATCGCTGCGTATGTGCGCTGTGCTCATGACACGGGATTATACGCTCGCTTCTTCACGCAGTGCCGACACAAGCCGCTCTCGCTCCTGCCGATCAATCGCTCGCAGCCATCAGCGCGGCACGTGTGAAGGCCCTCGATCATCTTGGCGAGCCAAGGTGGGAGGGGGATCGGCTTGCCCGCGTGAGCCAACTTCATTCTGCGCCTACGCTCGCGCTCGTTCATTTCGTCAAGTGAGAAAGTCTACAGGCCATGATGCGAGCGTCTGGTGTCTCTGCCAACCCCTCACATGACCTGTTAGCCATAGGGCTCATGAGAGGTCGCCTAGCGCTTGACGAAATGGTCTCTCTGTCAATGGGATGCTGAGACAGGAACTTTCTACTGGTCTGATAGGCACTTAACTGGAATTCGTCAACCGGCCTCATCGACCGTGAATCTACAATGACCCTAGACTGACTGTCAAGAGGGTCACAACAGATCATTTCAAGGGCTCAGCGGGGGGTTCTCCGGCCCCAGAATCGTCTCCGTGACTGTTCCGCGAAGTCAGCGATCTTCTTCCAGAACACGCCAGACTCTCTCAGCCGTCTGCTTGGACTTGGCCCTGTCGGGGGGTCTTTCAATAGAGGCTGATAGGCGCGGCACCCACAGCGCGGGGGAGGGGGGCCGAAGCCCTCAACGAGCGTGCCGTGGGGGAAGAGGCATTCACAGGAGCCGGTATCGGCATGGCTAGCGCGGGAGTGACAGCAGCGGCAAGGATGAACGATGACGGCCTCGGGCCGGTGATCGTACTCAAGACAGACGCACGGCCACAGGCTGCATTCCCCGTGACCCGAGGAGGCGTGATCAGCCTGACCGTGACCGCACCGACACGAGTTGATAGGCTGGGGAGTCGGCGCATCGAAGTCCTGAGTGATCTGCCCGCCTCCGAATGGGGGCAACACCCGCTGAGTCCGGTGGACGCTGATCCGGTTCGAGTGGGTGATGCTCTCATCCAGAAAGTTTTCAGCCGTCATGATGCAGCCGCAGCCCGAACAATGATACCTGTGGTCTTCCTGACGCGGCAGGTGGCCCGCGAGCGTATGCGAGCAATCGGGACACGGGCGCACGTCGAAGCCACCGAACGGGCGCAGATTATCAATGGGGATTTGCCGACTAAACGGGGTGTACGGCACGGGGGGAACGTGGACGTTCTGATCGAACGGGTCTGGCTCAGGTCTGAAGCGCGCGCACTGGCAATAGGCCCGTTGACAATGCAACGTGGCATCGTGACGCGCCCCCTGATGTTCATCTCGCCGATGGCCGCAGCGACATGATTCAGACGAGTTAATCGGTTGTTTGTCGGGCGGCCTCGGCGCTTTCTTTTTCCTAACGGGCTTACCGTCCTCAAACGGCTGATCGCCGACGACAATTCGGCGTTTCATGACGGGATATGTTTCCAGAGGACTTCATTGTCGCCGCCTCCCACCATTTCGACCATACCTTCGGCGGCGAGCACGGTACACCAGAAGCCGATTGGTTTGACGCGCCAGTCCTTTGTCACGGTGTCCTGCTCGAAGATGTCATCGCCTACACGGTGGATGCTGCGGCCTCTCGTGCGCCAGATGCGCTGCTTGAGTAGGTTGATCCGGCGCTTGTTGATGAACGCGGGCGGGTAGCCGGTGAAGCAGGCAAGCCGATGCACGGTGGTGCCGACGAAGAGCGCAGAGAAAATCAGCACGGCGGTTTTGAACGCGTCATCATTTTCAGTGAGTGTCGGGTCAAGTGCCTTCACGTCCTTACGGATGTCCGTGAGGATGCCCGTGAGAATTTCCTTGTCGGTGTCAACGTCAGCCTTCTTCCTCTGCGGCTTGATTTCGGTTCTGGCCCGAGTGACCGGGTTGACGGTGGCAATCAACGTGTGCCCGTCAGGGCCGAAGACTTTCACGGCAGGCATGCTGGGGGTTTCAGACATCAGGCGGCTGGCTCCGGTAGATTCCCGCGTTGACACCAACATGGTACAGAACGATGAGAAACAGGGAGAGGTTAATGAGAGTGAAAATCCAACTCTCACGGATAAAAGACACGACGGTCATGGTGCCTGTGAGGCACAGTAGAATGGTGCCGATGAGGATCATCCCCCAAGCCCGCTTACGGAGCGATTTCATCCCCTCTCTCCTCGTACTGAAACGCGATGATGAACGGCCAGACCACAAGGTTCGCCGCGATGATCTCAACCCACCAGAGGCAACGGCAGAAGATCACGAGCCACACATTGATCCCCACCCACGCGACGGAGAGGGTCATGAACCATGCCGAGCCTTCTGCGACGGTCACGCGGCCGGTCGGCGGCCTTGCTTTTTCCGGCCCCGCAGCATTTTGATCCGCTCAGCGAGATATTTGTTCAGGCGCTTCATATACGAATCAAACGCCTCCTTCTTCACCGGCCTCGGCGCACTCATTTGGGTCGGTGGCCTTCTTCGTCGGCCGTGTGGTCTTTCGGCTCATGCGGGCCGGGGCCGGGATTATAAACGTGCTTCCCGCAGATGTACTTCTCACAGCCGGGGCAGTAGTCGTCGCCTGTGCATTTGTAGCCGCAGAGTTCGCAGATATTTTCCATGACCGCCAGCCTCCTTACGTACTCATCAGGGAACAGCGCCAATTCCGTGAGCCAATCCATGTCACCGTGGCCTTCTGAAAATGAACACGGGCTCCTGTTTGACTTCGTCGTCCTCGCC
>JBGPNZ010000298.1:0-2855 GCA_041487795.1 Nitrospiraceae bacterium
ACCTCACTAGCCCGCATTATCCATGAGCACTTCTGCTGCAATCGCGGCTCGCTGCTGCGACAAGCTTGGCCGAGAGATATCGGTGGCCAAGCGGGCGGGCTCGCCACTCAGTCGGTCAACGTACTCTGTGAGTACGCCTCCCTCCCTCGCGGCTCCACGCGCCCGTCTCGCGACGCGGCTGCGCGATTTCGCGACGAACTATCATGAATAATGCGGGCAGCCGGATGCTGAAAACGGCCCCCGCTTCTCTTCCGATCGCTCACCCCTCATTATGATGAATACCGATCAGACTCAGGCCCGGTGGGGCCGCTCGGAGCTCTTTGCGACCGCGTTCATCAGCGGCGCCGTCGTCATGGCGCTGGAGATTCTCGGCAGCCGCCTGCTGGCGCCGGTGTTCGGCAATTCGCTGTTTGTCTGGGGCGCGCTCATCGGGGTGATCCTTGCCGCGATGAGCAGCGGCTATGCGATGGGCGGCTGGCTGGCGGACCGTCACCAGGGCGGCACGGTTCTGGCCGGGCTGCTGCTTTTTTCGGGTGCCTGGACTTTACTGCTGGCCTGGGCGGGGCAGCCGGTCATGTTCAGCGTTTCGGCCTGGATTGACGATCCCCGCTGGGGGCCCTGCCTCGCAGCGGGCATTCTGCTTGCGCCGCCGGCATTCGGATTGAGCGGCGTGTTGCCGGCGCTCCTGCGCCTCTCGATCGGCGACATGGGCCATCTCGGCCGCCACACCGGGGCCATGATCGCGGTCTCGACGGTCGGCAGTCTGATCGGTACGTGGGGGACGGCCTTTTATCTTCTGACGTGGCTCGGGAGCGCGACGCTGGTTGCGGTGCTCGGTATCATTCAAATAGTGCTGGGTGCTCTATGGGGCTGGCGTGCGGCGGTAGTCGGTGCGAAAGCCGGCGCGCCTGTGCTCGGCGGGCTGGCCATCCTCTTGTGGCTGGCGTTGCATCCCGGCCAGGCCCTTCCGGAGAATCTCAAGAAGTTGATCCCGCCCGTCCCGCTGCATCAGGAGGACAGCTCCTATCAGCAAATCCGTGTGCGTGACGACAACGAAGGGCTCTTCCGCTACCTGATCCTGGACCGCACCTTTCATGCCGTGATGTGGAACGCCGATCCGGTCGCGCTATTCCTCCCGTACAGCCAGCTTATGATGGTGGCGCTGGCACTTCCGCCTGAGCCGAAACGGGGGCTGATCTTGGGACATGGCGGGGGCTCATTAGCCAAGTGGCTCGCGCGATACTGGCCCGACCTGGAACTCGACACGGTGGAAGTGGATCCCGCGGTCGTGCAGGCTGCTGAACGGTATTTCAGTTACGCGCTGGCGAAGGGGCATCACGTCCACGTGAAAGACGCGCGGACGTTTTTGCGCAGCACGGCGGCCACCTACGACGTGATCTGGCTGGATGTCTTCGCCCGCCATATGATCCCGTTCCACCTCACGACGCAGGAATTTTTCAAAGAAGTGCGCGGCCGCTTGCATCCGGACGGCGTGCTGGCCGTCAACCTCTCCTCATCCGGCGAGGGCCCTGACCTGCTTCGGGCGCAGGCGGTGGTCACAACTCTGAAAACCGTCTTTCCGATCATTCAATCCTACGGCGTCAAGGGCCCCTGGAAGTCACTGAAACAGTCCAAAGCCGAAAACCTTATCTTCTTCGCCGGCGCTCCGGTGGAGACGATGCGGCCTGCTGATTGGGGGGCGAAAGTCGAGGCGCTGCTGGCGAAGGGCCGCCTGCCGATCGAAGCCCGCGAGCTGCTGGCGACGCGAATCGAACAGGAATGGCCTGCCGGTGTCGTCCTGACGGACGACTACGCACCGTATGATCTCCTGATCGGGCGGGGGGTAGAGCTCACACCGGGCACCGTGCCATCATCGTCTCGGTAGAAGGGCCTGGTTTCGTTGAAAATCCCCGTTCTTCCGGGCTACCGGGGCCTGCCCCTACGGCCTGTTTGGAGGCAGACTGATCGATGGAAGAAGGTGCTTGCTTCCCTTTAAGGCCTATGCTATACAATCCGCGTTTCCGGGCTTACCCCCTGCGAAACACGCAGTACAATATCGGATAAGGATTCGTCATCGCTCACTAATTCACAGCTTTTTTCTTTCAAGGAGGTAGGCAATGGGAAAGATGCTGGTAGCAGTATTCTTCGGCCTTATCGTGATGGCCGGGGCTTCGGTGGCCTTCGCGCACCAGTCGGGTGGCGTTGAGGTCGGTGATTTGGCAACGGGCTCCGTCGCGGGGATAGCGTTCAAGGAACTGGACGTGGATGCGGAGCTGTACGCGCTCGAACTCGGCGCATCGCAGAAAAAGGTGTGGTATCCACCCACGACTGTTGTGGACTTCAAGGTGCGGCCCGGCCGTCCCTTCTTGATCAAGGTGACCAACGACTCGACGTCCGAGCACGGGTTCTTGTTGACGGCGGATCAGAACCAGTCCGCCCCAACCGTGCTCAAGGTGAAGGTGGTCCTCAAGCCGGGCGAGACCAAGTACCTCGGTATCCCGGTCAGCGACTTTGTTTATGCGACGTCGGGTAACGTGCTCTACTACAGCTGCCATCTGCATCCGGGCCACATCGGTGGCCGGCTGATGATGATCAAGTAATCGGCTTTCTGTTCGCTGTTTGAAACAACGCCCTGTCTGCATTCCCAGCAGACAGGGCGTTGTTGTTCCCACGCGTGGCTGGCAAGGTTGCGGCCTGGGCGAGCCGGTCAAAAGAAAACGCCCCATCTCATGCGAGATGGGGCGTTCGAATGCGACGAACCGAGCGGAGCCTAGTTTCTCACGCCGCTCCAGACCTTCGCAGGATCGATGGCCTTGTCGGGATTCAGTTTAATGGCCCTGTCGAGCAGAACTTGC
>JBGPNZ010000299.1:0-2839 GCA_041487795.1 Nitrospiraceae bacterium
CCGAATTCACCGCTGCCCTCCGCCGCTGATGGGGGCAAGCAAACGCATCAACTGAATAACTGCCGGGCCGACGGTGACGAAAATCAGGGAGGGCAGCACAAACAGGACCAGAGGAATAATCATTTTAACAGTGGTTTTGGCGGCCTGCTCTTCGGCGCGCTGGCGGCGCTCGGTGCGCAGGGAATCGGAATGAACCCGCAGGGCCTGCGCGACGCTGGTTCCGAAGCGGTCGGTTTGAATGAGCGTGCCTACCAGGCCGCGCACATCGTCCACGCCAGTGCGAGCCGCCAGGTTTCGCAGCGCCTCAGCGCGGGGCTTGCCGGCGCGTGTCTCCAGGTTGAAAAGATGGAACTCGCCGCTGAGTTCGGGGTGGGCATGCTGCAAGTCTTCGCCCACACGCAACATGGCCTGGTCGAGAGCGAGGCCGGCTTCCACGCAGATGACGGTCAAATCGAGCGCGTCGGGCAGCGCCAGGCGGATCCGGCGTTGCCGCTCTTTCATGGCCCTCTTTAAAAAGAAGCGCGGGAGGAAGAAACCGAACGCGGGTAAACCGACGAGCAATAGAAGCGAGTCAAATCCCGTGAACAGTACCACCGCAACGAAGCCGAGCACGGCAAACAGAACCCGCGCGCCGAAGTAAAAGCGGACGTGGCGGGCTTCGCGGTATCCGGCCTGGATGAGCCAGGCGCGGGTGAGCGAAACATCAGTGGGTGAAACGGGAAGCGCGCGGCTGAGGGGATCAAGGGCCTGCTGGATGCGCTCACGCATGGCCGGCTTGGCTTCCGCTTTCGGCCGCTGCCAGCCAATCTCGCGCAGTCGCGAACCGAGCACCGAAGAAGGCGCCATGGTGGCGGCTCCGAAAGCGAACACCACCACTACGATGGTGAGAAAGATCAGAATGGAGAGCGCGAGAACCATGAATCAGACCTGAATCCTGATAATTCTGCGAATAAAGAAATAACCAACGGTCTGCAGCACAATGCCCGCGACGATCAGAATGTGTCCCAGCGGATCAGTGAACAGGGGCCGAATGAACGCCGGGTTGAGAGTCAGCATAACCACGACAATCGTCGGCGGCAGCGCCATGAGGAGAACCATGGTCAGGCGCCCTTGCGCGGTGTGAACCCGGACCTGGCGCAGGATCTTGAAGCGTTCGCGGATCACATAAGAAAGATTATCGAGAATTTCGGCAAGGTTGCCGCCGGTTTCGCGCTGCAACATTACCGCGGTTACGAAAAATTTGACGTCCACCAGAGGAATACGGGCGGCCAGGTTCAAGAGAGCATCGCGCACCGGGAGGCCGAATTTTTGCTCTTCGAAGAGCTGGCGAAATTCTCCGGCCACCGGTTCGGAGATCTCGTTGGCGATCATTTCGAGCGCAGTGGTGAACGCGTGACCGGCGCGAACCGCGCGGGCAAGAGTGTCAATCGCTTCCGGAAACTTCTCCTCAAAACGCTGAAAGCGTTTGGCCCGCCGGTGGGAGGCGTACGCGTAAGGGATAAAGAAACCCAGAACCAGGCCCGCCCAGCCAAACAGCACGCTGCCGCCCGCGATCATGAAGATAACCCCGAACAGCACCGCCGCCAGCAGGCAGAAAATCAGGAAATTTCCAGCGCGAACGTTGACATCGCCCTGACTCAACATCTCCTGGAGTACGGTGACGCGCTCCGATCGGCGCAGCAGGGTGTCGAAAGCCGGGATCCGGCTCATCATTTCATCGCGGAGAAGCGCGACGTCGGCTTGCACCGAGTCGGCCGGTTTCTGCGTCGCGGAGAGTCGGTCACGGAGTACGCGGGCCTGGGACTTGCGTTGGTCGAGCAAGCTCAGGACGGCAAAAGCGCCCAGGCTGACCACCAGGAACACTAGAAGGGCGATGGCGATCTGCATGGCTAGACCTCCATCCGCGACTCAAAAATTGAGGCTGGCAGGCGGCATCCTGCAGTCGCCAGGCGATCCACGAAACGGGGCCGGATGCCGGTCGCTCGGAATGAACCGCGAACGCGCCCCGTCTCGTCTATTCCGGTGCGGTCGAAAATGAAGACATCGTTCATCGAGATCACATCGGACTCCAGACCGGTGATCTCGGAAATAGTCAGCACCTTGCGTGTGCCATCGGAGAGGCGCGCGATCTGCACGACGGCATGGATGGCGGCGGCAACCTGCTGACGGACTGCTTTCTCGGGAATATTCAGGTTGGCCATGGCCACCATGTTCTCAACCCGGGCCAGGGCGTCGCGCTGGGAGTTGGCGTGCACGGTGGTCAGCGATCCTTCATGGCCGGTATTCATGGCCTGGAGCATATCGAAGGCCTCTTCGCCGCGGACCTCGCCTACCACGATGCGATCCGGACGCATACGGAGGCTGTTGATTACAAGCTGGCGCTGCCGCACCGCGCCCTTGCCTTCAATGTTCGGGGGCCGCGTTTCCAGACGTACCACATGTTCCTGCTTCAGCTGCAACTCGGCCGCATCCTCGATGGTGACGATGCGATCGGAATTCGGGATGTATCCGGAAAGAACGTTGAGAAGCGTGGTCTTGCCGGCGCCGGTTCCTCCCGAAATGAGCAGGTTCAAGCGACCCTTGACCATGGCCGAGAGCAATTCCAGCATGGGCTCGCTGAGGGTCTTGTTGTCGAGCATGTTGCGAGCGGTGATGGGGTCGCGGCCGAAGCGGCGAATCGAAAGACAAGGTCCATCGAGTGCCAGAGGCGGGATAATCGCGTTGACACGAGAGCCGTCGGCCAGACGAGCATCCACCATCGGGGAGGATTCATCGACCCGTCGCCCGATGCGGGAGACGATGCGGTCGATGATCTGCATCAGGTGCTGATTATCTTTGA
>JBGPNZ010000300.1:0-2805 GCA_041487795.1 Nitrospiraceae bacterium
GATGCGGGGTGCCCGCAGACTGATGGTGTACTTGCGGAAGCGCTTGGTACGCCAGCTGCCGTCCTTCAGCAACTCCGGGGAAAGCTGCGACACCTCGTCGGCAACGCCCTGTTGGACGAGCGTGTCTGCGGCGCTGTGGCCGTCCGGCGTCAGGGCAAAGGCTCGTTCGATGTGATCGTCGATGCGGAACGGCTCGTTGGCGTTTCCCCGTTTGACCGCATGTTGTTCGATGACGCGGCGCATCGGTTCCGGGAATGCGTGCAGATCCCGCGTTGTGCCGTGGAGTTGCTTCAGCAGCTCGCGCAGCGATTCTGTGGTGGGGCTCGGCGCTCCCGTGGATTCGACGTGTCCGCCGGCCACGATCCGGATCGCGCCTTCCTTCTTGAGGCAGCCGACCGCGCCGCTGACCTCGGTCGGTTCGAGCCCCTCCTGGGATTGAATATCCTGGATCGTGAGGCGCTTGCCGGTCTGGCTGGCCTTGCGAA
The DNA here is from genome assembly GCA_041487795.1 of Nitrospiraceae bacterium. Lineage (GTDB taxonomy): Bacteria > Nitrospirota > Nitrospiria > Nitrospirales > Nitrospiraceae > 2-02-FULL-62-14. The sequence goes on from JBGPNZ010000300.1 coordinate 486, forward strand.
CGGTCGACAGGATGCGTTCGATCGGCGCATATTTTTCAAAATACTGGGCGCCGATTTTGGTTAATGAGACGATGGGAGTTATTTTCTCCGACGCCACGCTCAGAAGCGATTTGGCCAGCAGCCACTCGACCGCCATGCTGAGTTGGGACGGCTCGAGCGCGGCTAATTGTTCAAGCTGTTGTTCCTTCAGCGGCCCCCGGCTCTGCGCGTCGCGGAGCGCGAGGAGGACTTTGATCTCGAGGGGATGCAGGCTGCTGATGAGGGAAGAGGTGTCCACCGTTAATCCGGGTTAACGTTTGGCCGGGGCAGTCCCGGCGGTCCGACCGGTTTTAGGAAGCGATTGTCCGGCCTGCCGCATGGCTTTGATCGTCGCGCCGTAATCCCGGCTGGAGAAGATCGCCGAGCCGGACACGAGAATATCCGCACCGGCCTGCACGATCTGAGCGGCATTCTCGACCTTCACGCCGCCGTCCACCTCCAGCAGCGCGCGGCTGCGAACGCGCTCGATCATCGCCCGCGCCTGCGCAATTTTCTGCAGGGACGCAGGAATGAAGGACTGGCCCCCGAAGCCCGGGTTGACGGACATGATCAGCAACAGGTCGGCATCGGGCAGGATCACTTCCACGGAGCCGAGCGGCGTCGCCGGATTCAAGGTCACGCCGGCCTTCACCCCGAGCTCTTTGATGGCCTGGACCGTACGGTGCAGGTGCGGGCAGGCTTCGACGTGGACCGTCAAATAATCGGCGCCCGCGTCCGCAAATTCACGAATATAGGCGTCGGCATTCGTGATCATCAGATGGACGTCCAGCGGCAGCTTCGTCACCTTGCGGAGCGCTTCGACGATCGGCGGGCCGACCGTCAGGTTGGGAACGAAATGGCCGTCCATCACGTCCACGTGCAGCAAGTCCGCGCCGCCGGCTTCCACGCGCGCCACTTCGTCGGCCAGCCTGGCGAAATCCGCCGACAGGATGGACGGTGCGATGCGGATGGTGGACTTGGTCATTACGTGGCCTTTCGAAGCCGGGCGGCAAAGAACATATCCATGGAGTCGTCGTTCCGCACAGTAGACAAATCGCCCTGGCTTGTCACAAGCGAGGAGCCGGGTTCAGGCAGCCACGGCGCGACGGACTCGCGACGGAACTCCTTGTGCTTTTCACAGAATTGGTCGATCACCTGTTCGTTTTCTTCCGGTTCGCTCGAGCACGTACTATAGACGAGGACCCCGCCGGGCCGCAAGAGATGGCCTGTCCGTTCGAGCAGCTGTCGCTGGAGCGTCTGGTGCTGACTGAACGCCTCCGCCTCTTTCCGCCATTTGCCTTCGGGATGACGCCGCAAGACGCCGAGCCCGCTGCAGGGCGCATCCAGCAAGATGCGGTCGAAGGGACGCTCGCGCAGATTCGGCGGCGGCGATGTTACGTCGGCCGGGATCGTTCGAATGATGCCGATGCCGAGTCGACCGCAATTATCTTCCAGCAGGCGAAGGCGCGCGGCATTTTTGTCGACGGCGATGATTTCACCATGGTTTTGCATGAGGGCGGCCAGATGCGTGGTTTTCCCGCCCGGCGCCGCACAGGCATCCAGCACCCGTTCGTCCGGCTGCGGATCCACGATCGGCGCGACGAGTTGGGCGGCTTCGTCTTCGACGTAGAAGGCACCGTCACGGAACAGCGGCAACTCCGCGACGGACCCGCATTTATCCAGGACGAGTCCAACGGGACTGATCTTCGTCGGTCTGACCGCATACCCGAGCTTCGTGAACTGGGCGGCTAGTGCGTCTCGAGTGGTTCGCAGTGCGTTAATGCGGATTGTCAGAGGAGGAACGACGGTCGTGGCCCGGCAGAGGGGTTCCGCATCCTGGATGCCGAATCGTGCAAGCCACCGTTCGGTCAGCCACGCAGGACAGGCATACTGGACTGACAGGGCTTGCACGGGATCAGCTTCGCGATCAGGCCACGGCGGAGCAGGCGTGCGGGTCAGTGCCCGCAGCACGGCATTCACGAATCCGGGCCAGTGCGCCGAGGCGCCGCCGGTTTTCATCAGCGCCACGGATTCATTGACGGCTGCAGACGGGGGAATCTTGTCCAGATAGAGCAATTGGTAGGCGCCGAGGCGCAGCGCCATGCGGACGCGTGACGGCAGCTTGGCCATAGACTTTGTCGCGACATGGTCCAGCCGCCAATCGAGTGTGCTCTGATGGCGGAGGATGCCGTAGACCAATTCAAGCGCCAGAGCCCGATCACGGCTATCGAGTGCGCTCCGGCTTATATAATGGTCCAGTGCGTCGTCGGCGAACGTCTGAGCCCGTTCGACAGATAACAGA
>JBGPNZ010000301.1:0-2792 GCA_041487795.1 Nitrospiraceae bacterium
ATGCCGAGCCCGTGCATGGCTTCGCCGCAGAGGTATTCCCGAATCGTGGAGCGAAGGACGGCACGGCCATCGCCGTCGCGCGAGAACGGCGTCTGGCCGGCCCCTTTCAGATGCAGATCCCACTTCTCTCCCCGACCGTTGCGCACTTCGCCGAGCAAGATCGCCCGTCCGTCCCCCAGCTGTCCGGCGTAGATGCCGAACTGATGCCCCGAATAGAGCATCGCGACCGGCTCGCTGCCGGGGATCAGGAGTTGCCCGCCGAACACGCCGGCGAACTCCGGCCGTTTGGCTTCGTCGGGATCCAAATCCAGCAGCGCGGCGGCGTCCGGGTTGAAGCTCACCAGAACAGGATTCGGCAGCGGCGTCGGCTCGACTCTGGCGTAGAACGCCTCCGGCAGGCGCGCGTACGTATTCTCAAATTGAAGCTCTTCGAGTCTGTGCATGTGCGCCATGAGGCATGATCGCACGGGGCTCCTGCGCCGTTCAACCGCCGCAGGGCTTCTTCGCGCAAGACGCGGCGGGACAACTATGGTATAGTTGCTCCGCCGGCAATCGGCTTATGCAACCTCAGTAAAAAAGGCCATCTGTGCTGCGATTTCTTGAGCGGATTCTCGGCCTCTTCCTGCGGGCGCTCCATCTCAATTCCGTCAAACAACGCATCCTGATCCTGGCCGTGCTCGCCACGTTGATCCCGACAGGGACGACGGGATGGTTGCTCTACAGCCAGAACAAATCCGCCTTGACCGGGAAACTGCACGAAGAACTCCGGAGCGCGTCGGTCAGTATCGCGCGGGAGTTCGAACTGTGGCTCAAGGAGCGTGTATACGAATTGCGGGTCTTTTCCAGTTCCTACGAGCTGTCCGAAAACGTGGAGAAGGCGCTGCGTGGAGGCGGGACTCGCGCTCAGGTCTTGCGCCGCTCCCAGGACTACCTCAAGTCGGTCCAGAACAAGTTTTCGGATTACGAGGACCTGTTCGTTCTCGATCCGACCGGCGCCGTGATCGTGGCCAGCGCCAAGCAGACGGCTCGCGTGTCGCTGCCGCACGATTGGCAAAAGCAAGCCAGGCTCGACCAGCCGATCCTGACCGGCGCGCACTGGGACAAAGGCCGCGGCAAAACCGTCATGACCGTGGCCGTGCCGCTGAAGACCGCGAACGGCCGCTTCCTGGGCGTGCTGGCCGCAACGCTTAATTTCGGCTCGATGGAAGCCGTGCTGCGTCAATGGTCCCAGGGGCAGACGAGGCACCTCTATATTGTGAAGCCCGACGGGACGCGCGTGCTCAGCTCGCTGCTCTCGCCGCAATCTACTCTCACGACCAAGCTTCCCGAGCAAGCCACGCGCACGTTCTTCGCCGGAGAGCCCGGGGAGCTCGTGCAGATAAATTACGACAATCTCGACGTGTTGGCGGTGATGCAGCAGATTCCCCGACTGGGGTGGGGTGTCGTAGCGGAAAAAAACTATGAAGACGCCTACCGCGCGCTGGTCAACATTCGCAACGTGACGCTGATGTCCACGGCCTGGCTGTTAATGGGTGTCGGGCTGATCGCCTATCTGTTGTCGCTCACGATCATCGGCCCTCTGACCCGTCTGACGGAAGGAGCCGCCAGAGTGGCGGGCGGCGACCTGTCCGTTGAAATCGCGGCCGATCCTCCACGGGAAATCGAACGCCTGGCGACCATGTTCAACACGATGGTCGCCTATCTGCGGGAGGCGCAACAGGAACTGACGTCCGTGAACCTCGCGCTCAACGAACGGAACCAGACCTTGGAAACGATCTCCTCGACAGACGCCCTGACGGGCCTCCATAACCGCCGCCGCATGAGAGATGCCCTGAACGCGGAAGTCGCGCGGCACCAGCGGCACGGACGGTCCTTTTCCATCCTGATGGTGGACGTGGACCACTTCAAGAAATACAACGACACCTACGGCCATCCTGAGGGAGACGTGTTGTTGAAGAAAGTAGGAGAGATTTTGCAATCTTCGCTGCGAACCAACGACTTTGCCGCCCGGTACGGAGGGGAGGAGTTCCTGATCCTGCTCCCCGATCAGGATCAAAAGGGAGCCATGGAGGTCGCCGAGCGCATCCGCCAACGAATCGCGACGGAAACGGAGGATAAGGCCAATCAGCGCAAGGCGGTCACCGCCAGCCTCGGCGTCGCGACGTTTCCAGAATCCGGACGCACTGCCGACCTCTTGCTCGTCAACGCCGATGCGGCGCTCTACAAGGCCAAGAACAACGGCCGCAATCGCGTGATGACGGCCGGCTCATAAGCAAACGATCCCGCCCCGGCTGCCGCGCACGTCACGGACTGGCGATCAGGTTATAGAACATCCAGCCTAACTGGTCGCCCTCGCCTTTCACGCGAATCCATGGGCCTTTGTAGGAGAGCGCGATCGGCGACGCGCCCTGCTCGATGGACCAGGCGACGGCGGAGTCAGCGGCAGGATGTTCGCGCACCTTGCCAGACGTGGCAATCTTGAGCGGCAGCGGCAGGGCAAAGAGCACCTCGCCGTCCACCGGCGTCATTGTGTCCCGCCCCTGCGCAGTGTCCTGGATATCCTTGAGGATGGCCTTGACTTGGTTAGTCACGTAGAGAGATCCGCTGTAATTTTCCTTCTTGAGCTCGTCGGCGCCCATCTTCATGAGGGCATTCGCCTGGGTTATCTCGGGCCGCTTGTCTGCGCCCGGCATGGACTCCTTGAGCGTCTTCAGCGCTGTTTCCGCCTCGGCAAAATTTGAAGCGGCTTCGGCTTTGTTTTCCTGGCTCCGGAGCTTGGACTTGGTGCGGAC
>JBGPNZ010000302.1:0-2775 GCA_041487795.1 Nitrospiraceae bacterium
AACTGGCCGTCAGATACCATCCCTCCGGCAGCACCACCGCGTTGCGCGGGCGTCCGAGGCTCCGGTCAAATACCAACACGTCTCCCTCGATCCGGTAGCTCGCTGGCGCCGTGTAGGTCTCGGAAATTCGCACGCGAACATTCTGCCCCGCCTTCACTGGAGAAAAAGGAATCACGACCACTTCTGCAGCCGGATCAACCGGTTCCCCCGCATCCATCTTTGCAACCGCCAGTTCTCCCCCGGTCATAATTTTCGTCGCCAGCTTTTCGCCCGTATCGACGAGGTATGCCGAGGTATCCGCCACCTTGCTGCCGGTCCGAACCACATTGAAGTACTTGTCCACTCCCGGATGCGATTCCGTGTAGTCGTGATAAAGACGGAAGGCGTGCGTTTCCGGCTGCTGCAGAAAGTAAACAATCTCGCGATCCTCGTGCGCGCGCTCGGAAAGCCGCTCTTTCTCGGTTTCTCCCTCGAACGGCGCTTCCCAACTTTTCGCCGAACCGGGCGCCCGCGGCACAGCCCCGTCACCAATCTGTGCGCCAAGCCTGCCTTTCACGATCAGCGGGGCCTCCGCGCCGCTGCCATTCATGAAGCTGATTGCAATCCGTCCGTCCGGCACCGCCAGAACCTGCGACGGCACATTGCATGCCACCAGTTCGTATCCCGGGGGCAGCACAACACTGTTCCGGGGAATGCTCAGTGACCGGTTGAAGACGATCGCGCCACCTTCGCGGTAGTAACTCTTGGCATCCTTGTATGTTTTCAGAATCAGCAGGCGCGCCTGCCCTTCAGGCGGGACCGGACGCGCAAGATGCACCTTGATGTAATCCACCGACGCGTCTTCGCCTTTCATCAGCGGGTCTTTCCTGGCCTCCTCTCCGCTGACCACTTCAAACTGCAGTGGTTGTCCAGACATCACGTCGACCACTGACTCGCCGCTGGCCACGCTGCCCTTGCGGATCGGATTAAAGTAATACTTGGCCCCGGCAGTGGTCGCCGTCACTTCATAGCGGATCGCGAAACTGGCGCTCTCCGGCGACAGCAATTCGTAACGCGTGTACTCGTCCGTTTCGGTTTGTACAGGCACGGCCGCAGCCGCCACTTGCCCGCATGCGGTCGCAACCGCACATAAGACAATCAATAGCCGCGCAATCACTTTGGGGATACAGACTCTCCGTTTCATCGTAAGCACTCTATCATCGCTGTTTCGTCAAACTCAGGTCCGCAGTCACCGCAGCGGACAGGCTCCTTGATCTAACCGCCGCCCGCTCCCGCCTCGAACCGGCAAGTTCCCAGATGGCAGCCAGCAGATACAGTCCCCCGGCCATCAGGTACAGGAACCGGAATCCGAAGTACATCGAGTTGTACTCGAGGAGTCCGCCACACATCGCACCAAAAAGGTTGGCTGACATCACTCCTGATATTTCTCCGCGGGTTTTCAAAAGGGTAGAGAAAACAACGCCGGAGAAGAAGAGTGGAGAAGTCAGCAGGATGGCAGTGCCGATACGTCCCCCGAAGGTCGAGGAGAGCCCCCCGCTCCGAGCCACCCACCAGCCCACAACCAGCCAAGCGAGCAAAAACCCATACCACACCAGCGGCCGCGAAATCGAAACCCGCTGAACCACCCAGTTTGCCAGAAACGCCATGACCATGATCCCGGCAATCACCACTCCGATCACTTGCCACGAGTTGCCGAACGTCAATCCGAGTTCCGTAATGCCTTTGGTCTCGACCAGCATGAATCCAGCGCCCAGCAGAAAAAAAGGAGCGTTGCCGAAACTCGGTCGCTCCGGCAGAAAGTTAAAGAACAGGAATAGTGAAAGGACCAGCACCAGGACGACCATCACCAGATACGAGACCGGATACACCCGCACCGGCATATAGAAGAACGGCCAATCGTCGGTGGAAACGTCCGCGTGAAGCGCAGGATTGCCGTACGTCGCAGTTTTATCGAAAAACATTCTCTGCGTCCTATACCCGGGCGGCAGCTCAACTTGACGATCGGCAATCTGGAGAAACGTCACTCCGTTGTCATAACCAACCTGGATGCAAAGCGGCGGACGGCCATCGAAGGCTTCCTGAAGCATCAGATAGATCTTGCGGCCGAGCGGATCGTTCAGCAGCGAGAAAGTGAGCGAGATCATCCCGTGCGGCTTCAGGCGCGCGCGCGCCTCCCGCATTGCCTGCACGGTGTAAACGAAGGAATCGAGCCGCACACTCGACGCCTGGCTCAGTAGAGTGTGCGAGTCGAGCAATCCGAAAACAATCAGGTCATAGGTCTGACGGGTGTTGCGCAAAAAAGAACGGGCGTCATTCACCACGGCGTGGACCCGCGGGTCGTCGTAGGGATGTTCGGGGTGGCCGTCGCGACCCAGCATGAGAATGGCGGGGTCGATTTCGATTGCGTCCACGTGCCCCGCCCCTGCACGCAGGGCGGCCGCGACATCATTGCCGCTGCCGGCGCCGACCACAGCAACATCCTTCGGCTGGGTCAGGATTTTGTATGGCAGGTCGTAATAGTCGCGGGCGATCCGCGCCCGCGAGCTCGCCGGCAAGCTCTCGGCATTCGCCGAAAAGTCGTAAACCTTCTGGTAATAATGGCCGGCGGCGCGGATTTCCATCAGCCCTTTGTTGTCATGTCCGATTTCGAGCAACTGATACGGAGAGTAGATCCTCTGCAGACTTGGGCTCACCGGCCATTCCAGGATTACGAGGGCAATTACGGCGGAAGCCACACCCAACATCAACACGGATTGCTTCCTGACGTGGAAACAG
>JBGPNZ010000303.1:0-2764 GCA_041487795.1 Nitrospiraceae bacterium
CAACCTTTCCTACAAGGACATGGCGGGTCTGGTCGCTTTGTTGGACAACTTCAGCATATCTTCCCGCAAGATCCGTGTGATCTACAACAACGTGCCCAAGTGGATTCCGGGATGGACTCTCTGGTCTCTCGCGACCATCAAGCGCGGACAGGCGGTCTTTTTCCAGGAACCCATCGGAGCGCTTGCTGATCCGACGAATGGGCGTTGCATCTCGCCCATCGAAACCTCGATGGTATACCCTGGGTACCTCCCCGAGCCCGAGGGCTTCGAGGCATCCAAGATCTTCTTCTTCCCGAACAACCAAGCGAGTGCCGTGCTCATGGATGAGGCGCGTCATTTCATGGAAATCGAGGAAGCGGTGCCGACGAGAGGATACAAAAAGGTGCACACGCCCGAGCTGACGTCCTATCTCAGGTCATGTCCGATCCTGACCATGTCCAACCAACCGATCGTTATCGACGTCGTCAAGGCCCTCAACCAGAACTCGCTCCCCGCGCTGGGTTTCGGGTGCAAGATGGTGATGGCCAGCAAAGAGCCGTTTCACGTCAAGGTTCGGATCCTGCGAACCAACCGCTTCGAAGGGCTCGAACTCTTGTGTCTGATGCAGGGAAAATACCTGAAGAAGGAGGACTAGTGGCCACGATCAACAAGGTTCGCGCCAAGCCCAAGCCGAAACCGAAGGCACCCCAAGAGCTCGACATCGTCGCGCTGTTCAAGCCCGTCTTCACGATCACCCGATCTGGAGATACGGCCTTTTCGTTCGAGAGTATGAATGATCTGTACCAAAACGCCCTGAAAGAGCTGGACTCGATCCTCCAGAAGAACGGCGGGAAGGAGAACCGCCGGGTATACGTCCACTCGCTTGTGGCCAGGCTCAAGGTCTATCGGAGCTGGTGCAACCACCTCGAATGGGTCAGCAACGGCAAGAAGCACAGTTACCGTGATGCCCTGATCGCCGAGAATGTCCAGCCTGTGGCCGATGAGATCGCGCCCTTCCTGGAAGGAAAGCGCGGCCTGTATACGGTCGTCAAAAACCTGTACGGCCAGATCGGAGACATCAGCTATCTGACTCAGCCGTTCAAGCAGACCGCAGACGAGGTCGTCGAACCATGAAGATCGAGTACGGGGACATCTGGAGCTACGCCAAGGACTCCTGCATTGTGATCCCGACCAACGCGGGCTACAGGATGGACGGGACAAACGTGATGGGGCGTGGGGTCGCCCAGCAGGCCGCGGAGAAATACCCGGAGCTTCCCCTGTGGTACGGCGGCCGATGCCGTGTGTACGGGAACGATGCCTGCTTTCCATACCCAGAGATGAAGCCCAAGCTCATTCTCTTTCCGACGAAGCCCCTGAACAAGAAGGAGCCCTGGCTCTCCTGGAAGCAGAAGTCGAGCATCACCCTGATCGAAAAGAGCACGGAATTGCTCGTGGCGATCTCGGAAAGGGAGCTTGACACCGCAAACGGAAAGCCAAGAATCGTTCTCCCTGCCGTCGGCTGCGGGAACGGCGGTCTGGAGCTTGGGGAAGTCGTTCCCATCCTGAAGAAGCACCTGGTAAGCGATCGGTTCATTCTGGTTCTCGAAAAAGACTTGGAGGGAAAAGTATCTCTATGATTTCGTCCGCGGTCGTACTGTCCGGCTATGCAGCCGAGCTGCCCGCCCTCAAGGACCGAACGTTCGAGTTCGTAAAAGGACTCAACGTCCTCTTCGGGCCCAATGGATGCGGAAAGTCCACGATGATCAACATCCTCGGCGCCTACTCGGCGACCCGAGCGGGATGGTCGAGGTACCTGAACCCGGCGATCATGCCGGACAAGAAGAGAGGGCCGGTATACCCGGATCGCTTCAAGGAAGAAGCTCCCAGGGGATGTACCGCCAAGGTCGAGTGGGATGGAACTGCGTCCTTCCTCACGTCGCCGGAGTTGAGGTCTCCCTTAGGTGGAGGAGTGGACGACTCCCAGGACGGACTCCTCGACGCGAAGGACATCATCAGCGAGATGTTCTCAAAGCCGAGCTCCGGCGAGTACGGGATCTTCCATCTCAAGAAGCTGTTCAGCAAGCTTGGTGATCGTCCTGATCTCGCGAAGCTTCCGAGCAACCATAAGACGGTCAACGAAGCATGGCAAAGGGCCATGAAAGACTTCTTCGACTATGTGACTTCACTGCCTCGCAAGGGGCCTCCTACCCTCCTTCTCGACGAAGTGGATCGATCGCTGTCCATTCCGAACCAGGTTGAACTCTGGTCTAGAGTGCTTCCCAGGATCTCTGAGAAGTACCAGGTGATCATCGCGACTCACTGCCCCTACGCGCTCGTCTATTCGGGTCACGTGGTCGAGTTCGAAAAGGGCTACATCGACGCGTGCCGTGAAGCCATCCGCAAGGTCAAGTCGGCCGGATCATTAACCCCCATATAGGAGGAACTTCCATGGCGAATGACGTCGTTATGAAGATCTTCGACGACAACATCGAGTGCCCGAAGTGCGGGCTGGACGCCTCGCTCTCCTCGGACTTCGATGGGCAGAAGTTCAAGATGTCCTACTGTGCGGTTGGAGTCGTGGGACAGCTCTGCGAAGGCCTCTCCTTCGAGCACCTTCACATCTCCTGCGGCCAGTGCGCGTACACCTGGCTCATGAACACGAAGGAGCGGAGCGAGAGCAAGGAAGGACGCCGGGGCGCGCATGCCGAGAGCGAGGACTTCAGCCGTCGCGGCCGGCGCGGAACCCATCACATCATGCAGGAGGAATAAATGCTCTGTCTCATCC
>JBGPNZ010000304.1:0-2756 GCA_041487795.1 Nitrospiraceae bacterium
AGACACCACGGCCGGCAAGAAAGCTGAAGAAGAATCCGGACAATGGCTCCGCGGGTACCTCCTGACCTCATCGTTCGTGGAAAATCCGACCTTCGCGGCCAGACCGGACAACACCGGGCTGGCCGGCCTCCGGCACATGATCCATCTTGAGACCGACCTGTATAAAGAATACCTTCAGTTCTACACGGATCAGAATTTTTTCTCGGATCGCCGGAAGGGTTGGATTGAACTCTCGGAATGGGACGCCACATTCGCCTTTACCGGATCATTCAATCAGTGGAGTTGGCGGCTGCAATATGAGCGGGATGCGCCGCTCGACAAAACCGGCATTAAACAAATTTATGCCGATGCCCTGATCAACTATAACTTCGCACAGGCCAACCAGTACGCATGGTGGCAGGACCGCTTTCCCAATCAGAATCTGACCTTTTACATGGGCGGGGGGTGGCTCTTTCACAACGAAAGCTACTTCGCCCGCCCCGACAACACCGGCCGCGCGTTGCTCCGCTACGTCGCCCATGCCGATCTTGATCTCTATAAAAACCGCGTCGTGTTGTTCGCGGACACCAATTGGTTCTCCGATCGGTCCCGAAGCGACAAAATCACGCCGACCGAGCTGGACTGGATCATCGGCCTGGCCTTGCGGTGGAAGGACTATGAACTGGCCGTGCTCCACGAGCGAGACATGCCGCTGGATCGTGGCGGATTGATCCAACGCTACACCGCCATCCAGCTTCGCTACGAATTCGAGTGGCAGAAGTAATACTCATACGCTATAGTGACGAATGATCAGTAACGAGTAATGAGTGAAGAATCCGAACTCATTACCCATCACTCATAACTCATTACTTCTGCGGCGACATGAGTCTCGCGACCGACAAAGACAGAGAGTATATGCGGCTGGCATTGGAGCAGGCCCGGAAGGCGTCTGCGCAGGGGGAGGTTCCCATCGGTGCCGTGCTCGTGCGGGACGATCAGGTTCTGGCGCAAGCGCATAACTTCCGGGAGACCTGGCAGGACCCGACCGCCCATGCGGAAATTGTCGCCATCCGGGAAGCAGCGACGCAGTCCGGCTCCTGGCGCCTGACCGACACGACACTCTATGTGACGCTCGAGCCCTGTGCGATGTGCATCGGTGCGATTATCCTGGCGCGGATTCCCCGGTTAGTGTTCGGAGCAATGGACCCCAAGGCCGGCGCCTGCGGGTCAATCTTCGATCTACCGGCGGAACGGAAACTGAATCATCGCGTCGAAGTGATTGGCGGGGTACTTGAACAGGAAAGCCAGGAATTATTACAGACGTTCTTTAGGCAGTTACGTACGATATCGGCGACCGAGCCAGACTTTAAGACTTTCTGACTTTTCGACTTTCAGACTGGAGTGGAGAGGTGACTGAGTGGCCTAAAGTGCCGGTCTCGAAAACCGGTGTCGGGGTAACTCGACCGTGGGTTCGACTCCCACCCTCTCCGCCAAAGAGTCACATGGCCGTTCGACGTTCCGTGGAGCAGTTGAGATACCAACAGCCACTCAAAGTGGGTGGGAGTCGAACGAGGGGGATCGTGGGGGAGGAGCTCCATACCGCACTTCGTGTGCGCCGGTGGCTCATCGGGCGAAGCCCCTCCCAATTGACGCCGCCGGAGAAAACCCTCAAGTGTTTTAACCCTTCTTCCCCAATTCTCGCCTTAACTCCACCATCGCCAGCGTGTCCCGTGCGCAGTATTTAAGCAGCGCTTCTCGAATCCTGGCCTTCTCCACCCAATCCGTCTCATCGAAGAGCATCCGGTGATAGGCCCGCGCTGCGATCTCGCCGTCCCGAATTTCCAGATCGCCGTAGCCGAGTGCCGGCACGACCGCAGGCAGCACGGACTTGATCGAGTAGGATCCTTTGAACGCCGGATGGTAGTAATGGTCTTTGACCACATCGAACAGGTCCCACAGCCGGCTCAAGAGTTGCTGGAGTTCCTGTCGTAATGACGGCAGCGCTTCGGCCAGCCGCCCGATGACCGACCGTTCGTAGTCTGAATAGACGCAGATACTGCCCTCCCGCCCAAGCGATTCCAGCAGCCGCAGGGCCAATTCCTCGCGCGGATCCTTCATATCCAGACAGAGGTACTGGTCGTGGTCGATCCTGCCGTCATCGTATTCCACATGATTGGACCACTGGGTGGGAATCACCTGATAGGGTCTTGTCTGCGGGAACCGGGGAATCGCCGGCATGAATGTCTCGAAGTCCAGATGGTGCACGGGGTAACGAACTGTTTTCAGTATAATGGGCAGCTTGGGGCTCACCCATTCGACGTTGTCTTTCACGCGGCGCTGTCCGATCGTCAGGTTGAAGCCCGCTGGAATCTCGTCGATCGTCTGGATGCCCAGCCGCGCGAGCTGCCGGAACGTCTTGTCCCCTCCCGGAAGATAGTAGACCCAGCGTTCAGGCTTGCCTTTCGTGCAATGGTCCCAGAACTGGCATTCGTAGGGCGAGAAACAATGTCCGTCCGGTTCGATGACCGGCGGTGCCGGATCGGCCAGCATGGCTTTCATTTCGTTCAGCTTGCTCGGCACATCGGCCAGCCGCGCCTGTACCGGCTCGGTGCAATCCTGAATCCCGAAGAACTGCTGCAGGTCCAACTCGCCGCCGGGGTACACATATCGCGTGCTGATGTGCATGAGGCAGGATTTCGCCAGGATCACACCGGCGCCGTTGATGACGTAGGTCTGGATGGCAAGATCGTCGAGATGCACCTCCTTGACGCGAGTGG
>JBGPNZ010000305.1:0-2750 GCA_041487795.1 Nitrospiraceae bacterium
TCAGCAGTGGGCCCGCATGACGGTCGTCGGGCGGGTGTTGTATGGACAAGCCGGGCAGGACAAGGATGCCGTCGGCGAGGGGTTGGTGTTGTCCGCGCTCTATCTTCGCGGATGGGACAAACGGATGGGCGGGTACGGGATCCAGGAGGAAGACGACAGGGGTACCTTTCGGGCACCGGCTGCGCCCAAACCGCTTCAGAAAAATTCCATGCCCTGAAGGCTGGGGATGCGCTAGTCTGCCTAGACGTTGGTCTTAATGCTGTGGCCGTCCGAGGCGATCACCTTTTCGGCGACGCGGGCCAACTCGGCGTCGGCGCGGTGATCCTTGGCGAAGATCCGGAATTGCACGATTCTCGCCGGTAAATAATCGAAAAACTCTTTCAGCGCCTCCTTGGAGACGGTCTGCGTGGCGGGATCGTACACGTAGATTTGAAACTCGCCCATATTGAGTAGATTGATCGGGCGGGGATCCTGGTTGGCCATATCCACACGGAACTGCAGCTTCTTCAGGCCGGACGGCAGGGCCTTCCGGATGCGACTTTCGATCGTGTGCCGGTCCATGAAGGTGCGGCCCCGTTCGTCCCCCCGCGTCGGCAGGAATGCGCTATACGCCATCTTCCACTTCACGTCCCGTCCGAGAATGCGCGCCCATTCCTTTCCCAGCCTCCGCTTGTTCTCGCTTCTGTCCTGAGGCCACCGCCGGACGGTTTCCATCAGCGACCAGTCGGTGAGATGCAGGTAGTCGTCCATGTGATCCAGGGGATTGTGCGGAAAGAGGAACGCCATGGTGTCGCCGAAGATTTCTCGCAGGTGGATGTCGATGGCCCGGGTCGTCCGGTGGTAGTACACGTTGGAGTAGAGGTACAGCCTGGTGTTCAAAAACATCTGCAGTGCAGGGAGGCCGGTCCGGTGGATGGTGAGTCCTTTCGGGGTCATGAGCGTGTAGTGGATGAGGCGCGTGAGGTCCACCGGCCCGACGGCCACGCCGCACATGTACGAATCCCGCAGGACATAGTCCAGGTTGTCGGCGGTATAAATGCCGCCGATCACCGGCTGGAGAAAGGCCAGCCATTTGGGATAGCGGCCGCTGTCCTTCTCGGGATCCTTGAGAATGAGGAACGCAATGTGGTCGGGATCCAACTGTTCGCCGGGATTGAAGGAGCCGTGAGGGCTTCGGCGGATTTTACGGATGATCTTGCCGAGATGTTCGCGGATGATGACTTGTCCGATGCGCTCGTGGGTCAGACCGAACTGCTCCAGGAAATTTTCGTCGAAAAAATGACAGAACGGACCGTGGCCGATGTCATGGAGAAGGGCCGTGATGCGCAGGAGTTCTTCGACGTAGGGGAAGGAGGGAAGGTCCGGGATCACTTTGGCAAGCGAGGGATAGAGGTGGCGCGCAAACCGCCCGGCGACGTGCATCACGCCCAGGGAGTGCTGAAAGCGGCTGTGTTCGGCAGAGGGATAGACCCAGCGCGCGCTCTGGAGCTGGTAGATATAGCGGAGCCGCTGGACCCAGGCAGAGTCGATGAGATCCTTTTCAGTCTTTTCCGACGGGTCGTGGTCGGAATAGGGAACCGTGAAGGTGATGTATTCGTGAATCGGGTCGGCGATGAGGGCCGATCCGTCGTAGGGGGCGCTGAGTCGTGTTGCGGTGGTGTCCATCGAGCGGCGAATTCCTATGGGCATCTTAGCCCAGGCCGGTCTCGGGTGGCAATTGCTCCGTTCCGGTCTGAGTCCGACGTCCGCGCTGCGCGGTGATCGCCATGTAGGCGATCAGATAACTGACGGCGGCGCCGATCGCGCTCAGGACGAACCCGCCCAGGAAGAACGGAGCCGCATAGGGTTTGACCTGCTCGTAGAAGGCCATCATGCTCAGGTCGGTCCAGTGGACGGAGGGCACTTGCGACAGACCTGTCAGCTGGACGCCGGTCCAGAGCGTCGCACCAAAAATGGGCACGAGCGTCCACGGGTTATTGATCAGAGAGCCCGCCATGAGAGCCACGACGTTCAGGCGAAAGGCCCAGGCGCAGACCAGGACGCTGAGCGTATGAAGGCCGTAGGTCGGTGAAAAGGCGATGAATGCTCCGATGGCAAATGCCAGGGCGGTCCGGTGCGGTGACTCCTTGAGATGCAGGAGTCTGGTGAGGTGGACGCGGATGTCATTCAGAGACGGCATCACGCGCTACCCTATGGCAGAGAAATGCTGATAACTGGTGTTGCGGAGCGGAATCACGTCTCCGCGGTCGGTCCTCAGCTTGATTCCGAATCGTTTGGGGCGGATGACGCCGATGGGCGTGAGCCGGCATCCAGCGTGGCGCCGGAGGCGCTCCAGTGTGGCGCGCCGCGTCGCCGGCACGGTGAATAACAGCTCATAATCTTCACCTCCGCGCAGCGCCAGTTGGATCGGATCGGTCTTGGTCGCTACGGCATAGGCCCGGCAGGCGCGCGAGAGCGGCAGGGCCGACGCATCGATTTCAACTCCGACCGCGCTCTGTTCGCAGAGATGCACGAGGTCCCCTGACAGCCCGTCGGAGACATCGATGGCGGCGGTGACCAGCCCGCGTGCGGCGAGGAACTGCCCCGCCTGAACTCGTGGCGTCGGTCTGTGATGGCGCGCGATCAGATACCGGATGTCCCGCCGGCTGATTCCTTTTCTGGAGCGCATCTTTAAAATTTGCAGGCCTGCGAGAGAATCTCCAAGTGTGCCGGTGACGTACACGATGTCCCCGATGCGCGCGCCGTCCCGA
>JBGPNZ010000306.1:0-2748 GCA_041487795.1 Nitrospiraceae bacterium
AGAAACCGCCCCGTGTGCGACTCCGCCACCTGCGCGATCTGTTCCGGTCGTCCTTCTGCGACGATGCGCCCGCCTTGCTCGCCGCCTTCCGGGCCTAAATCAATGATCCAGTCGGCTGCCTTGATCACATCCAGGTTGTGCTCGACCACGGCCACCGTGTTTCCGGCGTCCACCAGCTTGCCGAGCACCGCCAGCAATTTACGGATGTCGTCGAGGTGCAAGCCGGTGGTCGGCTCGTCCAGGATATAGAGCACGTCGCGGGCGCTTCGGTCCTTCAGTTCTGCCGCAATTTTGAGGCGCTGCGCTTCGCCGCCGGACAGGGTGGTGGCCGGCTGGCCGAGACGGAGATACCCCAGGCCGATCGAGGCCAAAAGATGGAGCTTCTCGCCGAGCCGTGTCGAGCCGGAGAAAAACGTCAGCGCCTCATCCACCGTCAGGCCGAGCACGTCGTGGATTGTTCGGTCGCGATAGCGGATGTTCAGCACGGCCTGTCCGAACCGCCGTCCGCCGCAGGCTTCGCACGTCGCGTAGAGGTCTTCAAAAAAATACATCTCCAGTTTTTCGTAGCCGTTGCCCTCGCATCGCTCGCACCGGCCGCCCGGTGTATTGAAGGAAAAATGGGCGGGTGTCAGCCCGGCGGTTCTCGCGCCTTGCGTGTTGGCGAACAGCGCGCGGATGTAGTCGAACGCTTTCAGATAGGTGATCGGGTTGGAACGGGGCGTCCGACCTATCGGCTCCTGGTCGATCAGCCGCACGGACCGGATGTATTCCAACCCTTTGATGGCGCTGAAACGTCCTATCGGCAGGGAGTCCAGACGGAACGCCCGGGCGACCGCTCGGTAGAGTGTGTCTTCCACAAGCGTGCTTTTCCCGGAGCCCGACACACCGGTGATGCAGATCAGCATGCCCAGGGGGAACCGGACGTTGAGATTCTTTAAATTATGCTCGCGCGCGCCGGCGAGGCTTAGAAACTTGCCGGTGCCGGGTCGGCGCGTGCGGGGGATTGGAATCGTCTCCTCTCCCCGGAGATACCGACTTGTGAGCGGTCGCGGGTCGGCCACGAACTGCTTGCAGGACGCGGCGCAGACCACCTCGCCGCCACGTTCGCCGGACCGGGGCCCCAACTCGATCACATGATCGGCGGCCTGGATCATCTGCCGGTCGTGCTCGACCACCACCACGGTGTTGCCGGTGTCGGCCAGGTCGCGCAGGATTCCAGCAAGGGTGGCGGTATCGCGGGCGTGGAGTCCGATGGTCGGCTCATCCAGCACATACAGCGTGCCGACCAGTCTGGATCCGAGTTGATTCGCGAGCGTGATCCGCTGCGCTTCCCCGCCGGATAGGGTTTTGGTCTGTCGGGAGAGGGTGAGATAGCCAAGCCCGACTCGAAGCAGAAACCCCAGCTTCATGCGGAACTGGCGAAGGATATCGTGAGCGACCTCAGTCTCGAACTTGGAAAGCCTCAACCCCTCGATCCAGTCGGCGGCCTCACGGATCGTGAGCTGGACGATCTGATGAATGTCACGGTCTGCGACTTTCACGAAGAGCGCGTCCGGCTTCAACGGCTGCCGGCGCAGGTCGGGCAAGGAACCGGATTGCGGTAGCGGCTGAGAAAGACCCGCACATGCAGCTTGTAGCGCTTCTGCAACAGATGCGCGAAGAAATCGTCGATGCCGTCGAATTTCTTATCCCCCTTCCACAGCATCGTCCGCTCTTGCTCTGAAAGTCTGGCGTATGGCGTGGAGAGATCCACGCCACGCCGCTTCATGGCCAGCAGCATCTGTTTCTGCCACCAGTCCGTGCCGGGCTTGGTCCATGGCTCGACGGCGCCGTCGGCCAGCGAGAGGTTGCGGTTGGGAATCACGAGGTCTTCGTCGTACTTGAGGATATTTCCGAAGCCGTTACATTCCGGGCAGGCGCCCAGCGGGTGATTGAATGAAAACAGAATGGGCCGGAGGGGCTCGAAGGTTCTGCCGCAGGACTGGCAGCGGAACTTCGTGCTGTAGGTGTACAGTCCCTGGCCGATGACCTCCGCACGGCAGAGTCCGTCGCCTTCACGAAACGCGGTTTCGACTGCTTCGATAATCCGGTTGCGGTTGTCGGGACGGATGACGAGACGATCCAGCACGACGTGAAGATCGGTGCCCGTTGCTCTCGGCAGGGTGGCGCCGGGCTGCAGATCTATCAACGCATCGCCGCATTTCAATCGCATGAATCCTCGCGTCAGCAGGGAGTCGATCATGGCGCGGTCATGACCGGGGCCGATGTCCTTGACCGGGAACAGGATCATCGCGCGGCCGTCGGGGAATCGAGCAAGCAGGTCGTCGGCGACGGAGCCGGGATGATAGCCACGGGCCTCCTGCTTGCAATCCGGACAGACCTGCTTGCCGATTTTGGCGAAGAGCAGCCGGAGGAGGTCGGCCATTTCGGTCGCCGTGCCGACCGTCGAGCGGGAGGTACGGACAGGATTTTTCTGCTCGATGGCAATCGCGGGGCGGATGTTGATGATCCGATCCACGTCGGGGCGGTCCACCTTTTCGAGAAACATGCGGGCGTAGGTGGAGAGCGATTCGACGTATCGCCACTGGCCTTCGGCAAACAGCGTGTCGAACGCCAGGGACGACTTGCCGGAGCCGGACACACCGGTGATCGCGGTCACTTTGTTGTGGGGGATACGAACGGAGATATTTTTGAGGTTGTTCTGCCGCGCGCCCTCGACGATCAGGTCGCCGGATTCACGGGATGGCT
>JBGPNZ010000307.1:0-2724 GCA_041487795.1 Nitrospiraceae bacterium
CGCATCTGATCCCGCATGTCTTTCAGCAACGACGTGATGAATCCGAGGGCCACCTCGCGCAGCAGCGGCCCGTCGTCTTTTCCGCCTGGTTGCGTGAGATTCTCATATTCGGTCAGCGCATCGAGCGGCTTGCCCGATTTCGCGAGGGTTTTGATCTTGAGCCGGCGGACGTCGGGAGTAACCTTGCCGCCTTTCTCCAACGATTCGAGGAGCTGCAGCGCCTGATCGTACTGCTGTTTGCTAAATGCCGCCTGCGCCTCCTGAAATGTCCCGGCGCCAGCCGACTTCGCAGCCCCATTGAACGCAACGAGACACAGCACTGATGTCAGGAGCATGCGGCGGATCGAAAAGGAGTACAAGAAACCCACGCGCGTAGAATTAATTAATGCTGGTGTTCAACGAAAGGCTCAATGTGAAGAGGGCGCCCCAAAGACTCCAGGCCGAACCGGGGGTTATCCATCACCTGATGGGACGTGCGGCGTCCGGCTGGCGCTTTCATGGAAAAATGGACCTCGATCTTGCCGTCCGGCTTCACCGCCACGATCTCTTCCGACATGATGCCCACATAGGGATGCCATGCCATCATCCGATAGCTGCCGGGCGGCACGTTCTCGATCGTGTACGAACCGGAGCCATCCGTGATCGCGTAATAGGGATTGGAGACAGCCAGTCCCCAGCTGAGCATATAGGCATGAAAGCCGCATTGCATGACGAACAGGTTGCGGCCCTTGTGCAAATTCACCGACTCGAGCATGGACGGGCCAGGCATGTGCCGATGGGTGGCGTGGATATCGCCGCGCTGATGATGGGCGTTCATGGGCAGGGGCGAGTTCCACAAAACCCGCGGTCCCAAATGCGGGGACGTTTCGTAGGCCTGGATGTCGTGCATGACCGGGTCCATGTTCACGACTTCCACTGCATGGCCGTTGCGGACCACCGCCACGAACGGCTGGAATTGACAGTCACGGGCTTCGATGCGAGGCACAGAGACGTCGAACGGCCTGCCTTTCTCGATCCCTTCGAGCGTCACCACGACATCCTTGAGCCCGCCCGTCTGATCGATCGAAAAATCGTGGAGCAACCGCCAGCCGCTGCCGTTCGAGATGCGGCCGCAATATTCCGGATCGGGGAAGGTCACGAGATTGAATCCTTGCGACGCGGGAATCGGTTGTCCTTCAAGCGTCACCTTGCCGGTGATGGTACCGCCGTGCTCAACCTCGACCACCTCATAGGCTGGGGCAGGCGCAGCAGCGAGCGCCAACAACAGGACAACCGTTCCGACCACATGTCTTACTTTTAACTTTTTACTTTTCACGTTTCAATCGTTACGGCTTTTGCAACTCCAGGGTCGGACGGATATCCACCGTCCTGCCCAACGATTCCGGGCCGTAGTGGGGATTCTCCATGATCTCGTGCACGCTCCGCCGGCCGGTGGGCGTCTTGAAGGCGAACGATGCGGTCGCGGCGCCTTTCGCCTTCACGGTAATCTTCTGCTCCTGCACGGTTTGAATCTGCGGATGCCAGGCGACCAGCACATACTCGCCGGGCGGCACGTCGGGAATTGTGAACGTTCCATCCTGGCCAGTCACCACATAATAGGGATTGTCGATCGCCATCCCCCAGCTTTCCATGTAGGCATGAAACCCGCACTGCATCACGAAGATGCGGCGCCCTTTGGTCATGTGAATCGGTTGCGCCATCGGCTCGCCTGCCAGATGCTCGTGGCTGTCTGCGCTGACCTCGCGGCGATGGTGCGGGTTCATCGGAAGCGGCGTATTGAAGAGCACGCGCGGGCCGAGATGCGACGTCTCGTACGCCTGGATGTCGTGCATGACCGGATCCATGTTCAGCACCACGACATCGCTCCGATCCTTGACGATCGTCATAAACGGCAGAAACCGGCAGTCGCGGGCTTCGATCGTCGGCGGCGCAAACGCAAAGGGCTTGCCGCGATGAACCTCTGCCAGAAATACCACGACATCCTTCAACCCGCCGTCCGGCGCGATCGCAAATTCATCCAGAACGCGCCAGCCGGTGCCGGTGGAGATACGTCCGCAATAGACCGGATCGGGAAACGTGATGAGATTGAATCCCTTGGCAATCGGCTTGCCGCCGGTGATCGTCACCTTGCCCGAGATAACCCCGCCGTCGGACACGGCGATTTCTTCGTAGGCCCGCGCCGGCGCAGAGCACACCAGCATCATGGCCACCGCCAGTACCATTGCTCGTGTCATTAAGAATGCTCCATTATGATTCATCATAAATAATGAGGGGGGAGCCTTGCGGCTCCCCCCTCATGTTACAGCACAACACTGAATCAGGCCAGCCGTCTTACCGCGTCGACACCGGCACGATTGGCGTCGAAGTCTCCACTTCGGCCCGCTTCGAGCCAGGCGTCATACCGCTCAACGGCAGGAGCGACTGATCGCCGGCCGGGCGAACCCGCAGATAGCCCCACTGCCCGGACTGGGAGTACGGCAACCGCTGGTTGCTCCAGACGTAGTCGCCCGCCATCCGATACGGACCACCGGCCGACGGAAGGAACGCGTCGATGGTCTCCGAGCCGGAAAATTCCACGACGCTGATCTGATCCGCGCCCCGCATGAAGGGCTCGATCGGCCACTCGTGCTTCTCGACGCTGAACATCTGGTTCTGCTCGTTGTTCGCGCCGAACACGTGGATCCGGACCGGATCGCCCGCATGCGCTTCGATGAGCGGCGTCAC
>JBGPNZ010000308.1:0-2686 GCA_041487795.1 Nitrospiraceae bacterium
CGCGTGTTCTCCCCATCACGCGTTCCTTCCATGATCACCGATCAGACTCAGTCCCGGTGGGGCCGCCCGGAACTCTTTGCAACCGCGTTCATCAGCGGCGCCGTCGTCATGGCGCTGGAGATTCTCGGCAGCCGCCTGCTGGCGCCGGTGTTCGGCAATTCGCTGTTTGTCTGGGGCGCGCTCATCGGCGTGATCCTTGCCGCGATGAGCAGCGGCTATGCGATGGGCGGCTGGCTGGCGGACCGTCACCAAGGCGGCACGGTTCTGGCCGGGTTGCTGCTTTTTTCGGGTGCCTGGACATTGTTGCTCGCCTGGGCGGGGCAGCCAGTCATGTTCAGCGTTTCGGCCTGGATCGACGATCCCCGCTGGGGGCCCTGCCTCGCAGCGGGCATTCTGCTTGCGCCGCCGGCGTTCGGGTTGAGCGGCGTGTTGCCGGCGCTCCTGCGCCTCTCAATCGGCGACATGGGCCATCTCGGCCGCCACACCGGAGCCATGATCGCGGTCTCGACGGTCGGCAGTTTGATCGGTACATGGGGGACGGCTTTTTATCTTCTGGCATGGCTCGGGAGCGCGACACTCGTCGCGGTGCTCGGCATCATTCAAATAGTGCTGGGTGCTCTATGGGGCTGGCGTGCGGCGGTAGTCGGCGCGAAAGCCGGCGCGCCTGTACTTGGCGGGCTGGCCATCCTCTTGTGGCTGGCGCTGCATCCCGGCCAGGCCCTTCCGGAGGATCTCAAGAAGTTGATCCCGCCCGTCCCGCTGCATCAGGAGGACAGTCCCTATCAGCAAATCCGTGTGCGTGACGACAAAGAAGGGCTCTTCCGCTACCTGATCCTGGACCGCACCTTTCATGCCGTGATGTGGAACGCCGATCCGGTCGCCTTATTCCTCCCGTACAGCCAGCTCATGATGGCGGCGCTGGCACTTCCGCCTGAGCCGAAACGGGGGCTGATCTTGGGACATGGCGGGGGCTCATTAGCCAAGTGGCTCGCGCAATACTGGCCCGACCTGGAACTCGACACGGTGGAAGTGGATCCCTCGGTCGTGCAGGCCGCTGAACGGTATTTCAGTTACGCGCCGGCGAAGGGGCATCACGTCCACGTGAAAGACGCGCGGATGTTTTTGCGCAGCACAGCGGCCACCTACGACGTGATCTGGCTGGATGTCTTCGCCCGCCATATGATCCCGTTCCACCTCACGACGCAGGAATTTTTCAAAGAAGTGCGCGCCCGCTTGCATCCGGACGGCGTGCTGGCCGTCAATCTCTCCTCATCCGGCGAGGGCCCTGACCGTCTCAGGGCGCAGGCGGTGGTCACAACTCTGAAAACTGTCTTTCCGGTCATTGTGTCCTATGGTGTCAAGGGACCCTGGAAAACGCTGAAACAGTCCAAGGCCGAAAACCTTATCTTCTTCGCCGGCGCTCCGGTGGAGACGATGCGGCCTGCCGATTGGGGGGCGAAAGTCGAGGCGCTGTTGGCGAAGGGCCGCCTGCCGATCGAAGCCCGCGAGCTGCTGGCGACGCGAATCGAACAGGAATGGCCTGCCGGTATCGTCCTGACGGACGACTATGCACCGTATGACCTCCTGATCGGGCGGGGGGCAGAACTCACACCGAGCACCGTACCATCATCGTCTCGGTAAGCAAGGGCCTGGTTTCGTTGAAAATCCACGTTCTTCCGGCCAGCGGAGCCTGTCCTGTGACCTGTTTGGAGACAGACCGATCGATGGAAGAAGGTGCTTGCTTCCCTTTAAGGCCTATGCTATACAATCCGGCGTTTCCGGGCTTACCCCCTGCGAAACACGCAGTAGAAATATCGGACAAGGATTCGTCATCGCTCACTAATTCACAGCTTTTTTATTCCAAGGAGGTTGGCAATGGGAAAGATGCTGGTAGCAGTATTCTTCGGCCTTATCGTGATGGCCGGGGCCTCGGAGGTCTTCGCGCACCAGTCGGGTGGCGTTGAGGTCGGTGATTTGGCGACAGGCTCCGTCGCGGGGATAGCGTTCAAGGAACTGGACGTGGATGCGGAGTTGTTCGCGCTCGATCTCGGTGGCGAACAAGGCAAAAAGGTGTGGTATCCACCCACGACTGTAGTGGACTTCAAGGTCCGGCCCGGCCGTCCCTTCTTGCTCAGAGTCACCAACAGCTCCTCGGCCGAGCACGGGTTCTTTTTGACGGCGGATCAGAACCAGTCCGCCCCGACCGTGCTCAAGGTGAAGATTGTCCTCAAGCCGGGCGAGACCAAGTACCTCGGCATTCCGACCAGCGACCTGTTCTATGCCACGTCGGGCAACGTGCTCTACTATACGTGCCATCTGCATCCCGGCCACATCGGTGGGCGGCTGATGATGATCAAATAATCGGCTTTCTGTTTGCTGCTTGAAACAACGCCCTGTCTGCTGGTAACGCAGGCAGGGCGTTGTTGTGTCTGCGCTTGGCGGGAGCAGGTTGCTGCGTGGTGGAGCCTCTCATTATGACTTTGGCGCAACCCGCCGGAGCGCACCCTTCTTCCTTCGCCAAAGGCTACGGAAGGCGGGTCAAAAAAAAACGCCCCATCTCATGCGAGATGGGGCGTTCGAATGCGACGAACCGAGCGGAGCCTAGTTTCTCACGCCGCTCCAGACCTTCGCAGGATCGATGGCCTTGTCGGGATTCAGTTTAATGGCCCTGTCGAGCAGAACTTGC
>JBGPNZ010000309.1:0-2683 GCA_041487795.1 Nitrospiraceae bacterium
ACGCGCGCTGTGAGCTTCGGCAGCGGATTGAGAATCACCACATCGTCCTGAAACCGGCCGATGAATCGCGGGTTGGAAGCCACCGTGGTGAGCACGTCCTCTCGCTCGAGCACCGTGGTGATGGTCCTGGCATAGGCCAGAATCTCCGACGGCACGGCGTCTCGCATAAATGGACATTTGGTGTCCCACCCGAGAACAACCTGGCTGCGATCTTGATTCCACATCACGGCCAACGGATAGATCTGGCAGTCCAATGGCCGGTCGTCGTAGATACGGCAGTGCGAGGTGGCTGGATCGAAGGCCGGACAGAGGTAGCCTTCGCCGGACGGATTCGGCACGACCGAAACCTGAGAGCCGTTCGGATCAGAAAAATACGCCGGGTTGATGCCGCGTGCGACCGCCCGCTGAATTTCCTCCGCCGTGAAATAGGGACGCAGGAAGCTCTCCGCCTCCGGAAACCGGCAACAGACATCGCACTGCAAACAGACCCGGCTCGGTACCAGTTGAAGAAAGGGCATTCCTAAATTACCGACGACGTTTGGCTTTATCTACCAGGACATTTATGGTATGTATCTGCATCATCATACGCCCGCCCGGCCATGACGGCAATCGTCAGGCGGACGCCGGCATCGCGAAACCAGGGAGTCTTCATGGCACCGGAGCCGCTCAAAACTTCCCGCCCATTCTCCCGCCGTGTCATGAACATCGTGACGGTCATTAATCGCTATCATACCGAGGCCGAGCGTAAAGGGGATATCGCGTTCGCAGAAGCACTGAAGTCCTGCGCGACGGCCATCTCGGGCGGCAATTTGACGTGCCCGTTGGGCCAGCTGGTCCTGGATGAAACGGTGCGCACGGGGGTGTTTCCGCTGAGCGCGCTGACGCCTCAAGCGCCAGGCCGTTCCGAATCGGCCCCATCCATGGGATCGCAGGCGTCGCTCAGCAGCGGCATGCATCCGGCTCTGAAAGCCGTCGAATGGCGGAACACCTTCTTCAAGCTGTGGGCGCTCTTGGAAGAGGAAGCCAGGCGAACCGGCGACAAGAGCTGCCTGGAGGCCTTGCAGGAATGCGGGGAACCTTCCACAACTCATAAGTGCCCCGTCCGGGAACTCATTGCGCGGCATCTGCCGCAAGGCGGATAATCCTCCGGCAGCCCCACAGAGCCGGGCGGCAAGCCCCGATGAATCTGGCGTAGCGGAACCGGGCCTCCCTCTTTCCTCTTCTCGCACCTCCACCACAGATCAACCCGGCGATTTCTTGACAAACAATAGGTGAAAGCATAGCGTTTGCACGCCGAGGCGAATGCGGAGCGGATATGCGCGCACGTCAGACACATGATCGGTATGCGTCGCTGACGTGGCTGATCGTCGTGATGACCGTGGTCGTCCTGGTGATCGGCGTGATCGCCGCACGGTACGTCGAAAGCCGCCTCGTCGCGTCCAAGGGTGAAAGCCTGGCCCTCGCCGCAGCAGAGATCGCCCACAAGCTGGATCTGCTGCTGGCCGAACAGTACGACGATGCGCTGGAGTTTTCGCATACCCAGGTCTTCCGGAAACGCGGTGTCGCCGCGCAATCCGCCTACCTCACGACAGTCAAAAAAATCCATCCGATTTATCTGTGGCTCGGCGTGACGGATGCCGGGGGACGGATCGTGGCCGCCACCGATCCCGCCTCGATCGGACAGGATCGAAGCAGAAGTTCCTGGTTTCAAGCCGCACGCGACACGGGCAACGTTCATGTGAGCGACGCGGAACCGTTCGAAGAGACCGGCGGCACTGACGCCATTTCCTTCACCGCTCCCATCAAAGGAGCCGGCGGGGAGTTCCAAGGGACCGTGACGACGCGCGTGGGGCTTCCGACTCTGGAAGAAGTGGTGGTTCGCACCATCCGGACGTTTCAGACCCGGGAGGAATCCGGGGGGAACCTCGAATACAAGTTTGTGACAACCACGGGTGATGTCTTCATTGATTCGGACCTGTTCCACAAAGGCAACGTCAACCTCAAACGACTGGGACTCCCTTCGGCGCTGTTGAGCGAGTCGGGGTCGCCGGGGTATTTCGAAGAAGAGCACTTGCATCGGCACGTTCCTGTCGTCACCGGCTATGCCCGCACCCAGGGCGCCGGCGAGTTCCCCGGCTTGAAGTGGACAGTGCTGCTGCGCACAGACAAGGACGACCTTGTGGCGCCCATCCGGAGCGTCCTCTGGAAGCTGGCGGCCGCGTGGGTCCTCGTCTGGCTGCCGATGCTCGGATTCTCGCTCTGGTCCGCCGTCCGACTCAAGGAGGAGTGGACGCACGCGCAGGACGAGCATGCCCACGCCGCAACGGCCGAATCGAAATACCGCCAGTTGGTGGACCAGGCCAGGGACATCATCTACCGAACCGACGATCAGGGACGTTTTACCTTCGTAAACCCGATCGTGACCCGCATCATGGGATATTTCCCGCAGGAGCTGCTCGGCTGGCGGTTTACCGAGTTGATCCGTCCGGACGCGCGCGCGTCCGCCGAGCGATTCTACGGATGGCAGTTCGTGCGAAAAACACCCAGCACCTACTATGAGTTTCCTGCCCTCACCAAGGACGGGAGGGAGATCTGGTTCGGGCAAAACGTCCAGACGCTTCTCGATAACGGCCAGGTGGCCGGCTTTCATGCCGTGGCCCGTGACATCACCGAGCGCAAGCGG
>JBGPNZ010000310.1:0-2673 GCA_041487795.1 Nitrospiraceae bacterium
GCAAGCTGTTGGGCATCCTGGGCGCGACGGTGACAACCGAGGGCAACCGGGTGGCCATGAAGATGGATGCGCTCCGTTCATCGGAGGCGCCATACGATTTAGTGAGAACCATGCGCGCGTCGGTGGTCGTGCTGGGCCCGTTGCTGGCCCGATGGGGTGAAGCCACGGTCTCGATGCCCGGAGGGTGCGCGATCGGTTCCCGGCCGGTGAATCTCCACCTCGCGGGTTTGGAGCAGATGGGCGCGACCGTGTCGGTCGAGCATGGCTATATCAAAGCGAAGGCGCCGCGATTGAAGGGCGCTCGGATCTGCCTGGATTTCCCGACGGTGACGGGCACGGAAAATCTGATGATGGCCGCATGTTTGGCCGACGGGACGACGGTGCTCGAGAATGTGGCGAAAGAGCCTGAAATTGTCGACCTCGCGGCGTTCCTCGTCAAGCGGGGCGCGCGGATTACCGGCGCCGGGACCGACATGATTACGATCGAGGGCGTGAAGGAATTACGCGGCGCCGATCACGAAGTCATTCCCGACCGGATCGAAGCCGGTACCTATCTGGCAACCGGCGCGATCACGGGCGGCGACGTCTGTGTAAAGGACTGCCGGCCCCAGCACCTGGAAGCAGTGATTGCGAAGTTGCGCGAGACGGGCGCCGAAGTGGTGGAGAGCAAGGAGTCGGTGCGCCTCAAGGCGTCGAAGCGCCTCAAGAGCGTGGATGTGAAAACCTACCCCTATCCGGGGTTCGCGACCGACATGCAGGCGCAGATGATGGCGCTGATGTGCGTCGCGCAGGGCACCAGCGTGATTACGGAAACCGTGTTCGAGAGCCGCTTCATCCATGTGCCGGAGTTGCAGCGCATGGGCGCGGATATCAAGGTGGACGGCAGTCACGCGGTGGTGACCGGCACCACGAAGCTGAGCGGCGCGCCGGTCATGGCGTCGGATTTACGGGCCAGCGCCGGCCTGGTTGTCGCGGGATTGGCGGCGGAAGGCGAGACGGAAATCGCGCGGGTCTATCATCTGGACCGCGGGTACGAACGGATCGAAGAGAAACTCAGCGGTCTGGGCGCGGCCATCCGGCGAGTGCCCGGCACGGGCCAGCCCAATCAGATTGCAAATGGGCAGATTGCGAAGGGGCGAGCATGATTACGGTGGCCTTGTCGAAGGGGAAACTGCTGGAGCCGGCAATGGAACTATTCCGGAAGGCCGGGTACGTGAGTAAAGGTTTGTCCCCGGGCAGCCGGAGGCTGATCATCGAGTGTCCCGAAAAGGACCTGACATTTATGATTATCCGGCCGAGCGACGTGCCGACCTACGTCGAATACGGGGCAGGTGATGTAGTGATGTGGTCGGCCCTATGATTACGATCGCATTGTCCAAAGGCAAATTGCTGGGGCCGGCGATCGCACTGTTCAGGAAGGCGGGCTACGCCGGCAAGGCGATCTCATCGAACAGCCGCCGGCTGATGTTCGAGTGTCCCGACACGGGCGTCAGGCTCATGATCGTGCGACCGAGCGACGTTTCCACATATGTCGAGTACGGGGCGGCGGATGTGGGCGTCGTCGGCAAGGACATGCTGTTGGAGCAGAATCTCGACGTGTACGAGCCGATGGATCTCAAGTTCGGCCGATGCCGCCTCTCCGTCGCCGCCAAGAAAGGGCAGAAGGTGCGCGAGCGCCTGTCCGCGAAGCTGCGCGTGGCGACGAAATATCCAAACATCGCGGAGCGCTATTACAATCAGAAGGGGATTCCGGTCGAAATCATCAAGCTCTACGGGTCCATCGAGCTGGCGCCGATCGTGGATCTGGCCGATCGCATCGTAGATCTCGTCTCCACCGGCCGCACCTTGAAGGCGCACGATTTGGAAGAAGTCGAGGTGATCGCCGAGTCCTCGGCGCGGCTGATCGTCAACCGGGCCAGCCTCAAGTTGAAGCACGGCGAAATTTCAGAATTGATGGCGCGATTGAACGGGCGTCGCGCCGGCCGCCGGACGAACCAGCGGCGGGTGCAGCGGGCGAAGAAGCGGAGCACGCGATGATCAAAATTCTGTCGAGTACGGACAAGGCCTTCAAGACGGCGATGAAGAGAATCGCCGGCCGGGCAGGCCGGTCGAGCGGCAAGGTGGAAACGACCGTCAGGACCATCCTGAAGGCGGTGGAACGGGGCGGAGACTCCGCGGTGTCCCGCTACACGAAGAAGTTCGATCGGGTGTCGCTGAAGCCGCCGCAGTTCCGGGTCAGCCCGCAGCAGATCAAGGAAGCCTACTACCAGATTCGGAAAGAGGAAGGCGACGCCCTGCGCTACGCGGCGCAGCGGGTCATGGCGTTCCACGAGCGGCAGCGCGCCAAGACCTGGATGTACCAGGACAACGGCGCGACGCTGGGGCAGATGGTCGTGCCGATGGACGCGGTCGGGCTCTACGTGCCCGGCGGCAAGGCGGCCTATCCGTCTTCCGTGCTCATGTGCGCGATTCCAGCCAAGGTGGCGGGGGTCAAGCGGGTCGTCATGTGCACGCCCGCGCCCAAGGGCGTGATCAGCCCCTATCTGTTGGTCGCCGCGGACATTGCCGGCGTGGACGAGGTCTACCGGATCGGCGGCGTGCAGGCGGTGGGCGCGATGGCGTACGGCACCAAGACGATTGCGCGGGTGGATGCGATCGTCGGCCCCGGCAACA
>JBGPNZ010000311.1:0-2671 GCA_041487795.1 Nitrospiraceae bacterium
ACCATGGCCAGCGCCATCGTACGCTGCCGACGTCCCCACAGGGCATAGGCCACGTGCCCGCCGTCCAGTTGGCCGATCGGAATCAGGTTGAGCGACGTGATGAAGAGCCCGAGCCAGGCGGCAAAGGCCACCGGATGGAGCACCACGTCATAGCCAGCCGGCAGTGGTCCGATGACCAACCAGGCAATGCCTTGCAGCAGCAGCGGCTCGCCGAGCTGCATGCCATAGGTTGACTCGACCATCACCACGCGCGACATCTGCATCCCCAACACCAGCGCCGCCACGGCCACCACGAAGCCGGCAATCGGACCGGCCACGCCGACGTCGAACAGGGCTTTCCGGTTCAGGATCGGGCTCCGCATCCGAATGATCGCGCCGAAGGTGCCGATGAAATGCGGCGGGCCCGGAATAAACAGCGGCAGCGTCGTGGTGACGCCATGCATGCGCGAGAGCACATAATGCCCCATCTCGTGCGTCACCAGGATGCCCAGCAATGTCGCCGCGAACGGCACGCCGTCCCACAGCACGGCGGGATTGTCCGTCAGGAATGCCCAGGCGCCTTGAAACGGATTCGTATTGGTCTGGAAGGCCCCGGCCCACAGCGTCGTGAAAACCGTGACGAGAAAGAGCCCGAGGGGCACGACGTAATCGGAAAGACTCGGCGCGCGAATCTCCTCATCCAATAATAGGAGTGGATGGGCCGAGGGATGGCGCGGATCGGTTATTTCGATCCGGCGATCGTAATCAGACGACCGTTCCGAGAACAGATGCTGCTGGCGATCGTCGTCCATCGGAGGCTCACTCATGATCGGCAAATGGATTGTGCGTCAATTCCTCCCGGACCGTCGTGGCCGGGCCGTGCCCGGGCAACAACGCCGTGTCGGGCGGCAGCGTCAGCACGCGCGTCCGGACCGACTGCAGATGCGTCTGGTACAGCGATGCGGGATTGGACCCGCCGATCGAACCCGAAAACAGCGTATCCCCCACGAAGCAGACATCGTGGCCGGCCCCTTCGACCCGGTAGCAAATGCCGCCCGGCGTATGGCCCGGCGTGACGACAAACCGCATCGCCAGACGGCCGACGGCCACGGTCTGCCCGTCCGTGGTCGACATCATCAATTCCCCTGGCGGGATCCATCCGAGCAGCGGCCTGTCGCCCATGCCAAGATACACCGGCACGCGGTGGTGCTGCAGAATGACATCCAATCCTCCCGCATGGTCCGAATGGCCGTGCGTCAGGCAGACAGCCTTGAGCGTCAGATTTTTCCGTTCGAGCACTTCCAGCATCGCCTCTTCATTATACGCCGTATCCACGAACAGGGCTTCGCCCGAATCGTACACGACGTAGCCCTTCACGGCGTACCCGTTGATATCGCCCATCACCGTTTCAACCGGACCGGCGGCTCGCGGCGGCGCCGGCATCCAGCGATCCAGAACAATGTGCGTGAGCGGCGCTGTGCGCAAGTGCAGCGCAGCCGCCAGCGTTTCGATCTCCCCTTTGGTCGGCAGGCGCCCGCCCCGTTCAAGGATCGTCACATCGCCGGCAGAGAGCCCGCTTGCCTGCGCCAGATCGCCCAGCGAGAGGCCACGCCCTCGGCGCGCCTTTTTGATGATGTCGCAGAAATCGTCTTCGAGCGGCATCAAAATGCCTTTAGGCGAGGGGCTATGGGCGAGAGGCAATAGGCCAGAACTTTATTTCCTATAGCCCATTGCCTATAGCCTATTGCCCCAGTTGTTGTTTCCATGCCTCCACCATCTTCTCGTCCACATCCACGAGGATCACCGACTTGAGCGCGCGCGGCGAGAAGGCCCGCACCGCCTCCACCATCGCCCGTGCGGCATCGGCATGCGCGACCCCGCCCACGCCGGTGCCCATGCCGGGAATGGCAATGGACTCGAAGCCTTTTTCATCCGCCAGCGTCAGTGCTGCCTTTGTTGCCAACGCCACATTCTTGACCGGGATGTGCATTCCCTGTTCCGGCATCGTCGGGGCATGGATGATGCCCTTGTACTTTGTGTTGCCGCCTGAAGTCAGCACGGCTTTTCCAACCCGGATGGGCGCATCCTTCACGGCTTCACGTTCAACTTCCGCACCCGCGGCCCGCTTGATCACACCGGCCACCCCGCCTCCCATGAGGCCCAGGCTGTTCGCCGCATTCACGATCACCTGCGCATCGGCGTCGAGAATGCTGCCGTGGACGACATCGATTTTCACGCCGCTATCCTTCCGGAGGAAGCCTGATTTCTTTCGCTTCGCCGAAACTGGAGAGCAGCGGGACAAGGGCGTTCGGCGGGCCGACGGCGAGAATCCGCAACTGATCCGGATGCAAATGCTTCCGGGCGGCGGCCAGCAGATCATCCTTCTTCAGCTTCACCACCTTGTCGCGCAGTTGCTGGAGAAAATCCTTCGGGAGGCCGTCGTACTCCAGGCCGATCAGCCGGCCGACGATCGCTGACGGGCTGGCAAACGAAAAGACGAACGAGTTCACGAACGACTCTTTCGCTTCGGCCAGTTCTTCATCGGTGACCGGTTGTGCACGGAGCTGTTCCATGTTGGCCGTCAGACGACTGATGGCTTCCTGCGTGGACTCCACCTTGGTTTCGGCCCGCATGGCCCAGACTCCCAGCTCGCGCACACCGGCGCGGAACGAACTGCCGACCGAATAGGCCA
>JBGPNZ010000312.1:0-2657 GCA_041487795.1 Nitrospiraceae bacterium
ATCAGGATGCCGTGGAAGCGTTCGTCAAGGAGGCCCCCGAAGAGTTGCTGCGTCTGGAGCACTGGGGCTGTCCGTGGAGCCGCGAACCCAGCGGCCGCATCGCCGTCCGCCCGTTCGGCGGCATGAAGAAAATGCGGACGTGGTTCGCCGCGGACAAGACCGGCTTCCACATGCTGCACGCGCTGTTTCAAACCTCGCTCAAGTACGACAACATCGTGCGCTACGACGAGTTCTACGCCACCTCCCTGTTGGCCGATGACGGGAAAATCCGCGGCGTGACCGCGATCAACATCTACAACGGCCGCTTGGAAGCGATCGCCGGCAAGGCCGTGATCCTGTGCACGGGAGGGGGCGGACGGGTCTTTCCCTTCACCACCAACGCCGCGATCAAGACCGGCGACGGCATGGCGATGGCCTACCGGGCCGGAGTGCCGCTCAAGGACATGGAATTCGTGCAGTATCATCCGACCGGGCTACCGGGGACCGGCATCCTGATCACCGAGGCATCGCGCGGCGAAGGAGGCTGGCTCAAAAACAAAGACGGCTATCGTTATCTCCAGGACTACGGTCTCGGGCCACCGACTGACAAGCCGACGCACCGCAAGATGGAATTAGGCCCGCGCGACATCCTTTCGCGCTGCCACATGCAGGAGCTGGCCAAAGGACGGACTTTCGAAGGGCCCTACGGCCATTACGTCCATCTCGACCTGCGCCACCTGGGAGAGGAGATGATCAATAAGAAGCTTCCCTTCGTGCGCGAGCTGGCCAGCAAATATGTCGGGATCGATCCGGTCTACGAGCCGATCCCAGTGCGGCCGGTGGTGCACTATATGATGGGAGGAGTCCACACCGACATAAACGGCAGAACTCCGCTTGAAGGTCTTTACGCCGCTGGAGAGACCGCCTGCGTCTCGATCAACGGCGCCAATCGGCTGGGTTCCAACTCGCTTACCGAGTGTCTGGTTTTCGGCGCTCGCGCCGGGCGCGCTTCCGGGCAATACGCCGCGGGCCAGCCGGCCCCTTCTGCGTCGCGTCTCGAAGCGCTGGCGCGCGACGAACAGCAGCGCCTCGACCGGCAGTTTCTTAAAAAACAGGGCGGCAAAGAGAAGATCGCGACGATTCGCCAGGAGATGCAGAAAGCGATGGAGGACGGGTGCGGGATTTACCGCAAAGAAGAAGACATGAAAAAGACCTGTCAGCTCTTGAGGCAGATGCGCGAGCGCTTTTCCAACATCGCCATCGAAGATCACGGGGATGTGTTCAACACGCAAGTGATCGCGGCTCTGGAGCTCGACTTCATGCTCGACGTGGCGGAGGCGGTGGCCCACTCGGCCCTCAACCGGAAGGAATCGCGTGGATCGCACACCCGCACCGACTTTTCCAAGCGCGACGACGCGAATTTTCTGAAACACACTCTTTCCCACCGCACTCCGGATGGGCCGAGGATCGAGTACCTGCCCGTGACGATAACCCGCTGGCAGCCGGAGGAACGAAAATACTAAATCAAGTCAAAATGCAAATTTCAAATTGCAAAGTTAGCAGACTCAATTCAAAGGGGAAGGACTTTGGTTTCCGACATTTTGACTTTTGCAATTTGCATTTTGCAATGCCGAAGGCAGAGGGTGAGACATCATGAGCGAATCTAACATCACGCTTAACGTAACCCGATACCGTCCTGGCCAAGACCGGGCACCCACGCTGCAGTCCTACGCGGTGCCGTATCGCCAGGACTGGGTGGTTCTGGACGCGTTGAATCACATCAAGGACCAGATCGACGGGACGTTGAGCTATCGCTGGTCGTGCCGCATGGGCGTGTGCGGCAGTTGCGGGATGATGGTGAATGGAGTTCCCAAGCTCACCTGCGCGGCTTTTCTGCGCGACTATCATGGCCAGGAGATCCGCGTCGAGCCGCTCGTCAATTTTCCGATCATCCGCGACCTGGTGATCGACATGAACGATTTTATGGACAAGTTGAAGAGCGTAAAATCGTGGCTCGTGCGCAAGGTCGAAAAACCGGTCACGGAGGGCGAATACCGCCAGACTCCGGCCGAGCTCGAGGCCTTCCACCAGTTCACCCAATGCATCAACTGCATGCTCTGCTACGCCGCCTGTCCGGTCTACGGCCTGGACTCGAATTTCATCGGGCCGGCCGCCATCGCGCTGGCCCAGCGCTACAACCTCGACTCGCGCGACCAGGGAGCCAAGGAACGGCTCGAAGTGCTCTCCGGGCACGAGGGGATCTGGGGCTGCACCTTTGTAGGCGAATGCACCAAGGTCTGTCCGCAGGACGTCGATCCAGCCGGCGCCATTCAGCGCTACAAGCTGACGACAGCCCTGGGCTGGCTCAAGACGCTGTTCGTGCCGCGCGGCGGTGATCAGTGATCAGTGATTAGTATTCAGTCACTGATCACTGTTCAGTGATTACGGATTACTGATTACTGATGACGGGCTAATGGAGAGGGCGATGAGTGAGAAACCCGCGTACGTGGAGTATCACCCGCGCTGGTATCGGCCGAAGATGTCCACCTGGTGGTGGCTGCAGCGCGGATCCTATCTCTTGTTCATTCTGCGCGAGGTGAGCAGCGTCTTTGTCGCCTGGTCCGTGGTCTACCTCCTGCTGTTCGTGCGGGCGGTCGGGCAAGGGAAGGACGCCTACG
>JBGPNZ010000313.1:0-2645 GCA_041487795.1 Nitrospiraceae bacterium
AAGGCCCACCGGAGCAAACTCATTGTCCCGGCGTTCGCCGTGGGGCGAACGCAGGATATCGTGATGCGGATCAAAGCGCTGGTCCGTGAAGGGAAGATCGAGCCGTTTCCGATTTTTATCGATTCACCGCTCGCCATCAAAGCCACGGAGATCTTTCGCAAGCACCCGGAGTGTTACGACGAAGAGACGTTCAAGACTCTTACGTCGGAAGGCGATCCTTTTGGCGCGCGGTACATCCGCTATGTGTCGTCGGTGGACGACAGCAAGAAGCTGAATGCGATGAAGGGACCCTGCATGATCATCGCCTCTTCCGGCATGTGCGAAGGTGGGCGGGTGCTGCACCATTTGAAGCATGCCATCCAGAACGAAGCCAACGTCATCGCGATCGTCGGATTTCAGGCGGAGCATACATTGGGGCGCAAGCTGGTCGAGAACTGGGATGTGGTGCCGATTTACGGCATTCCGACACCGCGCCGTGCGCAGGTCGTGCGGTTCAACGGTCTCTCGGCCCATGCCGACCGCAACGATTTGCTGGCATACGTTCGTGCAATTCATCCGCTGCCGGGCAAGGTGTTCGTCGTTCATGGCGAGGAAAAACAGGCGCTGTCCCTGGCGGCCGCCATGCAAGCCGAGCATCCGGCCATGCGTGTCGTTGTCCCTCACCCAGGATCCGTCCATGAGATCTGACCCGCAAATAATGAGACACACGGTGATCATCTGGCTGACGCTGGCTACGCTCGGCCTGTGCGCAGAACATGGCGTTGTCGCCGAATCAACGGAAACCCGCCAGCGCACGCGGGAGTTGGGCATTACCATCGGACGCTATCAACCAGGGCCGCTGAATGCCATCACCGATGTCGCAGGGGTGAAAGTCGGGCAGGTGACGTTGAGCAAAGGCGAGGGCAAACTCAAGCCGGGCCAGGGGCCCGTGCGTACGGGAGTGACAGTGATCGTGCCGCGCGACGACGTCTGGCACAAGAAAGTACCGGCCGGATCGTTCGTGCTCAACGGCACCGGCGAGATGACCGGTCTCGCCTGGGTCGCGGAGTCGGGATTCTTGGAATATCCGATCGCGCTGACGAATACGCTGAATGTGCCGCGGGTTGCCAATGGAGTGATGAGCTGGATGATCAAGCGCTATCCTGAGATCGGCATCACCGACGATACCCTCACGCCGGTCGTGGCCGAGTGTGACGACAGCCGCCTGAACGATAGCCAGGGGCGACATGTATCGGAACAGGACGTAATGGCCGCGCTGGACGGAGCCTCGACCGGTCCCGTAGTCGAGGGGGCGGTGGGAGCCGGAACCGGCATGGTGTCATATGGCTTCAAGGGCGGTATCGGGACGGCATCCCGCCGGCTGCCTGAGAGCGAAGGCGGCTATACCGTCGGCGTACTCGTCAATGCCAATCATGGACGCCGTGACGAACTGATGGTCGCCGGCGTGCCGGTGGGGCGAATGTACCAGGGCGACGAACGCGCGGCGTCCGGCGCCGAAGGCTCGATCATCATTATCATTGCCACAGACGCGCCGCTGGACAGCCGTCAATTGGGTCGGCTGGCCAAGCGGGCCGCACTGGGGCTGGCGCGAACCGGCTCCACGGCCCGGCACGGGAGCGGAGATTTCATGCTGGCGTTTTCGACCGGGAACACCGTGCCCCATTACCCGAAAGATCACACCTTCACCATGACCCATCTGTCCGACGCGCATATTAATCCGTTGCTGAGCGCAACCGTCGAAGCCACGGAAGAGGCGATTCTCAACGCCCTCACGATGGCGGTCACCACCGTGGGACGGGACGGCCATCGCGTGGACGCCATCTCCTTGACAAAACTGCGCGCGCTGCTGCCCGCAGCCAAATAAGCGGCCTTGCATTTTCCTGAAGGGGCTGTCTATGCTTGAGGCAGAGCGCTGAGATCTCCACTCGGACAACAAGAGGTCACGCATCATGACTGATTATCAAATGGGCGGCGGGCTCAAGCAGGTCACGGCCATCGACAAGACACAGGCCTTCTCAGATTTTTTGAAAAACCGACTGGTCCAGGCGTTGGAGGCTGAGGATCCCACCGAACTGCATTACCTCCTGGCACAACTCGACGACTACCATTCCTACATGTGGCGGTACCACAAGAAGCTGCAGGCCGAACGGGGCGATCGAGCCAATCTTCCTGGATAGCGGGAACGGGGACACGGACCAACGCATTCCAGAGGAACCGATGCCGAGCAAGGTCCAGACCACGTTGAAGTTTGCCGCGGCGGTTTCACGAGAGCGGGACTCGCACGCAGCAGGCTCTGCCGTGGCCCAAGCTGCCCGGCGCGATCTGGAAGGCAAACAGGCCGATCTGGCCTGCCTGTTCTTTTCGCCGCAATATGCCGAGTCGGCGGCGGAGCTGGTGGAAGCCGTGCGGCAAGAGTTGTCGCCCCACCTGCTGATCGGCTGCTCCGGCGAGGGGGTCATCGGCGGAGGCGAGGAAATTGAAAGCGCCGCTGCGGTCACTCTTTGGACGGCCAGTCTTCCAGGCGTGGCCCTGACGCCGTTCCGATTGTCGGCCGACCAGGATGAGTATGGGATTTCGCTGACCGGCTGGCCCGGGAATCTCGATGAGTCGCCGGAGCGTCCGTCCTTTCTCCTGCTGGCCGATCC
>JBGPNZ010000314.1:0-2634 GCA_041487795.1 Nitrospiraceae bacterium
AACCTCAGGGGCCTCGATACACTGCTCTCGATCGAGAAGATGCCGAAAGGCGACCCGGTGGCCACCGTCACGAACGGCGGCGCGGAGAACGCCGGATTGTTCGCTGCTCAAATCCTGGCTGTTCGCTATCCGGAGATCCGTGACAGGGTCATACAGTTTCGAGCTGAGCAGACCCGGGTGGTTCTTAAATCGTCGCGTGGATCCAAAAACGAGCCGAAGAAGACCAGATAGCCTGCGAGGCCTAGGCACCTGCCGCAAACAGGTTTTTCCTCAGGGTTGACAAAAGGTGGGAGCGGGATGGTGCAGCCGCTCGCTTCCGCACCTCTCGGAGCGACCCTTCCGGGCTTCAGCTCGCGGAAACCTTCTGGAATTCCCGTCGCCGTGGTCTGCGACCACGGTCCGGTGGTCAGTTCCAGCTTTCCTTCTCGCTGAAGCCCGGTGGGTACCCCGCTCCTGCGGTGAAGTCCGCTCGTGGCCATACCATCCCTGCTTTAGAGATGTGGAACGGTGACAGACCGCTTGAAAGTCTGTCACCGTTAACGCTTCGCCACATTTCGTGGGCTGCCCCAGTAGTGAGTATCTTGCAAATCTTGAATGTCCCCGTTTCCCTCTCCCAGGGACACTCAAAATTATAGGATAATCACTAACGCCATAGCCCATTGAGCTTGGCGAAGCGTTAAAGGCGACAGGTCAACAAGCGGCCTGTCGCCTTTCCACTTTTATAACAGTGGCGGCTGGAAGGGATGGGCGCTGAGGTTCTCGGCGCGGCGGGGATTTGGCATCAACAGCTTTCAGGGTGCCGCTCGCCGGTCTGCTGGTCCGATGAGGCGAGCGGCCAACGGTACGGTTTCAGAAACGCTATGGCATCAACGCATCGTGACGAGGCCGAAGCGAACCATCCCTTCGTCAGCCGTTTACTCACCAATCTGAACTCCGCCATCCTCGATGTCTTGCCGGCGCGAAGAACCGCACGTTCGGATGCTTGAAGAATCCGATCAGCGCCATGCCCGCGACGAACCCGCCCACGTGGGCAAAGAAGGCCACGCCTCCGCCGCCCTGGCCCAGGCTCATCCCGCCGCTTAAGAGCTGCAGCACGAACCAGAACCCCAGCACGAACCCCGCCGGCACATACATGGTTCTCGTGAAGATACCGAGCGGGATCAGCACGAGCACCTGCGCGCGCGGGTAGAGCAACAGGTATGCGCCGAGGACGCCCGAAATGGCTCCGCTGGCGCCGACCATCGGGATACCCGATGTGGGATCGGTGATCGCGTGGCTCATGGCGGCGAGGATGCCGCAGACGGCATAGAAGATGACGAACTTCACATGGCCCATCACGTCTTCGATATTGTTGCCGAAGATCCAGAGGTAGAGCATGTTGCCGATCAGGTGCATCCAGCCGCCGTGCAGGAACATGCTCGTCAGGAGCGTGAGCGTGATGGGGACGGCGATGGCGTCCTCGGGCAGGGCCGCCTCATGACCGAAGATCGAAGCGGGGATCGCGCCGTAGTGGAAGACGAACGTTTCGCCGGCCCGCTCCGGCAGCGACACTTCATACAGAAACACCAGCGAGCAGAGGACAATCAGCGCGATCGTGACGATCGGATTGATCTCGGTCGGGTTATCGTCGTGGAGGGGAATCATAAAATCAGGTTCGGGGTTCGAGGTGCGCGGTTCGAGGGTGGAATTTATTTTTTCTCTTTCCTCCCTCTGGATTGCGTCCGCTTCTTACCCCGTACCCCGTACCTCGAACCTCGTGCCCGTTCCTTGCGTTTTGCCAGCGGGTCCAACGGTCCAGGGCCAGTCTTGCCCAGCGGCACGGAAAATCCCGCGGCGTGAGTATGGCCGCCGCCGCCGTACTGCTTGGCGATGGCTTCGACGTCCGGTCCGTCTTCGCGTGAGCGCAGGCTGAAATAGCGCCGGCCGTCCCGGTCGTGCCAGATGATGACGAAGGGATGCTGACCGGACAGGCGCTCGCCGATCTGGCTGTTCAGGATCGCGCTCTGCACGGCCGGTACCGTCTGGCCCTGGAATTTGACCAGCACCTGTTCCTTCACCAGTTTTCCGAGCATCTCATGTTCATAGCGTAAAATGGCCCGGCCCTCGGTCTCCAACGCGTCGTGCCGGAAACTGTCCCAGAGACGGAAGTCAAACGGATAGGATGAAAGCGCCGCGTTGACCTCGCGGCTGCCCGGCAGCGCCCATTGCCAGAGGTCCTTGTCCTGCACATGGAGCAACAACCGGGGCGCCGGCTGCTGATGGGCCCATTCCCATGCCAGCACCGCGCCGGATTTTTTCTGATCGAAGTAGGTATAGGGGAGACCGGCCAGGGCTTTTTCAGCCGTGATGTGGTGGTCCAGCACCAGCAAGCTGGCGGCGTCCTTCGCCAAGGCTTCCAGCACGGGGCGCGGATAACTGAAATCCACGATGACGATCTTCTTGCCGGACAATCCGGCCGGCGGCGGCAGGCCATGCTTGACCGGTGTGAATGACGCCGACGGAAATTTTTTCCAGATCGCCCAGGCCGCGGCGAACCCGTCGAGACACTCGGCGTGATAGAGCACGACGTCGGGAGGAGAGGGCGGATGAACCTGAGCAGATGGAGGAGTCATCGATGGCGCTCAGCATAGCACG
>JBGPNZ010000315.1:0-2617 GCA_041487795.1 Nitrospiraceae bacterium
CCAGCTTGCCGAGTTTGATCGAGAGATAGCCGAGGCAGACAAGTCCAATGAGCACGAACACGCCTACGGCCAATTCAAGCTTGGTTTTTTCCATATCCATAACCTGGCTCCCGTTATTCGTTAATTGTTACGCGCGTGAACAACGTTAACCGTTATTCGTTAACCGCAAAAATGTCTCTATCGAATAACGTTTCACGATTAATGTTTAACGTCCTTCAGCGAGACTGTCCCGCCGACCGTGATGAACTCACGCACCGTCGGATCGGCGATCCGCTGAAAATCGGCGGAAGGCGCCATCGCGGCGATCCGCCCCTCCTCCAGCATCGCCACCCAGTCCGAGATTGAAAAAATTTCAGGAATCTCGTGGCTCACCATCACCGCAGTGAACCCGAACATCCGGTGCATGTCCAGAATCAGGCGATGAATCGTGTTCGACATGAGCGGATCGAGGCCGGTCGTCGGCTCGTCGAACAGAATGATCTCCGGCTCCATCACCAGCGCCCGGGCCAGGCCGGCCCGTTTTTTCATGCCCCCGCTCAGCTCGGCGGGAAACTTATGCCCCATGCCGGCCAGGCCCACTTGCTCCAGCTTGTCATCGACACGCTCCCTGACCTCCTTTTCGGGCAGGCGCAATTTTTCCCGCAAGGGAAAGGCCACGTTATCAAACACCGTCAGGGAGTCGAAGAGCGCAGCGCCCTGAAACAGCATCGCGAATTGTTTCCGCACATCGTTCAACGCTTTCCCGCGCAGCCGTGAAATCTCCATGCCGTCCACCCACACCTCACCGCGGTCCGGCTGGAGCAGGCCGATCATGTGCTTGAGCAGCACGCTCTTGCCTTCTCCGCTGC
Organism: Nitrospiraceae bacterium; assembly: GCA_041487795.1. Taxonomy (GTDB): domain Bacteria; phylum Nitrospirota; class Nitrospiria; order Nitrospirales; family Nitrospiraceae; genus 2-02-FULL-62-14. The sequence continues at coordinate 849 of JBGPNZ010000315.1, forward strand.
GGCCGATGATCGTGGTCAGCTTGCCCTTGGGAATCTCCAGCGTCACGCCACGCAGGACCTGCTGCTTCCCGAACGATTTCTGTACGTTGACGAGCTTGATCATGGCACACGCTCGCTTATTTCGGCTGACAAGCTGCAAGTTCCAAGCTGACAAGGATTCACGGATTCAAACGTGCCGCTTGTCAGCTTGCACGCTTGCTGTCTCACAAAAGCACCGACGTCAGGAAATAGTCCCAGACCAGAATCATGATGGACGAGAGCACCACCGCTTCGGTCGTCGCCGTTCCGAGCCCTTCCGCGCTCATCGTCGTATAATATCCCTTGTAACAGCAGATCCAACTGATGATCAGTCCGAAACTGATTGATTTCCAGATGCCGCCATAGACATCCTTCCACTCCACCGCCGCTTCAATCGAGCTCCAATACGCCCCGGCATTCACGTTCAGCAGATCCACGCCGACGATGTACCCGCCGTAGATCCCAATCACATCGAACAGCGCGACGAGCAACGGCACACCGATCACACTGGCCACAATTTTAGGTGCGACCAGGTACTGCAACGGATTGACCGCCATGGTGTCCAGCGCATCGATCTGTTCGGTAATCCGCATAATGCCGATCTCGGCCGTCATCGCCGATCCGGCCCGCGCCGTGACCATCAGCGCCGCGAGCACCGGTCCGAGTTCTCGAATGATGCTGAGCGCCACAGCCGATCCTAACGCCGCTTCCGATCCGTATCGGCGAAGCGTGTAATATCCCTGAAGCCCCAGCACCATGCCTGTGAACGCGGCGGTCAGCACGATGACGAACGTGGATTTGAACCCGATGAAATGAAGCTGCTTGACCATCTGAAAAAACCGGAACGGCGGCCTCGTCAGCCAGCCGAACGTGGAGAGCAGGAAGATGAGCATGCGCCCCATCTCCTGGATCATCGAGAGCGTCACCCCACCGACTCGTTGAAGCACTGCCGTCATCGTTTTGCCTCGCACAATCTCATCAAGAAATAACTCACGCAACGCTCTCGCCATTTGCAAGATAGGAATCGTGATCGCATGAGTCAGCCCGAATATCAATATGGATGAGCACGCGCGTCATTTCTGAAGCCATCGAGAGCGTCACCCCACCGACTCGTTGAAGCACTGCCGTCATCGTCTCGCCTCACAGAATCTCATTAAAAAATGCTCACGCAGCGCTGTCTCGCCATCTGCAAGATACGGGATTGCCGCAACCATCCTACGACAGCTCATCCACAAACCGCTCGAAGAACCGGCTCATCCGATCGGACGCCGTGTGCATCTGCGCGCGCAGGCGGATGAACCCGCCCAGGCACGACGGCGCCGCCACGCAGGCGGCCAAGCCTTTCAGCCAATCGGCAGGTGTCCTAAAGAGATTCAAGTCCACCGGAAGATTCTCGTCCACCAGATCGGACACGCTGCGGACGATCGCAAACGGAACCTGCCGCTCGGCCGCCGCCTCCGCAAGAGCGGCGCTCTCCATGTCCAGTCCGATGGCGCCCGTCATGTCTGCCATGGCCCGTTTCTCCGCCGAGTGCCACAGAATGCGCGAAGCCGTCACGAACGATCCGGCCTGGACAGGCAGCCCCGCACGCTCTGCGGCCCGCACCGCCGCCGTCACGATCTCGCCGGCGCACGACCGCCTGGCATGCGCGGCCTCGTGATCGTCTATCTCCATCCTCACGTCAGTTCCGACCAGGAGGTCGCCGACGTGAGCGGGCACCAACGCACAGGCCAGGCCGGCCGATACCGCCA
>JBGPNZ010000316.1:0-2598 GCA_041487795.1 Nitrospiraceae bacterium
CGGCCGGACGCTCAACGATTCGTTCGTGATCCTCGACGAGGCGCAAAATGCGACCGCCGAGCAGATGAAGATGTTCCTGACCCGGCTGGGGTTCAACTCCAAGGCCGTGGTCACCGGCGATATCACCCAGGTGGACCTGCCTTCCGATCGCCGGTCCGGGCTCATCGAGGTGCGGGATATCCTGCAGGAGATTCCCGGCATCCAGTTCGTCTATTTCGACGAACGGGACGTCGTCCGGCACAAACTGGTCCAGGAAATCATCAAGGCCTACGAACGGCACCAGCCGCCGGCCTCCGGCCCGCGCGGCGCCAAATCGCATCCCCCCAGGCCAAAATCCGGTTCTCACGGCGAGAACCAGCAACCCCATTAATGCCTGTCGTTCTCAGCAGCCGGCTCAGGAGTCGTCGGCTGCGCCTGTCCAGAGTGCGATCTCTTGCAGGGAGAATTCTCCGGGCGGTGGGTGCCGCCCGCGCCGATCTAAGTCTCCTGCTGGTCGGTGACCGGTTCATGCGGCGACTGAACCGTCTCTACCGGCGCAAGGATCGCACCACCGACGTCCTGGCCTTTCCAGTTCGAAAACACTCGGCACGTCCCGCGCCCCGTGCCTCGCGCCTCGCGCCTGAACTGTTAGGCGATGTCGTCATCTCGCTGCCCCAGGCGGAGCGGCAAGCCGCGCAGGCCGGTCATACGCTCGAGCGCGAAATGGCCGTGCTGGTGATACACGGCGTGTTGCATTTACTCGGCTACGATCATGAACGGAGCGCGCGCGAGGCGCGACGGATGAGCCGGCGTGAGCAGGTTGTCTTGCGGACGCTGGGATCGAAAAAATGAGCTTGTTTGCACGCCTGCACGACGGACTCGCCAAGACGCGCGCGGCGTTGAGCCGGTCTCTGGACCACCTGTTCAGCCAAGGACCGGACCCGGCCGTGCTGGAAGAATTGGAAGCGACATTGCTCGCGGCCGATCTCGGTGCGCGGGCGGTGGGACGATTGCTGGATCGGTTGCGCGAGGAGGCGCGCTCGGGCAGTCAACCGGAGCGTGGCTGCGTCATCGAGGTGCTAAAGGGCGTGCTTCTGGAGACGCTCGATGTCCGGCAACGCGAGCCGATCGAACAACTCATCAAGAAGGGACCCAAACCGTTTGTCGTCCTGGCGGTCGGCGTCAACGGCGTCGGCAAGACGACGACGGTCGCCAAGTTGGCGCAGCGGTTGAAACAGGCCGGGGTGACGCCGCTGCTGGTGGCCGCCGATACGTTCCGCGCGGCGGCGAGTGAACAACTGGAACTGTGGGGCGGTCGAATCGGCGTGGACGTCGTTCGACACAAGCAGGGCGCCGATCCATCGGCGGTCGTGTTCGACGGGCTCGCTGCCGCCAAGGCGCGCGGCGTGGATGTGGTGTTGATCGATACGGCGGGGCGGCTGCACACCAAGACGAATCTCATGGAGGAACTCAAGAAAGTGAAGCGGGTGCTGGCTCGCGAGCTGCAGGGCGCGCCGCACGAAGTCTTATTGGTGCTCGACGGCACGGTGGGCCAGAACGCGCTCGCGCAGGCGAAGCAATTTCATGAGGCGGTCGGCGTCACCGGGATCGCGCTGACGAAACTCGACGGCACGGCCCGCGGCGGCGTGGTGGTGGCGATTGCGGAGGAGCTGAAGATTCCCGTCCGGCTGATCGGCGTCGGGGAATCCGCCGACGACTTGCAGGACTTCGACGCGCGTTCGTTCGTGGATGCGCTGTTCGGTCAGGAGTGAACCGTGATGCCGTGGCACGGATATGCGATAGCCGTGGCGCTGACGGCGAGCTTCTGTGCCGTTGACTCCGCCTGCGCCGACCCGCCGGCCACTCAATCTACCAGCCAGGCGGAGATTCTCCATCACACGCTGGAAGTGCGGCTGATCCCCGATCGGCACGAGCTGCTCGCCGTCGATCACATGATGGTCAGGGCCTTGGCGGATGACGTCCAGGAGGCGGTCTTCACGCTGCATGGCAATCTCCACGTCGTGCTGGTCGCGGGGCAGGGGCCGGCCGGCATTCTTCCGCTTTCCTTCCACGCTGTCCCGGGAACTGGACCGGCCGGTGCCGGGCAGGCCGTCACCGTCCGGTTCATCCGGCCTCTGCAGACGGACGAGACGGTCACGCTCATGTGGCAGTATCGGGGCGCGATCAACGAGCCGCCGCGCGAACCGCGGCACCTGCGTTTTGTCACGCCGAGCGAGACCGCCGGCCACGTCGGCGCCGAAGGCGTTTACCTGAGTGGAGAGACGCTGTGGTACCCGGATTTGCCCGGCTCGCTCCCGACATTCGCCGTGCGTGCGAAGACGCCCGGTGATTGGACGGTTGTCACGCACGGCAAACAACTTGTCCGGACGGTTCAGGATGCCGTCGCGACGGCCGATTGGGAGGTTGCAGACAAGACCGAGGCGCTCACGCTGGCCGCCAATCGTTTCGTTTCGAAACGGCGGGCCTGGCACGATCCGTCCGGTCGGGTGGTCGAGATCGCGACCTATCTGTTTCCCGATGATGCAGGGTTGGCCGATGACTATCTGGACGCCTCCATCAAGTACCTGGACGTCTACACCAAACTGCTGGGGCCCTATC
>JBGPNZ010000317.1:0-2570 GCA_041487795.1 Nitrospiraceae bacterium
CATGAAAACTGAAGGCATGCTGCTGATGGAAGTGCGCGACCGCCTCTCTGACATTGGTGACGCGTCAACCCGCAACGCCGTCTTGATGCAGATGTTCGGTCGCGCAGGGCGCAGCCTCGCTCCGATCATGGCGTTGAACAAGGAAAAGTTCGCCGAGTTCGTTGCTGCTGCGAAAGAAAGTTCCTCTGTCACCGATTCTCTCATGACACAAAGCGCCGGTCTGGCAAGGGCGCAGGCTGAGTTGGCGCATCAGTGGGAGAAGTTGAACAACGTCATCGCCGAAGGCTTCGCGCTTCGTGGCCGCACGTTGCGCACAGAGATCGAATCGACGTGGGTGAGCGGCATAGAGTTGCTCGTTGAACGTTTGATGTCGAGCGCGACAGAACTTAAAGCAACGGCAGTGACTGGCGGGCCGCAGGCGATGGCCGGTGGCCTGATACGTGCCATTTTCTTCGGCAGTGATATGAGCGGGCAGCGCGTTATTGCCGATGCTGAAGCGACAATCAAGAAAACGCAGGAGGCCCTCACGAAGACCGGGGGTCGAGGCATCATCACCGAGGGCGTCGCGAAGCAGCACGAAGCGGAAATCAAAGAGGACGCACAGTTTCGACAGCGCAAACTCGCCCTCGAAGAGCAATACAACCTGATGAACCTGAAGATGCAGACCGGCTCGACAGCCGAAGCGTTGCGTCTCAATCGTGCAGCGAATGAAGAAAGAATTAAAATTGCACGCGAGACGGCCCAGAAGATCGCTGAGGAAGAAGCAAAGCGTAGCCTACCCGGAGCGCCCGAATCCGAGACTGCCGCCAAAGCGCGCAAGGCGGCGAATCGGGAAGTTCAGGCACTTGAGGCTGAGAATCGCAAACTGCTCCTTTCAATTCGTCTTGCCGAAGTCGACGACGCAAAGAAGGCGCTCGGCGACGAATTGAAGGCACGTCAACTGCATATCGAGCAGGTGCTCAAGACGATGGAGTCACAGGTCAAGCGCGAGAAGGCGGTTCTGGAAACATCCGGCGCTGACAAGGTTGAGATCGCCGAGAAATCGGCGAAGATGGACGAAGACGTTCTCAAGAAATCTGCCTCGATACGTACAGAAGAAATCGACCAGCAAATCGCCGAGCAGCAGAAGTTGGCGGCGCAGTTCTCCGACGTGTACGAAGTGCAGCGTGAGACGCAGCAGAAAATAGCCGAATTGCAGGGGAAGCGTCTTGATGTTGAGCGCGAGACGAACGATAAAATTATCGAATCTCGCAAGCAGATGATCCAGAAGATGAACGATTTGGCACAGCAAGAGGCGAGCATCGGCGAGACTCTGGAAGGAAAAGCCATCGCCCGCTTGCAGAAGCGCAAGGTCAAGTACGCCTCTCAAGCCGACATCGTCGCCGAAGAGCGCCAGATGATTCTCGAAGCCCAGCAGACGGCGCAGCAGTTCGGTCGTGGCGGGGCCGTTAAACTTGAAGACTTGCAACTCACGCGGGAATTGCGTAGCCCGCTGAAAGGACTGAACGAACTGGGTAGCACGGCGGAACGGGCGGCAAAACAGTTGCAGCAGATGATCGAATCCATACTGGCCGGGAGGCGAGAATTTTTCAGTCCCTCCGGGTCGGGCGGGACAGGGGCAGATGATGGGGGGGCATCTATATCTAGGAGCATTGACGAGATGATCAAAGCGGGAAGGGAATGGAATGCTGCTCACCCAACACCATCAGGAGGCGGTTTCACTCCGGGTGGTGGAGTTGACTCTGTACTCGGCGGCGGTGGCGGTGGATGGGGGCCGGTTGGTGGGGGTGTCCAAGTGCCGGGGTTCACTCAGCGCTTAGACGGTATGTCTTCGGAAGTCGAGAAGCGCGGGATGGAGGCTATCAATTCAACTGTTAGCCGTATCCCTGACATCATGAACCGGATGTTCGACAAGTTCTCGGACGGCTTTATCAGGAAACTTGAATTCGAGGCGTCGGCGCGGTAGACCATGCCCTTCCCGACTATCGGCGGGTTGGTTATCGACACGGGAGGGGTGCCTGTCACGTTCTCGACCGACCCGAACACGTACGAGCCTCTGAATTGGCAGAAGCGGCACAGCGTCCACATGGTGATTGGTGGCAAGATCGTCATTCAGGACTTCGGCACGTTCATGAGAGACAACGCGCTTAATCTGCGCGGCGCGCCGCCACAGTTCCTCGATGAGCCGACCGTTATCGCGCTCCACACCCGCTTCCGCACGAAAGGTGCGTCGTACGGCTTCACGGACTGGATCGGCAACGTCTTCACGGTATTCATTCGCGAGTTTGTTCCCGTCCCCTTCAGGAAGGGCGCGGATCAGGCTGGTGGGGTCGTCAGTCTCTACACATACTCGATGGCACTCAGGGTGCTGTCGATCACCAAACTGTTCAACGTGACATATACGGGGTCTTGAACGCCTATGGCTGCTATAGTCCAGCATCTTGACAGTGATGGTGTCAGCGTCGTCACGGGACTGACTCTCCCCGACGCTACGGCTGGGACGCATCAAGCGCCGAAGCAGTTGGGCTTCAAGAGTGTGAGCGACCGTGTGCTCAACAGCATACAGGCGG
>JBGPNZ010000318.1:0-2569 GCA_041487795.1 Nitrospiraceae bacterium
CGGTACTCGGCGTCGCCAGCGGGGTGGTGGCCGGGTTGGCAACCGTGACGCCGGGAGCGGGCTATGTCGGTCCCTTTTCCGCCATGCTGATCGGATTGGCGGCCGGCGGGCTGTCCTACGCGGCGATCATGAAAAAGGGGATGTTCGGCTATGACGATTCTCTGGACGTCGTCGGCATTCACGGTGTCGGGGGAATCTTCGGCATCCTGGCGACGGGCGTACTGGCCTCCAAAGCGATCAACCAGGGCGGAGCCGATGGATTGCTGTTCGGCAACGCTGGTTTCTTCGGCGTGCAGATTCTGGCAGCGCTGGCCGTAGCGCTGTTTGCCGGAATTGGAACCTATCTTATCCTGAAACTCGTGAATCGCCTCGTCGGTTTGCGGATTTCGCCGGAGGAGGAGCGCATGGGATTGGATCTCAGCCAGCACAACGAACGGGCTTACTCGTGATGCTGAAAACGGTCTCCAGCGTCGTTCTCGGGTCGCCAAAATCCTCGACGTACTTGGAAACAGTACACCTCCGGTTTTGGCTCGCCTGCGGCCTTGCTGGATGATCCGTTTTGAGCATCACGTCGGAGATGGTCACGAGGTGATAGCCTGATGCTTCGGTCCGATCAAACACTGTGGTTGCTGGTTTCCACCGCGCTGGTGATGTTGACGCTGCTGGGCGTGGCGTTGTTTTACGGCGGGATGGTGCGGAAGAAAAACGTGCTCAACACCATAGGCATGCCGTTGTTGGCGCTCGCCGTAGTCTCGCTGGAATGGCTGTGCTTCGGGGATGCGCTGGCGTTCGGCCGGAGTCCGGGGAGTCCGGCGCCACAACTGGCCTACCATACGATGACCGCTGCGTTTGCACTGGCGTTGGTGACGGGCGCGCTGGTCGAACGCATGCGGGTGTTGTTCTTCCTTTTCTTCGGGCTCCTGTGGGTTCCGCTGGTCTACGTACCGCTTGCGCGCTGGCTCTGGGGAGGCGGGTGGCTCGCGAATCTGGGTGCGCTCGATTTTGCCGGTGGTGCGGTGATCCACGTGAGCGCAGGGGTGACGGCACTGGTAGCGGCGGTCATGATCGGGCCGCGCAAAGGGTACGGACGAGTCGAGATGACGCCGAACCATTTGCCTTTTTCGTTCTGCGGAGCAGGCTTGATGTGGGTCGGCTGGTTCGGGTTTGCAGGCGGTTCAGCGCAGGCGCCAATGAGCACGGTCACCGGCGCCTTTGTGGCGATCCAGATGTCCGCAGTCGCCGCGGCGTTAACGTGGATGGCGGTCGAGTGGCTGCAACGGGACAAACCCACAGCCCTGGGGATGGTGAGCGGGGCCGTGGCAGGACTTGTGGCGATTACTCCGGCGGCCGGCTATGTCAGCCCTTTCTCGGCAGTCGTCATCGGGATCGGGGCCGGAGGGCTCTGTTATATGGTGGTGAATTACGTGAAGCTCATTCTGGGGTATGACGACTCGCTCGACGTGTTCGGCATGCACGGTGTCGGCGGCACGTGGGGCATGATCGCCACCGGGCTCTTTGCCTCCACGACCGTCAATCCGGAGGGAAGCGACGGCCTGTTCTACGGCTATCCCTACCAGTTCTTCGCACAGGTGGTGGCGGTGGTTGTCGTCTGGGCCTTTGCCGGGGCGATGACCTTCCTCTTGGTGAAAGGTCTCACGCTGGTCCTGCGGCCGCGCGTGGATCAAGACGCTGAGGTCGCTGGGCTGGACATCACTGAACACGGGGAGAAAGCGTACTCATGATCCGTCACACTTCACGAGGTTCATATGGCCATTGTTCACGATGATGCCGGCCGACGCCGGTTTCTGAGCCAGGCGGTGATGGGATTCGGGGTCCTCTTCGGGCTCGGCACCCTCGGGCTGCGATTCGTTCAGTTTCTGGTCCCGAGCCAGAAGCCGAGACGGTCCGAAGCGGTGCTCATCGGGGCGGAGTCACGGATTCAGCCGGGAGAAGCCCTGTCGCTGGATCTCGGCGGCCAGAAGATTCTGGTGCTCAAGACGGACGAGGGCGTCGCGGCCTTTTCCAGGCGTTGCACGGATCTTGGGTGCCTCGTGTCATGGAACAGGGAACGCCAGCAGTTTCTCTGTCCCTGCCACCAGGGCGTATACGACAAGAACGGAACAAACATCGCAGGGCCTCCGCCACGCCCGCTCGATCGGTTTGAGGTGATCAAGCGGGGAGAACAACTGTACGTGAACGTTCAAAGTGCGTAAATGGGCACAAGAGAAATGAACACAACATCACAGCCGCAAACCGAATCCTTCGAGCACGCGGCAAAGAACAAATCCTGGATAGAGTACATCCAGAAGGACTTGCCGGAGCATTTGGACTGGTGGCCATACACGCTTGGGGCGATTCCTCTCACGCTGTTTGGTCTCTTGGTGGCGACCGGCCTCATGCTGACCTTTTACTACGTGCCATCACCGGAGAAGGCCTACGAAAGCGTGGAGCAGATTACGCATGAAGTCTATCTGGGCTGGTTCGTGCGCGGCGTGCACAAGGTGTCGGTGGACTTGATGATCCTGTTTCTGCTCTTCCACGTCATCCGGGTGTTCATCACCCGCGCCTA
>JBGPNZ010000319.1:0-2561 GCA_041487795.1 Nitrospiraceae bacterium
GCAAGGCTTGCCGCGGCTAGGATCGCGAGAAAACCTAAGTGACGACGCTTCATGGCAACCCCCTTTCGGGGACCTTCCCTGCCTAGTTGGACGGCGCGGGGGACAAGAAGGTTGCGCGCCCCTCATCGAATGGTCGCGCCGTCAGCCCGTGGCGTCAAGGGCCAGATCCTCGGTGCTTGACAGCTCGGGCTACACCCTTAGCTAGGCAGGGTTTACTGAGGCTGGAACTCCGGCCTCGAAACGTCCGCGTGAAACCGCGTTGACTCTAACTCGCCAACACCCTACCTTCCGGAAGGGACCTTCCCGATCGGCTCCTGGAAGGAGCCCACCCCGACAGAAAAGGAGCAGCCGATGAATCCCTCTCCGGCCCTGATGCTTTTCCGTGGCGCCCTCTCCCCGGCGCTCGGTGCGGGTATTTTCGGGATCTTGATGCTGGTCATCGTTGCGCTATACGTTTATATGGCGCTGTGCACCCATCTGATCGCGAAGAAGACCAACACCGAGGACGATTGGTGGGCCTGGATTCCGATCCTGAACTTTCTGTTGCTGTGCAAGATCGCCCGCAAGCCGCTCTGGTGGGTGCTGCTGATGTTTGTCCCGCTGGTCAACATCGTCATCGTCATCCTAATTTGGGTGGGCGTCTGCGAGGCGCGGGGCAAGTCTGGAGCCCTGGTGATCGGATTGTTTCTGCCCGTTGTAAACCTGGCCGTAATCGGCTATCTGGCCTTCGCGGATTAGCGGCAGGTGTCGCGGGCGCCGCGCTAGGAGGCGTTGCGGATGCGCTCGGCGAGCGACCGGGCACGCTGCCGGGCGATTTCGACGAAGCGCGCATCATTGGCGATCTGCTCCAGCGTCGGAAGCATGCGCTCCGGCTCAGGCAGGATCTTGCGGTTCAGGTCGGACTCGAATTGCAGCAGGGCGTCGTTGACGCCCAGCCGGTCGTACTTCATCCGGCGCAGCAGCGTGGTCAGGTGTTCCTGCTGGCGCACCAGCCCCTCGAAAACCTGCATCAACTGGCTGGCCGTAGCGTTCAGCGTATAGTTGAAGCTGGCTTCGTACGCCTGCCCTCCCTTTTCGTAACGGAAAGTTTTCTCGCCGAGGTTGGCGATGCGGCGGCGGACGTCGAGCTGCTGGTCGCGGAAATTATTGATTTGCGCGGCCAGCTCGAAAATCTTCGCCCGCAGCAGGCTGCCCACCTCGAACGGCTGCGGGCTCGGCGAATCGTCGAGCTGGCGGATGTCGTAGCTCGACGCGCCGCCTTCGCTCACCTTGATCTCGATAAATTCCGGCGAACTGGACTTGAACACACGGCGGTAGGTGATCGTGGCGCCGTCGCCGGCCAGCAGAGGCGCAGGGACCAGGAGCAGCAGTGGAAGAAACCAGAACCGGCGCCGGACTGCGGGAATCATCATCGTTGCGAGGAGACGCGCGCCGCGCCCGAGCGGCTGTGTGTCCCCGTCCCGGCTCGCGGGGCGGTGGCCGCCGCGATCCGCGCCAGAGCCTGCGCCGCGTGGATATGGCAGAGCGCGACGGCCAGGGCGTCGGCAGCGTCGGCGGGCTCGGGTGTCTCGCTCATTCCCAGCATCGCGCGCACCATGACCTGCATCTGCTCTTTGCCGGCATGGCCGTAGCCGGCTATGCTCGCCTTCACTTCGCGCGGCGAATAGCTGTGCGAAGGCACGCCCGCCTGCGCCGCGGCCAGCAGGACCACGCCGCGCACCTCGGCCAGCCTCAGCGCAGTCTTCATATTGAGCGCGGTGAAGACCGCCTCGATGGCTACGCTCTCGGGCGCGAATTCTTCGATGAGCTGCGCGACCAGCGCGTGGATGGTGCGCAGCCGCGCGGGGAAATCGCCGTTGCGCGCCGCCGCCCGGAGCGCCCCGAAGCGCAGCATCCGGCAATCGCGGCCGTCGGATTCCACCACGCCGTAGCCCGTCGGTCCGGCCGCCGCCGGGTCGATCCCCAGCACGCGAATCGTCCCCCGCTCCATTCTCGATATCGGGCCGCCGTGCTTCTGCGTCGGCGATTTCATCTCGGAGGTATCGTCATCGAGAAAATGTGTGCGCACGGCGTGATGCCGCGGCGCCCAACTTTGGGCGTGAACAGTTTACGTTGCCTGAAAAACACCAGGGTAGTCTTTTTTTAAAAGGCTTTGTCCTTCGGGCGCAGCGGGCGGCTAACTGGCGGCGATGGCGGCCTGGATCTCTTTTTCGTCGATATCGAAGTTGGCGTACACGTGCTGCACGTCGTCGTGTTCTTCGAGCGCCTCGACCATCCGCAACATCTGCTGCGCGTGCGTGCCGGTCAGCTTGACGTAGTTCTGCGGCACCATGGCGATCTGCGCTGACGCAGGCGTGACGCCGGCCTTGACCAAGGCCTCGCGCACAGGCTCAAACGATTCCGGCGGCGTCACCACTTCCCAGGCCGAGCCGTCGTCGCGCAAATCTTCGGCGCCGGCGTCTAGCACAAGGCCGAGCATCTTGTCTTCGTCGGCCTGCTCCTTGGGCACGACGATATCGCCCTTGCGGTGGAACATCCAGCCCACCGCGCCGGCTTCGGCC
>JBGPNZ010000320.1:0-2551 GCA_041487795.1 Nitrospiraceae bacterium
CTTTTTCCGTCGTCACGATCATATCGGCCCCGCTGTGCCGGGCCCGCTCGCGCACCGACTCCAGATCGGCTGTCGTATAGTCGTGATGATCGGCAAAAATGATCTGATCGCCGACCCTCAGGCCAAGCCGATGCAGCAGCGTCGCAAACGAGGCCGGATTGCCGATGCCGCTGACCGCCACAACGGTCCTCCCCGCCAGCGTCTCGGCTTTTCGAACCTCACCGGTCGCCACATCGATCAATGTCTCCGCCCGAAACTGACTGAGGATCGGCTGCGCCGCCCTGCCCGTGGCTGTCTCGATCGTTTCGACCACGTCCCGCCAGTTTCCGACGTCCGCACGCGTCATGAGAAGGGCCGTTGCGCGGGAGGCCGCCGAGAGGGGCTCCCGCAGCCGGCCGGCCGGCACGAGCGCCTGCAGTCCTGCGGGATCGGACGCGTCCACCAATAACAGGTCGGCATCCCGGTGCAGCCCGAGATGCTGGAATCCATCATCCAGCACGAAGCAATCAATGGGATGCCGTTCAAGCACCCACCGGCCGAGCCGGTACCGATCCGCACCGACCGCCACCACCGCGCGCGGACAGCGCGTCGCAATCAGATACGGCTCATCGCCTGCTTCGGCAGGCCCCACAAGCACCGCCCGGCCGTCCGAGACGAGCAGTTCCGTCTCCCGGCTTTGCCGGCGATAGCCACGGCTCAACACGCCGACGCGTTGGCCGCGTGCGAGCAATTGTTCCACCAGCGCAATGACCACCGGTGTCTTGCCGGTGCCGCCGACGGTGAGGTTGCCTACGCTCACGACACGGCACGGCAGCCGCCGGCCGGTCAGCCACCCGAGCCGGTACAGCGCCGCGCGCGCGCGAACCACAAGGCCATAGGGCACCGCCAGCGCGCACAGCAGCCACTGCGGAAACATTCCTTTCGGATGGAGCGCAGCATTCCGACTGGGCCGGCTGGGTGGGGCTTGCTCCAGCACGCCGGCAATCAGATCGAGACTGCGCTGCAGAGCTCCGCGATTGTCGAGCACCACGGATTTCGCCGCCTCTCCCATGCGCCGTAACGCGGCGCGATCACGCAATTGCGCCGCCATACCGGCAGTGAGTTCCTGCCCACCGGACACCTGCATCCCGCCGCCCACGTTGGTCAGCAGGGTGGCGATTTCAACGCAATGATCCGTATGCGATCCGAAGAACACCGGCTTGCCCCACAGCGCCGGCTCCAGCAAATTGTGTCCGCCGACGGGCACGAGCGTCCCCCCGACAAATGTCAGCACGGCATGATGATAGACCTGCGCCAATTCGCCCCTTGTATCGAGCACGATCACCCTCGGCCGTCCGGTTATTGCGGCGTCGGTTCGGCCGCTTTCCATCTCGCTGCGTCGCTGCACAGCCAGCCCTTTCGCCCTGGCGGATGCTTCGACCTGCTGGGCCCGCTCGATGTGCCGGGGTGCCAACAACAGCACCAGCGACGGAAACTCCTTCTGCAGCGCCTCGTAGCAGGACAGGAGCTGATCCTCTTCCACCGGATGCGTGCTCCCCGCGACGATCAGCTCCTCGTCATCCCGCAACCCCAGCACGCCGCGCGACAGGCCGCCTGTCACACCATTCGGGTCCGGCAGCGGCTGATCGAACTTGATGTTGCCCGTTTTTTTTACGCGCGACGGGCGTGCGCCGAGCGCGATGATCCGCTCGGCATCGCGATCGGACTGCATCAGGCACAGCGTCACGGCATTCAGGAGTTGCCTCATGAACGGCTTGATCCGCCGGTATCCGCGGAACGAATCGGAAGACAGCCGGCCGTTGACCATGACGGTCGGGATGTTCCGCCGGTGAAGCGCACGGAGCAGATTGGGCCAGAGCTCGGTCTCCACGAACAGAAACGCTCTGGGCGCAAGCCGCTCGACGAACTGCGACACCGTCCAGGGAAAATCCAACGGGGCATAACAGTGTTCGGCCACACCGGCCAGCCGCTGCTCCACCGCCTCCCGCCCTGTCTCGGTGACCGTCGAGACGACGATGCGGTCATGGGGATACCGCTTGCGAATCGCGTGTACGAGCGGCGTCACGGCGACCACCTCACCGAGCGAGACTGCGTGCACCCAGAGAACTGGTTCATCTGGTTTGTTTGGTTTCTTTGGTTTGTCTGGTTGGGAACCAGATAAACGAGACAAACCAGAAAAACCAGATAACCCGAGCCTTTCGGGCAACCCTCTCCGGCACCGCTTCTTTCCGAGAAGAATCAGGAAAATAATGGGAGACGCCGCGAAGAGCAGGACATTGTAGAGGAAATACCACATGTTGTTACTCGTTACTCGCCATTCGTGAATCGCTGTGAATGGACGGCTGAATCCTGCTTGCTCCGCAAACGAATGACGAATTACGAATGACGAGTGACCTTTTCGTCCGCTTCGGCCGTGATTCGATTCAGCGCCGACTCCAGCTCACGCCGCTTGGCTTCCATCTCCGCCTCGGTCGCATCACGCGAAACCCAGATCGGCTCTCCCCAGCAAAACAGGCCACGGCTGAACGGATACGGGACCAGGAACCGATCC
>JBGPNZ010000321.1:0-2542 GCA_041487795.1 Nitrospiraceae bacterium
CATGGACGCCATGCCCGACGTGTAGTGCGTGTGCAGGTGGATGGGCACGTTCACCGTAGCCTTGAGTTTTTTCACCAGGTGATAGGCGTCCATCGGCGCCAGCAGGCCCGCCATGTCCTTGATACAGAGCGTGTCGGTGCCCAGATCCTCCAGGCGCTTCGCCAGGTCCACGAAGCTGTCCAGGGTATGGACGGGGCTCACGGTATAGCAGAGCGAGGCCTCGACATGCTTGCCATGGTCCTTCACGCAACGAACCGAATGCTCGATGTTGCGGATGTCGTTCAGCGCGTCGAAGATGCGGAACACATCGATACCGTTGGTCGCCGAACGCTCGATGAAGCGCGCCACCACGTCGTCTGCGTAGTGCCGGTATCCCACGACGTTCTGCCCGCGCAGCAGCATCTGCAGCTTGGTGTTCGGCATGGCGGCGCGTAGCGCGCGGAGCCGCTCCCACGGGTCTTCCTTGATGAAGCGCAGGCAGGTGTCGAACGTGGCGCCGCCCCAGACTTCCAGCGACCAGTAGCCGATAGCATCCAGCTTCTGCGCGATCGGGAGCATGTCTTCCGTGCGCATGCGCGTGGCGAGCAGCGATTGATGGCCATCGCGCAGCGCGACGTCCGTAATCAGCAGTTTCTTCCCCGGCGCCGGCGTGACGTCGAGCCCTGGTTTGCCCTTGCCGGACTTCTTTGTGGGTTTACGTGTTGCCATATGCGTTCGTCATCCGTGATGCACTGCTTCGCGGGACTCGCGTGACGCGCGAGAAATGCGAGACCCGGGAAGAATCTTTCATGCCAGTCGCGCCTTCGCTCGAGTCGCGCGAGTCTCGCAACTCAAAGCCCTTCATACGCCGCGATGCACGCGGAAATCGCCAGCACCAGATCCTCCGGTTCGATGTGTTCGTCGTAGTTGAACACGTCCGGATGTGTCTCCAGGTAGGAGGTGTCGAACCGTCCGGCCCTGAAATCCGGCTCCTCCATGATCTTCTCCATGAAAGGAATCGTCGTCTTGAGGCCGCGCAGGACGTATTCCTCCAGCGAGCGGTGCATGCGGCTGACGGTTTCTTCCCACGTGCGGCCGCGGACCGTCAGCTTGGCCAGCAGGCCGTCGTAATAGGGCGGCACGTCGTAATCCTTGTACACGGCGCCGTCGATGCGGACGCCGATGCCGCCCGGCGAGAGATACGCGGTGACCTTGCCGGTCACCGGCCTGAAATTGTTCCGCGGATCCTCGGCGTTGATGCGGCACTGGATGGCGTGGCCCTGGAGTGTCACGTCGCTCTGTTTGAACTCGAGCGGCCGGCCGGCGGCGATCGTGATTTGCGCCCGCACAATGTCCACGGCGGTGATCTGCTCCGTGACCGTGTGCTCGACCTGGATGCGCGGGTTCATCTCGATGAAGTAGTAGCGGCCCTGCTGGTCGAGGAGAAATTCGACCGTGCCTGCATTGTCGTAATCCACGCCGCGCGCGATGGCCGTGGCGGCGTCGCCCATCTCCTTGCGCAGTTCCGGCGTCAACACGAGCGACGGCGCGATCTCGATCAGCTTCTGATGGCGGCGCTGGATCGAACAGTCGCGTTCGCCCAGGTGGACGATGTTGCCGTGGCGATCCGCGAGAATTTGAAACTCGATGTGGTGAGGCCGCTCGATATATTTCTCGATGAAGATGCTGCCGTTGCCGAAGGCGGCCAGCGCTTCGCGCGAGGCCGTTTCCATGTTGGCGTGCAGCTCGTTGTCGGACCGGACCACACGCAGCCCGCGCCCGCCGCCTCCGGCGCTGGCTTTGATCATGACCGGGTAGCCCGCGCCGCGACAGAAGGCCAGGGCTTCGTCCGCGCTGGTGACGCCGCTCTCCGTGCCCGGCACGATCGGCACGCCGACCTGTTTCGCCAGGTTGCGCGCCTGGATCTTGTCGCCCATCAAGTGGATGGCTTGCGGGGACGGCCCGATGAAGGTGATGCCCGACGCCTGGCACAGATGGGCGAAGCCGGCGTTTTCCGACAGGAAGCCGTAGCCCGGATGGATTGCGTCCGCTCCGATGCGGCGCGCCAGGTCTACGATCTGCTGCCCGTCCAGGAAGCCTTTCACAGGGCCGGGACCGACCAGATAGGATTCGTCCGCTTTCTTGACGTAGATGCCGGTCGAGTCGGCTTCAGAATAGATGGCGGCAGTCGCGATGTTCAATTCGCGGCAGGCGCGAATCACGCGCATCGCAATTTCACCCCGGTTGGCGACCAGAATTTTCTTAAACATCGCCGACTTTCACCAGCTGAAGTTAGGCCGACAGAGGCCGTTGGCGGCCTCAAAGTCGGTGTAAGGTAGCATACGGGCTCAATTTGTGTCGAGCGAAGCGACTGGGACTGGCGAGAGGCACGAGGCAAGAGGCGAGGGGGAACGAAGCAAAACTGAGAGGGGCGAGACGGCACCACCGCTTGCCTCTCGCCCCTTGCCGCTAGCCGAGAGTTATTTCGATTGGACCAGAAATCCCTTGGACCGGGCGTTGCCGCCGCCGGCGACGATGTCAATGAACGTCATGCCGGCTTTGG
>JBGPNZ010000322.1:0-2533 GCA_041487795.1 Nitrospiraceae bacterium
CCCCGGAGGCGGCGGAGGCGGAGGTGGCGTTGGCCCCGGCGGTGGCGGCGGGGGTGGCGGTGTCGGCCCCGGAGGCGGCGGAGGCGGCTCTGCTGGAGGGGGCGGAGGCGGCGGCTGCGGATTTGTTTGCTCAATTATCTGCGGCGCTGCAATGACAGCAGGAATAATAACCGTTGGTGGACTGGTCCCACCTCCAGTTGGACCAGTTGGTCCGGAAGACGGAGAACTCCCTCCTCCACCACTTCCGCTAGAGCCGCCAGGGCCGCTGGTGCCTGGGGGAGTTAAACTCGAAGGAGACATCACGGGCGCGGTTCCGCCCGATGCCATCGCCATCTGCTTGGGACTTTCCTCCTTTGGGCTATCCTTGACTTCCGTTCCCTGAATGGCATTGGCAACCTGCGGAGGAACGTTACTCCCCGTGTTAACCGATGGCGGCGCGGGAGGCCCTCCACCTGGCGGCGTAAATGAGAAATGCCCTGGCGGGACAGGCACAGTGTGCCCACCCGAAGAAAAATCTACATGGCCATGATTGCCGATATTGCTGATCCCGCTCACGCCGTTGATGTGAAACACAATGAAGTAAGTTCCGCGGGCGGCGGCCACGGCGGTCGGTGTGTGAATTTCGAATTTAGAGCCAGATCCCGTGAAGGCTTTGCCGACGAGGGCACGCACCTTGCCCTTGACCAGATTGAGCACCACACTGCGCATGCCCTTATTGGGATCGTAGATATGTTCGGTAATTTCTACCCGGCTATGCTCGCCGACGGTCAGAATGCTGTCATCGTTCAGGAGCGCTTTAGTACGCGATTCCTTGTCCGTTTCGATCACATCCTTGAACAGCACGCCGTCCTGAATCTTGACGGGAATGGACTTTTGAAGATCGGGATGGGTGACGGCCACCTTCCCTTCCACTGCGGTAAAGATGCCGACGTCAATCTGATCCTTTGAGGAGGGAGGGCTGTCCGCCCAGGCGCCAGACGCCGTGAGCGCCAGCACAGCAATGCCTGCTGCAAGGCGACGGCATCCCAACATCATGCTGAGCTCCCCGTCTTCCATATGTCGCTCGCTCCCTTCTCTGAAATGCAGCACTCTCTAAATCCTTAGCTCGTTCCCAGGTTATCCCGCCTACCACACATGTGTTCTCGGATAGAAACAGGCTGCGAACAGTATAGTAAACACCTAGGGTTATGTCAAAGAAACGCCCTACAGTATCCTGCACTCGTCCTAGCCGAATGACAATTTTTGACGCGATCAGTGCTTCTGGTCAAATTATCCACAGAAGACTTCTCTCCTTGAGCATTGAAACTGATAGAGCTACGCGGAAGGCGTTCCATTCCTTAGAGAAGATTTATTAAGCTTTTTAGCCTGTTGTGCTAGAATCGGCCCGCAATAAGACATACTCACGAGTCCGCGCGACACAAGCTGCGTGGCGAACGGGAAAGGACGGCCCATGGAGATCGGATTCATTGGATTAGGCAAGATGGGAATGAACATGGTCACGCGCCTCCAGCGTGACAAGCATCGAGTAATCGCCTACGACCGTACGGCCGATTTGGTAAAACAGGCCGAAAGCCAGGGCTGCGTGGGCGCCTCCTCCCTCGCCGATTTGGTATCGAAACTAAAGACGCCCCGTGCGGTCTGGATTATGGTGCCCTCCGGTGCCCCGACGGAAGAAACGGTCGGCGCGGTGGCGGCACTGCTTCAGAAAGGCGATACGATCATTGACGGCGGGAATACCCGATTCGTCGACGACGTGCGTCGAGCTGCCGAGCTCAAAAAGAAAGGGATCGAATATGTGGATGCCGGCACAAGCGGCGGCGTCTGGGGACTGAAGCTCGGCTATTGTCTGATGGTCGGCGGCGAAAAAGAACCGGTGAAACGCCTGGAGCCCATTTTCAAAACGTTGGCCCCTGAGGACGGCTGGGCCCACATGGGTGGCCATGGGGCCGGGCACTACGTCAAAATGGTGCACAACGGCATCGAGTACAGCATGATGCAGGGCTACGCGGAAGGATTCGAGTTGATGGCAAAGAGCGAGTACAAACTCGACCTGGCAAAAATCGCCGATCTGTGGATGCATGGCAGCGTGGTGCGCTCCTGGCTCCTCGAACTGGCCGCAGGCGCGTTGTCTCAAGACCCGCGTCTCGACAACCTCAAAGGCTATGTGCAAGACTCCGGCGAAGGTCGCTGGATGATTGCGGATGCCATTGATAAGGACGTGCCGGTTCCCACTCTGACCACCGCCCTGTTTACGCGATTCCGTTCGCGCCAGGAAGAGTCGTTTGCAGAAAAAATGCTTGCGGCATTGAGAAACGCCTTCGGCGGACATTCCGTCAGGAAACGCTAACGCCGCCAAGCATGGAGGCCTTTCGATGAGCCAAGCCGGACCTGGATCGTCCGCCGAGCCCTGCACACTGGTGATCTTCGGGGGATCCGGCGACCTTGCCAAGCGCAAGCTTGTCCCGGCAGTCTACAATCTGCTCCTCGACGGAGTGCTCCCTCCCAACTACGCCGTCCTCGGACTCGGAAGAAA
>JBGPNZ010000323.1:0-2522 GCA_041487795.1 Nitrospiraceae bacterium
ACCAGCGGACGCAGCCGGACATTCCATACATCATGAAAGCCGTCCCCTGCCTGAAATGCCAGGCGCACGGCGTGACCCTGGATTTCCGGATCGTCCTGTCCGTGCGGGAGGCCTACTACCTCGTCACCTGCAACACATGCAGTCACCCGTTCGCGGAAAGGTCCTCGCTGGAAACATTTGAATAGGACCGGCCGCAGTTGGATGGTGTATACTGACCATCATGAGCGACGAAAAACTAAAAAAGCCTGACTCCCCAGCCCCCGACGAACCCAAGCCCCGCAAGGAGATTCCGCTCGTCTCCGTCCCGAACGACCGCGACATGATCGCCGAAGAAATGGCCGATCTGTTCGACGAAGACAAGGTTAGGCATAAGCATGGCGGGTCCGAACCCGAAGCGGATTAACGGCTGCTGAAAAAGCCTCCAGCGTCGTTCTCACATCGCTCAAACCCTCAACTTCAGCACAGAGCAAGACCGTTGTAACTGCTCTATTCCGAGCGGGGACAGACCTATCAGCGGTCTGTCCCCGCCCACACTTTTTAATTAGGGCGACGGGGCTGACTCGCAACTGCGCGCGTCCACCGAACACATTCTGATCGTGCGCGGTGCGCGAGCACAGCGAGTCAGCCAGGAAGCCCTTTCCCACGATCGCGTTGCGCGAGCACGGAAGGCAGACCGACCGCCACGCTCACCCTTTTACGGCGCGACAGTGGCCTCAGCGAGGCCGGACAAGGCCTTGCGAAGATTCTTGACGACCGGACACTGTGCGACGCCGTGGCGCTGAGCCAGAAACGCAGGGTCATTGTAGCCGAGCCACACTTGAGCCGAAGCGTCCTCCCACACAAGGACCTTCAGCGGAAGGTCAATGCCTACGGACTGGGCACACTCCATGAACGGTGTACCGCCTTTCGGGTTGCCGAAGATGAGCACTTCCGTTGGACGAAGTGTTTTACCTACCTTGGCTGCTCCAGCCGCATGATCAATGCGAGCGAACACAGTGAGGCCACGCTGCTTTGCCAGTTCTTCGAACCGGTTCATCGTGTTAGCTGCACTGTGCGGACTCTTGACGGCGATGAGGCCGTCCGCGGCTGACGCAAGCGAGGCAAGCGACATGAGGAGAGCAACGAACAGTGAACACGACAGTTTCATGAGTGGCTCCCTTGACAGGGGGAAGACTTGTGGGGCCCAACGGTCGACGTGAACCCCTTTGATTGATTGCGGCAAATCCTATGCGCTTTTTCTGTACGGAGCAAGAATGCTGTGCGCACTCCATTCCGAGCGGGGACAGGCCCATCAGCGGCCTGTCCCCGCCCACACTCTTTAAAATGGGGTGGAATGGTTGATCCCCGACTGCGCGCATCGAGGGAGCACATTCTTATCGTGCGCCCTCTGCGAGCAAGGGGATCAGCCAAGACACCCTCCTCCCTGTCTTAATTAGGCAGGTCTTATTATCTCGACGTCAGCTGACTTCTCGATTCTCCCCACTGTGCTCTGACGACCGTCTTTCGTTTTCCTCACAATCTCGCTGATCCGGACGATTGCTCCCCTGTGCCACCCGTCCACCGCCGCATTCGTCTCGGACCGCAGCCTGTCCTGCCGCCCCACTTCCGGCCGTCCAGCCTCGTTGCATAGCCAAGCCCGTTTTTCCCCCTTCATCTCCCTCAACTCGCTCACGACGCGGAAGATATCCGGACGCCTCGGCACAATCGTCCGGCCGTCTTTGCGCAGGATCACATAGGAAAATTTGAGCGCGTCCTTGATAAACCCGACAACCTGATCAATAGCCGACACAATCGGCGGCGGCGTCCAGCCCCGCTCTTCATGGCACCAATCGCCTTCTTTGATGAGCGCAGGGCACGGCGCATCGTGCAGACAGGGGCTGTAGACCGTGCAGACGCCCGCTTCGAGCAATCGATCCCGCACAAGATGGAGTCCGCGTGAAGTTTCTCGTAGCGCCGGTTCCATAAGGATCAGCGACCCCTGCGGCGCCAGTACGCTGAGCAGGCCTTCCGCCAGCGCGGTGCGGCGTTCGATCGCATTCCGTGCTCCATCCCCGACTTCGCTTAACATGTTCGCTGCAAGAATCAGATCAAACCCCGCCGGCCGCCGTGCGCGCAGCTCATCCAGCCATCGCCCTTTCCCAATATCCGCATGAAGTGGAGCCAGCGTCGCAGATGGCACACCGGCCGTGCGCGTGTAGGCCGTCCATAGCTGCGCTGCGTTTCGTAATGCCGGCGCGGACTGGTCCAGCACAACGGCTTCAACCGCTCTCTGCCTGTCCCCGGGCTGATGCTGCAGCCAATCCAGCGCCGCCAGCGCGCCCGTCCCGGGCCCACTCCCCACGTCCAGGACCGCCAGCGGGTGCCCCTCTGCTTCGAACGCAGGCAGTTCATCCAGCAGCGTCTGCACCTTGGCAAGATTGACGGGAAGAAAATACGCGAGATAGCCGGCGCGAAGACGTTCCTCATCCAGATAGCTGCAGCCCATGTCAGCCCGGTCTTTCGTAAACAGACGCGACAGGTCC
>JBGPNZ010000324.1:0-2517 GCA_041487795.1 Nitrospiraceae bacterium
AGAGCACGAAACTTTGGCAGCATTTGGCGTACTGGTTGGTCGAGGCCCAGGTCGGCGCGGTGAAATAATAGGGATCGGTCGCCGTGCCCACGGCGGCGGTGTAATCGGAGCCGGAATAATTCGGAGCCAACTGGGCAAAATAACGGCCGACTTCATAGAGCGCCTCGGCGGACGGCGTCCAGTGATCGTACGGCAGGGATTCGATACTCGTAATCATTGTACTCACGGCTGTGCCGATCCCGGTGACGATCCGGCCGCCATCCTTACCGCCACCGCCCTCGGCCGCGGCCCCTGATTGGTTGAACTCCGCTAGCCCGAAACGGGCCCTGGTGCCGATCGACTGGATCGCGCCGCTCGCAGGGATCAAGGGGTCCACGTCGAGGACCTTCACGAACCGTTGTTCGGCGTAGGCAGTGGCATCAGCGCCATCCTCGCAGACCCCCGATCCCGTACTGTTTGGCGTCGAGTCATTATCTACGCAGAAACTGTCCGCAAGACTCCCCGTCATGATGTGGAAATAGACGTTGCCATTGCTTTGGCCGCCCGTCGGAACGAGTGACGCCGGCATCAGGCCCGCCGCCTGGGCCACAGTGATTTGCTGGGTTGCTCTGCGGTCGGACAAGAAATTGCTGAGCAGTTTGATGCGATTGCAGCTAAGGTCCGCGTTCCGCGCGACGGCACACTGCCCCCCGATCAAGGCCCAGGTCGTAATGTCCGCCCTTCGCACCACGGCATAGTTCAGCAGATTTCCGCTCCAATCATACGTCCCAGCGCAGGCCACCGGGTGGGCGCCATTCGCCGTGCCAGTATCCGGCTGAAAGCGGCTGCTCGCATATTGGTAGCACTCGCGATAATCAAACGGGCCATTATTGATTTCGTTTGGATCAAAGACCGTGTTGTCGAAGGCTCTGTTCATGCTGCCGGAGGTGTCCAGCAGGATCATGACGTTGGGGACCACCGTCTGGGACACGAACGGGGGAACGGCTTTGTAATCGGCGAGCGGCGGGACGGGGGCGGCCCCTCCCGATGAGGCCAGCACCGTCATAAGCGCACAGCCCGCAACCGCGAACACGGCTTTCTTGAACATTGTTAATTCCTCCTACTCAGCTGACTCTTTTGCCTCGTGCGTCACAGCCACGCTTCACGCGGCATTTCGCATTCTCGACCGTTGTCGGCCTCGTCGCCTAGTCCGGTAGAATCACCACCAGCATGTCGATGCGTCCCTGCTTCAGGTGAAACTTGGCCAACGCGCGTTTTCTGATATCGTGCGCTTCCATCGGCATGCCCTGGGGATTTTGGATTTGCACGTCAGGCCGGAGCTCATAGTCCCTTTGGTCAATTTGAACCGTCGTCCCATGGACATCCGTAATCCTGCCGCTCTGGAAAGTGGCGAGAACCGGAACCGAAAAGGGCTGTGGCGGCGGAGGACCACCCTCCGACTCCGACCAGCTCGTGCCCGCCCCGCCCAGCGTAATACCGCCGGCCAGCAACACCGCCAGCAGAGCAAGCACCGGGCTGCTTGTCCATTCATCACCGTCGCCCTGTTGAATGTGGGTGTTCCCTCTGTTCCCTGCGCGCTGTTCTTCCATCGCTGCCTCCTAGATTTTTCTCTGGCAGGATTCCGCGGTCGCCGTGCAGGCATAGATCGCGGTGATCCGGGCCTTGCTGTTTGTTGCGGCATTCGTCGCAAGACAGTTGATCTGGTACAAGATGTCGACGCCGCCGCTGGCCGCGCCGGTGCCGGTTCCTGCATAGCCCGCATTCGCCTCCATGCCACTTCCCGACTTCGCTTGCGCGTAGAGCCGGTCAATGTCGCCTTGCACCGTGAAGTTGTTCAGCGTCTGAGCCGGACTGGGCACCCCCAAATTAAAATTCGGGTAGGTCCCGGGAAGCGCGTCGTTGAAGTTCTCAAACCCTGCCACGCCGATGATTTCGTTATCCAACGTCGCCTTGTTCGCCTGCGGAACGGGGCCGGCGGGATTGGCATTGTCCAGCAATGCGGCCGGCACAGTCCCGTTGCTGATGGCCTGCTCGATCGTGATTTTTGCAGTGCTGAGACAGGCTTCGGCCGCCACCGAGGCGGCTTCTCCCGTTCGAACAAAGCCGGCGAGGCGGTTTTCCAATGCCGTGATCGTGATGGAGGCAATGCCGATCACGGTCATGACCATCAGAAGGAGCAGCACGGTGAGCAAGGCCACGCCCTCTTGATTGGCCAATCTCTCAAGCCTACAGTCCGTCTGTCGCATGCGTCTCCTTCCCACGCTCGTTCAAAAGAGCCCCATATTCTTCAGTTGCACCGTCCTGGTCAGCACGCGGCGCTGTGTCTGCGTATAGGTCGCCAGCGCGGCCTGCGTCGCAAGATCGCCGGCTGCGAAAACGCCATTCGCATGGTTGTGATCCTGGATGACAAGCGGAGCCGGGGACACAATGGCCGTGCCGGCAGTCACGTTTTCCCCTTTCATCGTCGCACGCAACTGGCGGGCCACGACGGATACCTGGACCATGCGGATGCTTTGG